>JBCCYF010000045.1:0-32032 GCA_039190275.1 Pseudomonadota bacterium | reverse complement strand
CAGTGCCGCGCTCTGCGCGGCGGTGATCCAACCTGCCACCTGCAGCTCGGCCACCATGGACAGCGGCGCTACCGCCGTCACCGACGGCGTCAGAAGCCGCCCGGCCTGCAACAAAAGTTCAATATCCAGAATCCCGCCGCGGCCATCCTTAAGAGCCCAGGGCCCATCGCCCGCCTTCGCTTCGGCCAGACGGGCGCGCATGTCGCGGACATCCTTAAGCGTATCGGGCCGGGGCGGTGCTGCAAGCACATCTGTAATGATCGAATTCAGGCGCGTGCAGACCTGCGGCGCACCGGCAACGACACGGGCGCGCGTTAACGCAAGATGCTCCCATGTCCAGGCGTCCTGGGCCTGGTAGCGGGCAAAACCGGCGAGTGCGACCGCCACGGGCCCCTGCCGACCCGAGGGGCGCAGCCGCATATCCACGTCATAGAGGACACCCCTGGCTGTGGGCGCCGACAGTGCAGCCACCAGCGCCTGGGCGAAACGCGCATACCATGCGGTCGCCGCCAGCGGCCGCGGCCCGTCGGATTCCGCGCTTGCCGAGGCATCGTACACGATGATCAAGTCGAGGTCCGAACGCGCGGTCATCTCGGCCGATCCAAGCTTGCCCATGGCCAGGATCGCCGCACCGTCCCCCGGCGGTGGACCGTGTTTTCCGGCAATCTCCGCCGTTACATACGGCAGCAACGCCTGTAGCACAGCCTCGGCCACAACCGAATAGTCGGCACCGGCTTCGACGGGGGAGGCCGTCTGGCGGAGAACCTGAACCCCGGTCCGGAACCACTGTTCACGGGCCCAGACACGGGCGGCATCCAGGCAGCGCTCGTAGTCTTCGGCAGCGTCAAGGTGCCGGTCAAGCTCAGCCTTTAGATCCGTCAGACGGGCCGATGGCTCGAAAAAACTGGGCGAGAGCACAGCGTCCAGCACCTGTGGGTTTTGGCCCAGATAGTCGGCCAAACGCGGGGCCGTTGCACAGACGTCAACCAGCAGATCAAGGATCATGGGGTTTGCCTCAAACAAGGCAAAAACCTGGATTCCGGCTGGCAACCCCCGCAGGAAGCGGTCAAAGACCGACAGCGCATGACCCGGATCCGCCGCACCGGACAGCCGCGCTGCAAAGGCCGGGGCCAAACGTTCGAACGACGCACGTCCGCGATCCGTGCGCAGCGCGGGAAGAGCAGACCAGCCCGTAATGGTTTTGCGTGTTGTTTCAGGATCCGGAAACGAGGCCCAGGGATCAGCGGGGAATTCGGGCGACGGCTGCGGTCCCGAGGGCATTGAAAAGAACCCCTCAACCAGGGAGCGGACCTCGACAAAGCGGCGCGCCTGTTCCGCTTCGAACGCGGCGGGATCAGGGGCACCGCAAAACGCGGCAAGCCGCGCCCGCGCGGCCTGCTTCAGCGGAAAGCTGTGGGTTTGCGCATCGTCCAGCATCTGCAGCCGATGCTCCAATGTGCGATGTTCCGCATAGGCCCTATAGAGCTGATCGGCCACGTCCCGGGGGATCCACCCTTTGTCTGCCAGCGCCGTCAGCGCCTGGCGCGTCCCCGCGTCGCGCAGGTCCGGATCCCGCCCACCACAGATCAGTTGTTTGGTCTGGATCAGGAATTCAATCTCGCGAATCCCGCCCTGGCCCAGTTTTACGTTGTGACCTGGCAGGTGGAACGCGCCGCCCAGACCCTTGTGGTCGCGGATCCGCAGGCGGATGTCATGGGCATCGTGGATCGCGGCAAAATCCAGGTGTTTGCGCCAGACAAACGGCGACAGGCTGTCCAGAAAGCGCACACCCGCTGCCCTGTCACCGGCCGCGATCCGGGCGCGGATCAGCGCCGCGCGTTCCCACGTGCGGCCCTGACTTTCATAATAGCGTTCAGCGGCCGCCATGCCGATACATACCGGCGTGACCGAGGGGTCGGGCCTCAGGCGCAGATCAGTGCGGAACACATAACCGCCCGTCGGACCGGTCCCGAAGACTTTCACCACCTCTTGCGTGATGCGAATGAACTGCTTGCGGATCGTCTGGTAGTCTTCGGCCGGATAGAGGCTCTCGTCGAACAGAAAGATAAGATCGATGTCCGATGAATAGTTGAGCTCGCGCGCGCCCAGTTTACCCATCGCGATGACAAAGAGCCCGCCATCACGCGCCGGCACCTGCGGGAGTCGCCCGGCCCGTTGGGCCGACCGGACCAATGTGTCCACAGCCAGATCCAGCGCGCAGTCGGCAAGACGGGTCAGCGCGCCCATCACCTCATCCAGTCCCCACACCCCGCCCAGATCGCAAAGCGCAGCGAGTAAGGCGACGCGGCGTTTGGCTTCGCGCAAACATGTGCCCAGATGCTCGGGCGCAGCAGTCTCAAGTTCGCCAAGCACGGCAGCCAGAGTGTCTTCAGGCGCGACGTCAAGGATGGTATCGAACCAGGCACGCTCCCTTACCAGCAGATCAAAGAGGTACGGAGAGCATCCGGCGGTCCCCGCAATCAGATCGTGCAACGCGGCGGGGTCATCCCTGCCCTTCACTGCCTGCGCGGCGCGCGCCGGATCATAGGGAAGCGGCGCCCGGGTAATCCTGGATGTGAAACTCATGGGGCTAGAATGGCGCCCCGGCAGGCACGGTCAAGGCACCTCGGGTTTCGGCGGCTGGACCCAGGTGACCATGACAAAGCTGAGGATCATCAGCAGGTACCACGCCCCCAGCTTGCTGAAACTGACCATCGACCAGGCTCCAACCTGCTCGGGGTAGATCCAGGCCCCGGCAAAGGTCCCTATGTTCTCAGCAAACCAGATAAAGAGGGCGACCAGTCCAAAGCCGATCCCCAACGGCATCCAAAGCCGCATCCGCGCCGGGCGGTAATAGACGCGGCAGGGCATAAACATCGCCAGTGTGAGGGCGATCAGCGGCAGGCGCACGTCGACCGTGTAGTGGTGTGTGAAGAAGTTGATGTAGGCCAGAACCGCCACCGCCCATGTGGCCCATATCGGCGGATAGCGGGTAAAGCCAAACTCAAAAATGCGCTGTACCCGCGCCAGGTAACTGCCGACAGCCGCATACATGAACCCGGAAAACAGGGGTACGCCGCCGATGCGGAACATCGCCTCCTCGGGATAGATCCAACTGCCCTGCGCGGTTTTGAAGACTTCCATCAGCGTGCCAACAAGATGGAACAGAAAGATAACCCTGGCTTCGTCCAGTGTCTCAAGCCCAAAGATCAATAGGCAGATCTGAATGGCCACGGCGGACAAAAACAGGAAGTCATAGCGCAATAGCGCCGCGTCATCAGGGTAGACAAATGCAGTGACCACAATCAGGCCCAGCATCAGGCCGCCAAACAGGCAGGCCCAGGCCTGTTTCAGCCCAAACCACCAAAACTCATAAAGTGCCGCCGACAGGCCTGGCGCTTCAACGGCCCTCATATTGCGCGGGCCGCTTCTCAAGAAACGCCATAACGCCTTCGGTAAAGTCGCGTGTTCGGCCCGCCTGCCCCTGCAGCTGCGCTTCCAGGTCAAGTTGGACATCCATGGTATTGTCATAAGACGCGCGCATCGCCTGTTTCATCAACGCATAGGTGGCGGTGGGGCCGTTTGCCAATTGCAAGGCCCGGGTTTTGACCTTTTCCGCGAAGTCCGCGTCCGGCACGGCCTCCCAGATCATGCCCCACGCCTCGGCCTGGCTGGCGGTGATCGGTTCGGCAAACAGCGCCGCCCCCATCGCCTTGGCGGCCCCCATCTGGCGCGGCAACCAATACGTGCCGCCAGCATCCGGGATCAGACCGATCCGGGCGAAGGCCTGGATAAACACGGCCGATTGGGTCGCAATCACCACATCGGCCGCCAGCGCGAGGTTCGCGCCTGCCCCCGCTGCCGGTCCGTTGACCGCCGCAATCGTCGGGATCGGACAGTCATAGATCGCACGCAGCAACGGTTCGTACTCTTCGCGCAACGTGCGCTCAAGATCCAAATCCGCCGCGCTCACCCGGTCACCCAGGTCCTGCCCCGAGCAAAATGCCCGACCAGCGCCGGTCAGCACCAGCACCCGCGCTTCGGAGGCGGCGCGATTCACTGAGGCAAGAAGCTCGGCGCGCATCTGCGTGTTCAAACCGTTCATGACCTCGGGACGGTTGAGCGTGACCGTCGCGATGTCCTGGATCAGGTCGTATGTGATCGTTTCTAGCAGCATGGGATCATGGCCTCCGGACATTTTGGGATGACCCTAGCGCCGACAGTCGCTGCTGCAAAGGCGCGACGTGGGGTCAGTCGTCCTTGAGAAGCTGATCCAGCCGTGCGCGTTCTGCCGCGTTCAGGGGTGCGACATCCGAACCTGCCCCTGCCGGCCTGCTCCGCCTGCGCAGGAAAACGACAGCAACGGCCGCACCCCCCAGAAGCATCACCGGACCAGCGAACCACAGGATCAGATTGCCCGCATTGAACCGTGGCCTTAGCAGTACATACTCACCATAGCGGTCGACCAGGTACGAAAACACCTGCGCATCCGTATCCCCCGCGACAAGGCGCTCGCGCACCAGAATGCGCAGGTCGCGCGCCAGTTCGGCGTTCGATTCGTCGATACTCTCGTTGCGGCACACGAGGCACCGTATCTCCTTGCTCAGATCCCGCGCCCGCGCCTCCAGCGCCGGATCCCCGAGGATCTCATCCGGCTGCACTGCGGAAGCGGGAACCGCCACAAGCAGCGCCAGACACAGGGTCACAAAACGGATCATTCAGCCGGCACCGAACGGCCCGGCCGCTTGCGCCGCGCGCCCGCTCCAAGACGGTATCGCCGGTCGGTCAGGCTGAGCGTGCCGCCCAGCGCCATGATGATCATACCAGCCCAAAGCCAGTTGGCCATTGGCTTGAAAAAGCTGCGGACAACCCAGCCGCCATCGTCCTGCCGGTCCCCGATGACCAGATACAGGTCCCCGCCCCAGGTCCGCCAGATCCCGGCCTCGGTCGTCGGGAAACTCTGCACGGGATAGAACCTCTTTTCAGGAGATATCACGGTTTCCGGCACCCCGCCCTCGAACACCTGAACGGTTGCGCGTTCCGCCTGATAGTTCGGGCCCTGTAGCGCCCTCACCTGATCCAGCTGCAGTGTGTAACCGGCGAACTCATAGCGCTCGCCTGGCTGCACAACGCGAATGTCCTCAATCGTTCCGGCCTCGAGTGCCGCAATCGAAAAGAACAGTACGCCCAGGCCGGTATGCGCCACGGCCTTGCCCCAGTCCGCGCGTGGCAGATTGGTAAGGCGGCGCAGCACCTCACCCCAGCCCGCCTTTCCGACCCGCGCGCGTTGCGCAAGATCTGCCACCGAGCCCAGGATGATCCAGGCCCCCAGCAGGGCACCCAGAGGCGTGAGTATGCTGCCGCCGGTTTGCAGCGACCAGACCAGCGCACCCAGCGCGATGCTCAACGCCAAAGCGCCCCAAAGCTGATGCATCGTCTTTCCGATCTGGGCCCGCTTCCACGGCAGCATCGCACCCAGCGGTAGAAGCATTCCGAGCAGTACGAAAAACGGCGTGAATGCCATATTGAAGTAGGGCGGACCGACCGAGACTTTGCGCCCTGTCGCCATCTCGGCAAACAGGGGCCAAAGGGTTCCGACCAGCACCACAAAGGTCGCCACCACCAACAGCAGATTGTTCATCACCAGCGCGCTTTCCCGACTTGACAACGCGAAGACGCTATCGGACCTCAGCACATGCGCGCGGGCGGCAAACAGCGTCAGCGCACCACCGATGAACACCGCAAGGATGCCCAGAATAAACACCCCCCGCGTGGGATCGTTGGCAAAGGCATGCACCGAGGTGATCACACCCGAGCGTACGATGAACGTACCGATCAACGAAAACGAAAAGCCCAGGATCGCCAAAAGAATTGTCCAGCTTTTCAGTGTGTTGCGCTTCTCAACCACGATTGCAGAGTGCAACAGGGCCGCCGCGATCAGCCAGGGCATGAACGAGGCGTTTTCGACTGGGTCCCAGAACCACCAGCCGCCCCAGCCCAATTCGTAATATGCCCACCACGACCCCAGCCCGATACCGATTGTCAGAAACACCCATGCGGCCAGGGTCCAGGGTCGCACCCAACGGGCCCATGCGGCGTCGACCTTGCCCTCGATCAAGGCCGCAATGGCAAAAGAGAAGGCCATCGAGAGCCCGACATAGCCCAGGTACAGAAACGGCGGATGAAAGGCCAGGCCAGGATCCTGCAGCAATGGATTCAAATCATTGCCGTCAAAGGGTGGAAACGCGTGCCGCACAAAGGGATTTGAGGTGAGCAAGAGAAACAGCATGAATGCCACAGCAATGCTGGATTGAACCGCCAGGACCAGCGCCCGCAACCGATCCGGCAGGCCACGGCCAAGCAACGCCACGGCCGCACCGAAAAGCGCAAGGATCAGGATCCACAGAAGGAGCGACCCCTCGTGGTTGCCCCACGTGCCCGAAATTTTGTAAATCAGCGGCTTGGCGGAATGGGAATTCGCGGTGACCAGCGCCAGAGAAAAATCCGAGGTTACGAAGGCCCAGGTCAGCGCACCGAACGAGACAAGCAGAAGCATCGCCTGCACCACGGCCGCCGGCGCAGCCACAGCCATCCAGTTTGACCAGCCCGCCCGGGCGCCGATCATCGGGACGATCATCTGCACAAGTGCCACCATAAAGGCGAGCACAACAGCCAAATGGCCGAGCTCGGCTGTCATCCGATCTCTCGCTGGTGTAACGACATAATGTACATGTAACGTGTCGGTGGCATTACGCAATCACATCACCTGGACCGCGACCGCACAACGCAGCCCAGGTCCGTGTCAGAATGTCAGCGTTCCGCGCATGAGCACCACACCGCAGCCGGTGAGACGAACCCCCGAGATCGCATCTGGGGTCCCGATCAACTCGACCTCGGCCTGCCCGGGGCGCCCCATGTGATGGCCCTGCCTGGCGACAAACCGGGGCGTGTCGATCAGGCCGTGATGCCAGAGATAGGCCGCCATCTCGCCCGTTGCGGAACCGGTGAAAGGGTCTTCGGGCGGCATCGGAGGCGGAAGCAGCAACCGCGCTTCGGTCCCCTCTCCGGAAAGGACTGCCAGATAGACTTCGATGTCACCGGCGCCCGGGACGTCCAGAGCCGCCTGCCAGCCATGAAGCTTATCGATGTCCAGTTGCGCGCCAACCAGCGCCTCGGCCGACCGGAGGAGGGCGATGACATGCCCTGCCCCGGCATCCACCAACTGCGGTGTCCCGACGATGTCATCCTGCCTCAGACCATAGATTGCGGCGATTTCAACCGGATCGCACCGCAGACCAAATTGCGGTGCCGGTAGGGTTAGGCTGATCCGCGGTTGCTGGGTTGGGCCGGACACCTCGATGGGGATCACACCCGCCCCGACCTCCAGCGTAAATCGGGTCGGTTCGCCGATGGCCACATGCCCACGATCCACCAGAGACAGAACAGTGGCGATGGTAGGGTGACCGGCCATCGGGATCTCGCGACCGGCCAAATAGTACCGCGCACCGAAGTCCGCGACGTCGGACGGGACCAGATATGCGCACTCAGAGAGACGCGTTTCCCGCACCAGCGCGATGCGATCAGGAACGGGGATGGATGCAGCGTCATAAACCACGACGCATGGGTTGCCCGCCATCGGTCGGTCGGCAAAGGCGTCCACCCAGTCAAACGAGTACTCCGGCATTGCCACCCCTTTGTGCTTTTGGCCGACATTCATCTGTGCGCTGGCTACGGTCAAGGGTCGGCGCGCCTGTGGATGGGGTGGGGCGCCGCGCACCGGCGTGGCGCGCGACGTGGCGATGTCAGGAGGTGGCGGCGCGCCACTCGGCAAGGGCCGGGTTGTCCACGGCTTCGGTCACCGGCTCCGAAACGGTTTCCGTCCGCGCGTCGATCTCGCGCAAGGCGCCAATGGTTTCGACAGCTTGCGTGACGGCCGCAACCGGGACCGCTGCGCGACCACCACCGCGGAAGTGATGCAGTTCGCGGGCCCCGAAGTAGAACGAAACGACAGCGCCCAACAGCCACCACAGCGGCTCGGGGACAAGTGCCAGGCCCTGCATGCGGATGCCAAAGGCCACCGGGTCGGCCATCGCGAAAGCGAAGAGACCGAGCGTCCCCAAGGCAAGGGCCGGGCGTGGCAACCGGTTCAGCGCATCGATGACGCCATCGAACCATCCGCGCACCGGCCGCTGAAACTCGGTACCAAGCTGGTTGAGGCTGGCGATCTGCTCCTTATGCTCCTGCGCGGCAAGCTGGGTCTTGTTGGCAACGAACACCTCGGCGGTGCGGTTGATCGAGGGGAGCAGACCCATCAAACCGGCGATCAACCCCATGCCGCCACCCGCGCACGGTGCTGCGCCTGGCTGAGATGAAAGCGTGGCGTAATGAACTCCTCGGCGCGGACGATCCAGCCGCCTTTGCCGCCATCCCGTCGGCGGGCATATTTGCGGCTGCTGGGCCGGGCATCGGCCAGCGCGTAGTAGTAATTCCGCCGGGCGATACCATAGGCGTCTACAAAGTGCCCGGGTGCTGCGCGATACGCCAAAGCGGTGGCTGCCGCCGTCTTTGGACCCAGAGCACCGTCGACAGCGACCGGGTGCCCGAATTCGCCCAGCAGCCGTTGAAGGATCTTCACGGCGTTCGATCCGGCGTTGACATACATGTCGAAAACGCTCGCCTGCAGGGCCTCGGGCAGACGATCGATCCCGGGGCGGGCATAGTAATGTGTCTTAAAGATCTCAATGGCGCGGGACTGCGGCAACACGCGAACATCCTGCGCGTCGATGTCACCATCCCCGTCCAAATCCAGCCCCAGCCGCCGCATGGTATGGATCGTCACCCCGTGGTTCGTTGCCCCGCCTGGATCATCGGGATCATTCACATATCCCCCTTCACGGGCCACAATGTCCCGCGCAATGGCATCGACGCTGCGCATCGGCCAATCCTCCTGCTAAAATGTCGGATAGAAAGGCGACAGACTAGCGGATTATGGTGAATACATTCTTAAGGCGCCCGGGGCCTCCGCGCGGGCCCCGCGCCGTGCCTCAGATCCCGCCGGTGTCCTCGCGATACACCCCCTGCTCCTTAAGCGCATCAATCACTTCGGTCGGCATATAGGTCTCGTCATGTTTGGCCAGAACTTCAGTGGCCAGGAAAACGCCGTCTTCGATCTGGCCCGTGACAACGGTGCCCTGCCCCTCGCGAAACAGGTCCGGCATGATGCCTTCGTAGCGCACCGGAAAGTCGCTGGCCGTATCGGTAATCACAAAGGTATGGACTTGCCCGCGCTGCCAGCTGTCCTCCTTGACCAGGCCGCCAAGGCGAAAGCGCTCACCCGGGCGCGGGGGATCCAGTGCGATATCACTGGGCGAGCGAAAGAATTCGAACGCGTCGCGGCCCGCATAGATCATCAGACCGGTGGCAAACACCAGCAGAGTGGCCCCGGCCAGGACCAACTGAATTCTCCGCTTCTTTTTCAGTCCGGCCACATCTGCCTCATGGGAAAAGCGGGACCATCATCAGCCCCGTGGTTTCCGGGAAACCAAGCATCAGGTTGGCATTCTGGATCGCCTGGCCGGAGGACCCTTTGGTCAGATTATCCAGTGCTGATAGAACGATAGCACGGTCCGCACGGCGGTCCGGCACAACACCGATATGGCAGAAATTCGACCCGCGGATGTGCCGCGTCGCCGGTGTTTCGCCAAATGGGAGCACCTCGACGAAGGGTTCGGCGGCGTAGGCGGACATAAGTTCCGCGTGAAGCGCTAGGGGTGTTCCACGCACATAGCAGGTCGCGAGTATTCCCCTGTTCTGCGGCAAAAGATGCGGCACGAACGTCGGCTCTACCGGGCGGCCGACAACGCGGGTGAACTCCTGCGCAAATTCCGCCAAATGGCGATGACTGGCGATTTTGTATGCGTGGTAGCCTTCCGACACCTCGGCATGCAGCATGCCCTCTTTCGCGCTGCGGCCGGCCCCGGATACACCCGTGGCAAGATCGATGATGATCTCATCGGGATCGATCAGATTGGCCTGAAGAAGCGGAAGCAACGCAAGATTGCCGGTGGCCGCATTGCACCCGGTGCAGGCGACAAGCCGAGCCGCGCGTATGTCCTCACGGTAGAATTCGGTCAGACCATAAACCGCCTCGGCCTGGAGGTCCGGCGCGGCATGCGGTGCGCCATACCAGGTTTCATAGGCTTTGATGTCACGCAGGCGAAAGTCTGCTGACAAGTCGACAACCTTCCGATCCTGCGGAAGCGCCGCCACAACCGCCTGCGAGGTCGCGTGCGGCAATGCGCAGAAGTAGAGGTCGACCAACTCCGGGTCTACCTCGTCAATCCGCTGCAGCATGGGCAGGTTCAAGTGCCGCAAATGCGGGAAAACCTGCGCCATTGACTGCCCGGCGCGGCGATCGGCGGACAAAGCGGTGATCGTCATATGGGGGTGCGTGGCGATCAATCGGACCAACTCGGCCCCGACGTAACCGCTTGCCCCCAAAATCGCCACCCTCACCTGCTCAACCATTGTCCCTTGTCCTTGCTGCTGCGCGAGACCGTCTCGCGGCAGGCGCTGTTTAGGGCATCCCGGGGCGCGCCGCAATCAGACTGATAGTTAGGTATTTACAGCATCCATCACAAACCCGAAGGCCATGCAGGATGACTGCTCGCACAGGACCCCGCAGATGGCACATATCGGAACGAAAGAGGTAAAGACTGCTGGCGAAAGTTCGGCGCTGGCCGGCGTGGCTAGTGCCCTTCTTCGAATTCGAATCCGTAGCCCAAATCATCAATCGGCTCGGGGCTCAATTGGTATGTCTGAGCCCGGAGGTAATCCATCATCCCCTTGGGATCCTGCGAATATTGTGACAGGCCCTCAACCGGGAGGGGCTCGCCAATCACCACCGGAACGCGCCCGCCGACCCGCAGCTTGAACTCCTTGATCAGCAGCGCCAGGCGCAGGGTGGAGTGCACATGGCTTGCCAACTGGAACGCGCGGCTGTTGTGACCATCAAAGAACACCGGCACAACCTTGGCGCCCGAGCGGGATATGAGTTTCGCGGTAAACCGTCGCCAGCTGGGATCCATCGGCCGACCGAATGGTTTGAGGGCAGTCGATACAGTGCCACCCGGGAACACGCCCACACACCCGCCGTCATCAAGGTACTCCAGGGCAAGTTTGCGAGTTTCCAAATTGGTACGCATCGCCTCTTTGGTTTCGTCAAAGCTGATCGGCAGGATCACCCTGTTCAGATCCTCGGCTTTGCGGAACACATTGTTGGCCAGGATGCGGAAGTCACCTCGGGTCTTGGACAGGATGTAACCCATCATCAGGCCGTCCAGGATGCCGTAGGGATGGTTCGAGATGACAATGACCGGTCCGGTTTTCGGAATATTGTCCAGGCTGCCCCCGCGAAGCTCCAGATCCAGCGCATAGCGTTCGACCATAACCTCCCAGAAATCACGCCCCTGCCCGACCTCGCGCTCATACCCTTCGGCCATTCGGATGAGCTTTATCCGCCCCGTCAGGTTCTCAATCGATCGGATCAGACCGCGTCCGGCGCGGGTTTGTGCCGAATGGGAATAGCTTATGTCACGGGCCACACGGGCGGTCTTGGTCATCTCTTAACCTGTCTTTTCCCAATGGTATTACCCGGAACTAGCCCGTTGTCCATCACCGGCCACGACTGAACATCACGGATTTGTTGGTGGTTTCGGCGGTTTCAAAGGCTTGACCCCCCGGGCGTGCGCCACCAAGGTCGGCGCAACAGCGAACAGGACAGCCAGCATGAACGATCAGACGCCCCTCGATCAGACGGATTGCAAGGATGGCAAGTTTCAGGACCCGTTCCTGACCGCAAAGGGCGCCATGCGGGCCTCCGTCGCGCTGACACAGCCGTCGACATTGTGGTTCAACACCGGGACGCTCTGCAACATTCAATGCCTGAACTGCTACATTGAAAGCTCGCCCAAAAATGATGCGCTGGTCTATTTGTCTGCCGAGGACATCAGCCTTTACCTGGACGAGATTGCCCGCGACGATTGGCCGTTTCGAGAAATTGCGTTCACCGGCGGTGAGCCGTTTCTGAACCCGCAGATCATCGAGATCCTTCGGCGGCCGCTCGAACAAGGGTTTGAGGTGCTGGTGCTGACCAACGCAATGCGGCCGATGATGCGCAAACGGGTGCAGGAGGGGTTACTGGAGCTAAGGCGCAGCTACGGCGAAAAACTGACGCTGCGGATTTCCGTCGACCACTATATGGCGGATGCGCATGACGCCGAACGGGGCAAGGGCAGTTTCCAGGTGACCATGGCGGGCATGCGCTGGCTGCGCGACAATGGTTTTCGTATGGCGGTTGCGGGTCGGCTCGCCTGGGCCGAAACCGAGGCAATCGGGCGCAATGGATTTGCCGAGCTTTTTGCCGCGGAGGGATTTGCGATAGACGCCCATGATCCGGCGATGACAGTGTTGTTTCCCGAGATGGATGGCCGCACGGATGTTCCTGAAATTACAACGGATTGCTGGCGGATCCTCAACAAGTCTCCGAACGACGTTATGTGTGCATCGTCCAGAATGGTGATTAAACGCAAGGGCGCGGACCGGCCATCGGTGGTGGCCTGTACACTGTTGCCCTACGCCCCCGAGTTTGAACTTGGGCACACATTGGCCGAGGCCAGCAGACCCGTGCAATTGAACCACCCCCATTGCGCGACGTTTTGTGTGCTGGGCGGCGCCAGCTGCTCGGCGTGACACGCGGTGGCGCGCTGGCGCTTGCTGCACTGGTGCTGACGGTCGCGATATGGGCGTCATTCCTGGTGGTGACCCGCTCCGCCGTCAAAGGCCAACTAGGCGCTTTGGAGGTCGGTATCATCCGATTTGGCACCGGTGCTGTGCTGTTCCTCCCGGTATTGCTGCGCGATGGTCTGGTGCCCAGGGGCGTGCCGCTCCGCGATGTACTGGTCATCGCGGGGTTCGGCGGCGTACTCTTTATCCTGCTCCTTGCCAGCGGGCTCAGCTATGCGCCGGTTGCCGACAGCGGTGTTTTTACCCCATCCATGCTGCCATTTTATGTAGCTGTGCTGTCCTATCTGCTGCTGGGAGAACGTTTTACCCGCCTGCGCCTTTTGGGGTTCACGCTGATCGTTCTGGGTGCCCTGACCGTCGGCTTTTGGGAGATCTGGGGGGCCGGTACCCCGGGGGTGTGGCGCGGGCACCTTCTGTTCACGGCCGCAAGCCTGTCATGGGCCATATATACGGTGGTTTATCGCCGCTCGGGGCTTTCGGCGGCGCAAGGCGGTGCCATTTTATGCGGCTGGTCGGCGCTGATACTGGGGGCGTTGGGGTTGGTTGTAGGCCTAGATTTTGGAAACGCGCCGGTCACAGTTCTTCTAAACCAGGTCTTCTTTCAGGGTGTCCTGTCCGGCTTCGTTGCGACCTTCACCTATTTCTATGCGGTCAACTACTACGGTGCGTCGCGGACGGCCGCCGCAGCAGCACTTGTACCAGTACTTGCCGCTGCAGGCGGTTGGGTATTTCTGGGAGAGGCTATCGGACCGGTCAAAGCCGCGGGTATCCTGGTGGTCTCCCTCGGCGTCGCGCTGGCGTCAGGCGCTTTGGCGCTGCGCAAATCCGTCGCTTAGAACGCCGCGGACAACCGCAAGATCCACGTCTCTTGCAACAAAGGCCTCTCCGATGTCGCGGGCCAGAATGAAAGTGATCGCGCCGTCCGAGACCTTTTTGTCTTGCCGCATGAGCTCGATCATCATGTCTGCATCGGGCAGTTCGCCAGGAATGTCAGCGACGGAGGCTTTCATGCCCATCGCCGCAAGATGTGCCGCAACCCGCACGGGCGCTTCCTGTGGGCACAGCCCCAGGCGCTGCGAGAGATCATACGCCAGCACCATACCGACCGCGACCGCCTCTCCGTGCAGTAACCGGTCGGAGTAGCCGGTCGCCGCCTCAAGTGCATGGGCAAAGGTATGGCCCAGGTTCAGAAGCGCCCTGTCGCCCTGCTCGGTCTCATCCCGTAACACAACGTCGGCTTTCATCTGGCATGACCGCTTAACGGCATGCTGGCGGGCCTCGGTATCCCCGGATGCCAGTCTGGGGCCATTGTCTTCCAGCCATCGAAAGAAGGCCGCGTCGCCCAGCAAGCCATATTTCACAACCTCACCATAGCCAGACAAAAAATCCCTGGGGCTGAGGCTGTCCAGGACATCCAGATCCGCCAGCACAAGCCGTGGCTGATGAAATGCTCCGATCAGGTTCTTGCCGCGCGGGCTGTTTATTCCGGTTTTGCCCCCGACCGAGCTGTCGACCTGCGCAAGCAGAGTTGTTGGCACCTGCACAAGGCCGATCCCACGCCGAAGGATTGCGGCCGCAAAGCCACCAAGATCGCCGATCACGCCACCACCCAGAGCGACAAGGAGGTCATTTCGCTCGGCGCGCTGCTCAAGCAGCCATTCCACGGAACGCTCCAACATGGTCCAGGACTTGGTGGCCTCCCCCGCGGGCAACGCCATGGATGTGACGTCAAACTCCGGACATCCGTCCAGAAGCCGATCCAGATGCAGCGGAGCCACGGTACTATCCGTCAGTACGAACAAGCGCTTGCGCGGTGTAAGATCCGCAATCTCCTGCCCCGCGCGGGACAGCAACCCGGGACCGATCTTAATGTCATAGCTGCGCCCTTTCAGCGGCACCGTCACCGTCTCAATCATTGGTTTTCCTTACCAGAATCGGAGGTTGATCGGGGTGCGCGACTTCATAGGCGCGGATTGCCTCAAGCGTCCGCCGCACCATAACATCATGCGAGAGACCGGCTTTTGACTGCACCTCAACATCGGCGAGCGCATAGGTGGGGCGCCGATCTTCCAACAACCGGCCCAGGACCTCACGTGGACGCGGTTGCTGCAGCAGAGGGCGCGTTGGCTTGTCCTTGACCCGTTGCCAAAGTGTCTCGAGGTCGGCATTCAACCAGATTGACAGCGCCGTCTTAGCGATCGCGTCGCGCACGGCTTCGGTCATAAAAGCACCACCACCGGTGGCGAGCACGCCGGGCGGGCCGCTGAGCAACCGTTGAACAACACGCGCCTCGCCCGCCCGAAAGTCAGCCTCGCCGTACTTCTCGAAAATCTCGCGAACCTCCAGCCCGGCGGCGGCTTCAACCTCGTGATCGGAGTCTTGAAAGCCCACGTCCAGAACCTGCGCAAGTCGCTTGCCGATGCTGGTTTTCCCCGCCCCCATAAGCCCCACCAGCACCAACGACCGGGTGAGCGTAACGGTGATTTTTTGCTCAGCAGCGGGCGGCATCACTCAGGACTTTCTGTGTGCAGGGCAATTGATGTAACCCCAAGTTGCGCCTAAGTTCCATAGCGAACAACCAAAGCGGTCCGGCAAATCGAATCGGGCCCACCTATAGTGAGGCGATCCCAGATATGGGACGGGTATTGAAGTACTTGCTGTATCTGCTTCTGTTTGGGGCAGCGGCTCTGGCTGTATACGCTCTCGTGGCCGAATTGCCGGCCCCGACCGAACGTGTTGTCGTGCCGGTCACACCGGTGCTGGAGTAGGACGGTGCGCGGCGTGACAGCACCACTTGCGGTTTGCCTGGGTCTGGCGCTGGCGGCACCGCTTGCCGCGCAGCAACCGCGCAGCGTGATCCCCTGGCTGTCGCAGATCCTGACCAACCCGGCTCAGCCTTCGGAAGGTCAGATCGAGTCCACACCCACCGGTGCGGTCACACCGTTTAGCCCTATGACGATAGAAACGACCGGTCTGAACGATCCGATCCGCAACGGTGCCGGTCTTTTGCCGCCCGAGGCAAGCGGCCTGCCCGCCGACCTTTGGAACGGCGCATCGGCCCTGCGGGTCCGCAGTTTGCTTTTGTCCAACCGTCCCAGTGGCGTCCCCGCGGCGCGGGCGCTGTTTCGCAAAATCCTGCTGGCGCAGACGGATCCACCGGTGGGCTCGGGGCCAGGAAACCGGGTATTGCTCGCGCGGATCGATGTGCTGATGGACAGTGGTATGCTGACCGAGGCCGAGGACCTGCTGAGAACGGGAAACCTGATCGACGCTGCCCTGTTCCGTCGCGCCTTTGACCTTGCCCTGCTGACAGATCAGTCCGACCGGCGCTGCAAACAGCTGCGCGATTCTCCTGCGCTATCGCCAACCTTGCCCGCCCGCGTCTATTGCCTCGCGCGGTTGGGGGACTGGTCCGCGGCGGCACTGACGCTGAACCTGGGGCGCGAAGTCGGGTCGATCACCGCCGGAGAGGAGCAGCTGCTGGCCCGGTTCCTGGACCCTGCCGAATTTGAAGATACGCCCGAGGTGATCGTCGCTCAGCCGCTGACAACGCTTGACTTCATCCTGCGCGAGGCCGTTGGCCTGCCACGACCGACAACCACGCTGCCCCTGGCTTTTCTGACCGTGGACACGGCCGAAACAAGTCCGCTGCGCGACCGCATCCAGGCCAACGAACGGTTGGTGCGCGAAGGTGCCCTGCCCGGCGCCATGCTCTTCGCCAGCTATCGGGAGGGCACGCCCGCAGCGTCGGGTGGGGTCTGGGACCGCATGGCGGCGGTGCGGGATCTGGACACTGCCTTTGCCACACAGGATACCGCCGAGGTCGCACACCTGCTGCCCGGCGTGGATGCCCAGTTTAGCGCCTTGCAATTGCGCCCCGCGCTGGCGGAAACATATGCCCGACAGCTTGCCGCACTGCCCAGCGACGAGATGCGCGCCGACACCCGTTTGTTGATTGCTGAACTGCTTTTGCTGGCCGGTGCGGCCGAGGATGCGGCAGCGGTTTTGCCCGAAAGCAACGATGCGGTCAGCAATTTTCTGCGCGCCCTTGCCGTCAGGTCCGATGACTTTCCAACGACCGCAGCACTGTCCCCGTTGAAAACGGCGGTTGCAGCCGGATTGATCGCGCAGGCACCGCCGTCAGAGTATGCAGCCGAGCTGAAACGCGCATTGGATCTGGGACAAACCGGCGTCGTGCTGATCCGGACCCTGGCGCTCCTGGGTGAGGGTGTCGAGGTCGATCCGGGCGACCTGTCCGATGCGCTTTACCTGCTGCGCGCCGCTGGCCAGGTCGAGGTCGCATGGCAGATTGCCATCGAAACGATCCTGCTGCTGCCAAAGGCCTGAGCGATGGTTCACCCCTGGTGTGCGGAATTTCTCGAATCATTGCAGGCCGAGCGGAACGCAGCGCAGCGCACGTTGGACAGTTATCTGCGCGATCTCAGTGATTTCGAAACGTTTTTGGCCCGCTCGGAACGCAGTCTGGAGACCTGTGATCGCGCGGGTATCGAGGCATATCTGAGCGATCTGAACGCACGCGGCCTGTCCCCCGCGACCCGCGCGCGGCGCCTGTCGGCGCTCAAGGGGCTCTACCGGTTTGCCTTTACCGAAGGTCATCGTGATGACGAACCGGCCGCACTGGTTCCCGGTCCCAAGCAAGGACGCCGGCTGCCAAAGACACTCAGCCCCGATGACGTGGACGCGTTGCTTGACGCCGCCGCAACAGCGGGCCGTAGCAAACATGAAAGACTTCGGAATGTCTGCCTTATGGAGGTGCTCTACGCCACCGGGTTGCGCGCGACAGAGTTGGTCAGCCTGCCGGTCGGGGCCGCTCGTGGCGACCCCCGAATGCTCTATGTCCGCGGAAAAGGCGGGGTCGAACGCATGGTGCCGCTGTCAGATCCGGCGCGACAGGCGCTACGGGACTGGCTTGAGACACGCGATCGGCACGAGGCGCTGAGCATCGCCAAAACCGGCAAAGGGGCCGCATCCGCCTTTCTGTTTCCTTCGTCGTCCAAGGCCGGCCATCTGACCCGCGTGCAATTCTTTCACATCGTAAAATTCCTGGCGGCTTCGGCCGGCCTGGACCCCACACTGGTCTCACCCCACACACTCCGGCACGCTTTCGCGACGCATCTACTGGCGAACGGAGCGGATCTGCGGGTCATTCAGACGCTGTTGGGCCACGCGGATGTCGCCACCACCGAGATCTATACCCATGTGCTTGAGGAACGGCTCAAGCAGATCGTGCTTGAACGTCATCCTCTGGCGTGAACACCGGTTTTGCCGCCCAGCGTAGTTCAGGTGGCAGTCCGGACTCGACCGGCCAGCGTCCTGTCACCAACGTGTCCTCGTATCCGTGGGTCAGATCCGCCTCGATCATCGCCTGCCGCTCTGCGTCATGGTCGTAAGACAACCTGTGGAACACGATCTCACCACTTGGTTCGAGCGTTGCAAATCGGGTCTGCGGATTGCCGTCGTGCGCGGGCAATCCGACCGACCCGGAGTTGATCCAGCGGACGCCGGAGACAATGCGCTCAAACGCCAGGCCGGAGTGACCGCAGATAACGCCGTCGACCCGACCATGTTGGGATTTCAGTGCCGAGATTTCGGCAGCCAGCGTCGCGTCAGATACCGTTGGCCACAAAAACGCGGTCCGTCGCTGCGCCCCGCCGTGGATGGCAACATACCGCTTTCCGCGATGCTGAAATCGGATGTGATCGGGAAGCGTTGCCAAACGCTCGCGCACCGCCTGCTTGACATGCGTTGTGGCATATTGATGCCAGGCTGCCGTGCGCGCGGCGCCTTGCGGTCCCATATCTGCACAACTAATGCTCTCAGCCCCCGACCAGGCAAGATGCGCGTCGCAATCCCCTTTGACCACTGGCACGCCGGCTGCGTACAGCCGTTCTATTGTTTCAGCGGGACCAGCCCCGATCCCGACGATGTCACCCGTACAAAGCATGTTCCGCGGGGTGACATTCATAGCCTCGGCCGTCTCGAACAACGCGGCCGTGGCCCGCGCGTTGGAATGGGGCGCCCCGAACACCAGCAGCCGCCCTGTAACCGTCCCCAAATCTCGAATGCGCATCGCACCCTCCGCTTGTGGCATTTGGTGCAAGATCCCATAAGTACCGTGCACGAACAGTTGCCTGAGGAACAAAATTGCAATGGAAGCCGATATTAACACCTTAGCCGACGGCTGGGACGCCGCACTTTGGGGCACGATCATCGCCGTTATCTGCCTTTTGGCGCTTTCGGCATTCTTCTCAGGCTCTGAGACCGCGTTGACGGCAGCGTCTCGCGGCAAGCTACATGCGCTGTCGGACAAAGGGTCGCGCGGTGCGGATATCGCCCTGCGCCTGACCGAGGACAATGAGCGGCTCATCGGGGCCGTATTGCTGGGGAACAACCTGGTGAATATTCTGGCGACGTCGCTGGCGACATCGGCGCTGACGCTGTTGTTTGGCGACGGCGGGGTTGCCGTGGCCACCCTTGTCATGACCGCCCTCGTGCTGATTTTCGCGGAAGTTATGCCAAAGACCTATGCCATCACCAATCCCGAAGCTGCGGCGACACGGGTTTCCCCGGTGATCGCAGTGGCCGTTCGCGCGTTCGCACCGATCGTGAACGCCGTGCGCTGGTTGGTCCGCCTTGTGCTGAGCCTTCTTGGCGTGAAAACCGATCCTGAGGCCAGCATCATGGCCGCACAGGAAGAAATCGCCGGTGCAATCGCCCTGCACCACTCCGAGGGCATGGTCGAGCGCGAAGACCGGGACCGGTTGCTGGGCGCGTTGGACCTCAATCAGCGCGAGGTGGAAGAAATCATGCTGCATCGGCAGAACATCGAAATGATCGACGCCGATGCCCCGCCGCAGGAGATCCTGTCAAAGTCGCTCCAAAGCACCTATACGCGGCTGCCGATCTACCGGGACGACCCCGAGAACATCATCGGTGTTATCCATGCCAAGGACCTGCTGCGTGCCGTTGATACGCTGATCCGGGGCACCAAAGGCGGGTTGGACAATCTGGAGAATTTTAACGTGCTGGATGTGGTCATGGAGCCCTATTTTGTCCCCGAAACCACCACGCTGGGCGATCAGATGCGCGAATTCCTGCGCCGCAAATCGCATTTTGCGCTCGTGGTCGATGAGTACGGCGCGCTGCGCGGACTGATCACGCTGGAGGACATTCTTGAGGAGATCGTGGGTGAAATCGCGGACGAGCACGATGAGGAAGAGCAGACATTAACCCCGGAATCCGACGGATCGGTGTTGATCGACGGGGCCATGACGATCCGCGATCTGAACAGGGCCTGCGACTGGTCGCTGCCGGATGAGGAGGCCAATACGGTCGCAGGACTTGTGATCCACGAATCGCAAACCATCCCGACCGAAGGCCAGACCTTCAACTACCACGGCTTTCGGTTCCAGATCGTGAGCCGCGACAAAAACCGCCTCACCCAGATCCGGGTGAGAGAACTCTAGCGCGGGAAACCCCGACCCCTTCCCCGCGCCCGGATCCCAGATCAGCCTTTGAACAATCCGCCCAGCATACCGCGCAGAAAGCGGCGTCCGGACTGGGTGCTGACCGTACGTATGGCTGATTTCACCAGCAGGTCCTGGATACTGTCGCTCGACCGCGACCTCGTGCGGCGGGTTGACGATCCGGACGGGCTGTATCGTCTTCCCGTGCCGGAGGCGCGGTTCTCTGCCGCCTCCTCCTTCTCCTGCCGTTCCGCCTCGGCTTCGGCCGCCGCTGCCGCCGCCTCGGCCCGTTTTTCCAGCAGTTCGAAGGCGCTTTCACGGTCAACCGCCTCGTCGTAGAGCCCCCTTAACGGCGACTGGGCAACCACGTTCGTCCGCTCAGCCTTCGAAAGGGGCCCAAGCCGCGAGGAGGGAGGGCGAACCAAAACGCGCTCAACCACCCCGGGCACACCCTTTTTCTGAAGGGTGGATATCAGCGCTTCGCCCACACCAACCTCGCGAATCGCCTCAGCGGTATCGAACCGCTCGTTCGCGCGAAACGTCTGGGCGGCCGCTTTCAGGGCTTTCTGATCCCGCGGTGTGAATGCCCGAAGCGCATGCTGCACCCGATTTCCCAACTGCCCCAGTATGTCCTCGGGAACGTCATCCGGATTCTGCGTGACAAAATAGACGCCCACACCTTTGGAACGGATCAACCGGGCGACCTGCTCAACTTTGTTGACCAGCGCCTTGGGAGCGTCCTCAAACAACAGATGCGCCTCATCGAAAAAGAACACGAACTTGGGTTTGTCGGGGTCCCCTACTTCCGGCAGGTCCTCGAACAATTCCGACAGGAGCCACAGCAGGAACGTAGCATAGAGCCGCGGTGACTGCATGAGCTTGTCCGAGGCCAGAACATTGATCCGGCCCCGTCCGTCCGGTGTCGTCGCGATCATATCGCCCAGTTCCAGTGCGGGTTCACCAAAGAAGGCCTCAGCCCCCTGGTTTTCCAAAACAATCAGCCGCCGCTGGATCGCTCCGATGGAGGCTGTCGAGATGTTTCCGTACTCCAGCGAGATCGCCTTGGAATTCTCACCCAGCCAAACCAGCAGCGCGCGGAGGTCCTTGAGATCGACAAGCGCCAAGCCTTCTTCATCGGCCATCCGGAAGGCAATGTTCAGCACACCTTCCTGCGCTTCGGTCAGTTCGAGAAGTCGAGCCAGCAGCAGCGGTCCCATTTCGGTTACAGTGGTGCGCACGGGGTGCCCCTGTGCGCCGAAGAGATCCCAAAACACAACCGGAAAAGCGTCGTAACCATAGTCCGCAAAGCCGATCTTCTCGGCGCGGCTCTGCAGCGCCTCGTGCGGCTTGTCGCTGGGTAAAGCTGCCGCCGCAAGCCCCGAGAGATCACCTTTGACATCCGCGAGGAACACCGGAACACCCTGAGCCGAAAAACTCTCGGCCAGGATCTGCAGTGTCACGGTCTTTCCCGTACCGGTCGCGCCAGCGACCAACCCATGGCGGTTGGCATATTTCAGCTTTAGGTATTGCGGTTGAACGTATCCCTCGCCGCCGCCACCCAGATAGATTTCGCCCTGTTCCGCCATATCACGCCCCTTCTGCATTCAAGTGCTTTTGATGACATACTTAATTAACCACTTGGCGCGATAGTGTGTTTGTGAAGAGGCGGACGTCTCTGATCGTATTTCCTCCCTGTTGAACTGGCCGCACCGAAAGGTGCGGCTTTTTTTGGCGATGCGACGCGTAACCTGCGCTTTGTGATCAGTTTTTCCCGATGCACTGTTGACCTTTCCGCAACAGCTGACTAGCGTTTAGGCGATAAGTCGGCCGGTCCGACAGGGAGAGAGCTGCGACGCAGCCGGTAAAAGGCATCTGGAAACAGATGCCTTTTTTACGATGTAACGGGAAATTGTGCGGGAGAGATCGCCGGTCCAACACGTCTTGTGGTGGCGCCGTTGACATGGCCGGACAGGTCTGACACCTGATGCTCACCCCGAACACGCGGACCCCGGTGACCCATGTCTTACGTTTTGATCCCCTTCCCAAAGTTCCTTGCCCTGGCGAGCGTGATATGCGTGCTCGGGCTCGCCCCGGCGACGGCGCAAGATACAGCTTCACCGGACGAGGCACAGGCGGCCGAGACGCCCCCGACGGCACCCGATGCCGCCATCGCCACGGAGGAGACGACGGAATCGGACCAGAACATTGAGATTACCGAGTACGGAGACTGGGAGCTCCGTTGCGAGACCAGCAGTGGCGGCTGTTTCATGTATCAGCTTGCCAACAACAATGCGGGCAATCCGGTCGCTGAACTACGGCTGGTCAACTTGCCCGATGAAACCGAGGCCGCCGCGGGCGCAACTGTGATCACCCCACTGGGAACATTGCTGCCCGAAGGTCTTGTGCTGCAGATTGATGAAAGGCCGGCGCGCCAGTATCCCTTTGGCTGGTGCACACGCTCGGGATGTTTTTCAAGGTTTGGATTGACCGCCGAGGAAGTATCGAACATGCGTTCGGGCAACATCGCACGGCTGCGGATCGTGTCCGTGTCCGCGCCCGATCAACCCGTTATCCTTGATGTCTCCTTGACCGGATTCACGGCGGCTCACAGGGCCCTCACAGGTCAGGAGTAGACGCCGCGTTACCGCGGAGTTGGGCGTCACACCGCGCGCACCGCCAGAACAGCGTTCAGACCACCAAATGCAAAGGCATTCGAGAGCGCGACGGTCACCTTGGCCTCGCGCGCTTCGTTCGGAACGACGTCAAGGTCGCATTCCGGGTCCGGAACTTCATAGTTTATCGTCGGGGCAATGACACCGTCGCGGATGGCCATGATGCAGGCCAGAAGTTCAACCGCACCAGTGCCCCCGATCAGATGCCCATGCATGGATTTGGTTGAACTGATCATAAGACGATCGGCATGCGCGCCAAAGACCTCACGTACCGCAGCGCATTCGGTCTTGTCGTTGGCGGCAGTCCCGGTCCCATGCGCATTGATGTAGCCGATATCTTCACCGCTGATCCGCGCATCCCGAAGCGCACCGGATATCGCGCGTTTTGCGCCCTGCTTGTTCGGCATAACGATGTCGGATGCATCAGATGTCATCGCAAAACCAACCACTTCCGCCAAAATCTCGGCGCCACGCGCACGTGCATGTGTATAGTCCTCAAAGACAAACACTCCGGCGCCCTCCCCCTGCACCATGCCGTTGCGATTGGCTGAGAACGGACGGCATCCGTCCTTGGACATGACCCGTAGACCTTCCCAGGCCTTGATGCCGCCAAAACACAGCATGCTCTCGGACCCGCCCGTGAGCATGACCTTGGATATACCGCTGCGGATCAGGTTGAATGCCTGGCCCATGGCATGGTTGGACGAAGCGCAGGCCGTTGCCACCGTGAAGGACGGCCCCTGGAGGTTGTAGCGCATTGAAACATGGCTTGCGGCGGCATTGTTCATCAGCCGTGGGACCACGAACGGATGGACCCGGTTCTTCCCATCCTCATAAACCGACCGATAGTTCTCGTCCTGGGTCTGCAGGCCGCCCCCGGCGGTGCCCAGAACCACGCCCGCAGTGGTGGCAAGGTCTTCGGTCAAGATCAGCCCCGATTGGGCCATCGCCTCATCCGCCGCGATAAGGGCGAACTGGGTGAACTTGTCGAACAGCGTGATATCCTGACGCGAAAACCGCGCGGCGGGGTCATAGTCCTTGATCTGCCCCCCTATACGGATCGACAAACGTTCGGTGTCCTGAAAATTCAGCGGACCGATGCCGTTTCGCGCTGCCCGCATGCTCTCGAAATGATCTGCCGCGCTGGCACCCAGGGAAGATATCGCACCCTGACCGGTGATCACGACACGGTTCATTTCGAAAGCCTTTTCAGTCGACGGCCCTGGTCCCACGCGGGCTTGGTCATGCGCGGGTCATGACCCTTTGGCAGCAACGAGTTGTTCGACCGCGTTGATCATCGATCGTACATTGCTGATGTCAAATTCGGACTCCGTGGGATCATTGGCGTTGAACGGGACCGAGAGGTCGAAATTCTCCTCGATCGCGAAAACAGCCTCCACAAGGCCAAGGCTGTCGATTCCCAGATCTTCCAAAGTTGCCGAAGTATCAACCTCGGACGGTTCAATCAGCGCCTGTTCCGCAATAATAGCAATCACCTGCTCTTCCACGGTTTTCGACATGCTGCCCTCAATCATACGCCTGCCTGGCTTAATCCTTCGGATCCGACAAGGGAACCCGTTTCTCCAGCTCCGCCAGTCGGGTCATCGAACGCGGCAACCGGCGCAATGCTTTATAGATTTCGATGTTCTTGTCCATCGGGATCGCCGGATAGCCCATCATGACGCTGCCCGATTTGATGTTGTTCCCAACGCCCGAACCCGCTGCGATTATCACATCAGACCCGATGTTGATATGATCACCGACCCCGACCTGGCCCGCCAGAACGACACGGTCACCGATCACGGTGCTTCCGGCAATTCCGACTTGACCGCACAGCAGGCAATGTTGGCCGATCTGCACGTTGTGACCAACATCAACAAGATCGTCTATCTTGGTGCCGTTGCCGACCGTTGTATCGGCCACCGTGCCCCGGTCGATCGCGGCATTTGCGCCAATCTCCACATCATCGCCAATGCGGACCGCCCCAAGCGAGTTGATGCGGGCAAAACCCGGGGTCCGGCTGGCTTCGGTGATCTGACCGGTATCGCGCGCCTCTTTGATCGCATCCCCGCTGGGGCTGACATAACTGAACCCGTCGCCGCCGATAACTGCACCGGGCTGCGCGATAAAACGGTCCCCGATGACCACCCGTGCGCCGATGTGGACATGTGGATGCAGCAGCGCATCTTCGCCGATGACCACATCTGCGCCGATCGAGACATGGTTCATGATCTGAGCATTCGCCCCGATTTTGGTCCCTGCGGCAACATAGCTGAACGCGCCGATTGAACTCCCAGGCCCAAGGGTCACCCCTTCCTCCACATAGGCGGTGGGATGCGCACCCGGGGTCAGGTCGAGCGGCCGTTCAAACACCCGGCCCAGCCCGGCCATGACATACCGCGACCGGGGGGCGAAAATCGCAGCCTGAAGCCCAAGCGCCTGCCAGTCCGCGTCGGTCCACACCACGGCAGCCTCAGCCTTGCTGGACTTCAAGTCGTCCTCGTACTTTGCATCAATGGCAAGTGCCAGCAGGCCCGGTCTGGCGTCTTGCGGTTCGCACAGTCGATCAATGGGCAACGACAAATCCCCGGCCGCGGTCGCGCCCAAGGCCTCCGCGATCGAACCAACGGTCAAGCCCATTTTGCCTCCAACACCCGTGGCTCCGAACCACAAAAAAGGGCGGCACCTGCGGCGCCGCCCCTAGCGATCTATAGGTTCTTTGATCAGCCTTCAACCGTACCCAGCGTGACACCGGCGGCCTGAAGCGCATCAAACACCCTGACGTCGCGTCCATAGACATCGTCCCTGTACTGCGGGACACCGGCGTCATCGATCCAGGCGGACTGATAGGTCAGATACACCGGCACCGGCACCTCAAGGTTTACGTACCGCTCGCGCCCTGTGTTCAGGTAAGATTTAAACGTCCCCATTGGATCGTCGGACTGCGGGGCCAACAACACCTCGGCCAGTTCAAACGGTTTCTGGACCCGGACACATCCATGGCTGTAAGCCCGCGCATCGCGCGAGAACAGTGATTTCGCGGGTGTGTCATGCAGATAGATGTTGAACTCATTTGGAAACATGAACTTCACGCGTCCCAAGGCATTCCCACCGCCGGGTCGCTGCTTGACAATGAACGGGAAGTTCGACCGGTTGAACTGGGAGAAGTCGACCAGCTGAGGATTAACCCTGGTCCCGGCACGGGTCATGATCTGCATGCTGCGTCCCAAGGCGCCTGGGTTGCGCTTCAACTTCGGCAGCATCTCTTCGGTCGCGATGGACCGCGGTACATGCCATGTCGGGTTCACCACCATATGGGTCATGGTGTCGTTGAATTCCTGGGTCCGGTGCCGGTTTTTGCCGATCACGACACGCGAGGTGTAGACGGTCTTACCGTGGTCAATCACCTGAACCGAGTAATCCGCCTGGTTGACATAGATATGGCGCGCGCCCCGTTCATAGTTGAGCCAGCGCTGCCGTTCCAGATTGACCAGAACCTGCTGCAACCGCTGCTCAGGCTGGATATTTATGGCGCCCAGAGTGCGCGGGCCGATCACGGCGTCGTCATTTAGTCCGTGCCGTAGCTGCAGCGCCTTGATCGCCTCAACAAGACCGTCATCATAGACGTCCTCGTCACCCAGATCCGACCCTGTCATCGCCGAAATGCGGGACCGCAGGCTGGACACACGCGGATCGACGTCCCCGGGCCGCAGCGTTCCACCCGCCGCAACCGGCTCACCCCAACCGCCGGACGCGATAAGAACCTCAAGCCGCGCACGCTCTTCCAGCAAGTCAGTGTAGTGATTATGGGTTGGCGCCAGTGCCTGCAGGTAATCCATCGGCGTCTTGGTCTCGGCCATCCCTTCCAACAACGCTTCGGGGTTCGGGCGTTTGGGCGAAACGACAATATCCCGATCAACCGAGCGGGGTTCGAGCAGACCGGAGTTCACATCCCGCGCGTAGGTCAGAAACGCCATCGAGAGTGCAATCTCGCGCTCATGATAGGCCTCTTCAGTCGCCGTTAATCCGGCCAGTTTTGCAGGCGCATAGCGTTCGACAGGCAGACCGTGTGAGCGTGCCGACCGTAACGCCGCAAGGAGTACAGCCGACTTCGTATCGCCCCAAATAGGTTCAAAATTGTGGAAAGCATATACGTTGTACAGCGGCGCTAAGTCCTCGCCACCGGCCTCAAGCGCATCCTTCAGCGCCATGGCCGCCGACGACAAAGGCTGTGGCGCTATGATCGAGGCGGACGTAATCGCGGGGGTGGTCACCCCCTGGGTAAATCCAGGCCCGGCGCCGATCGCGCAAGCCAGCCCAAGTGCGAAGCCAATGTAATTCATACTCGAACCTTGATAATTTCAGACCCCATGTCCGGGCTATCGCCTGTCAGACTAATCATATGCGCTACATCGCTAAAGCGTCATTGAAAAAAACTGTAGGTTTTTCGTGAAACCGTGTGTGTTTTGTCGCAACTCCCTGAAAGACGGTAGCCGACCGCCAAGATTCGCCGCAAATACCACAGTTCGGCGGAATTCCGCCCATGCGTATCCGCCCCGTAAAAGAACTGTTTGGAGTTAACCGTGACAAATGGCATAAACTTAATCAAAGTAGCAGGTCTTCGAGTGAGTTAGTCGAACATAACAGTTTGACAGACGATAGGCAGAGTTTCGCGCAACGCCGCGGGTGACAATAACAACAAACGAACACAGGCAGATGTTCCAAGACAAAAGTAACCTGAACCGACGCGATGTGTTGTCTGGGCTGTTCGCCGGTTTGGCCGCGACTGCCGCGCCGACATATTCCAACGCAGCAGGATTTCTGAGGGGCGCGGGCGACATTCGTCGTATTAAGCTGCACTCACGAAGAACCGGTGAATCCATCGATACTATTTACTGGGTCGAAGGGAAGTATATCCCCGAGGCACTTTCGGAAATTAGCTGGTTTATGCGAGACTGGCGACAGAACGAAGTCATCCAGTATGACCGGCGCAACATCGACATTCTGGCCGCCACACTAAGGCTGATGGATACTGAGGAAGGCTATCGCGTCGTCTCGGGCTATCGCAGCCCCGCGACCAATCGGTTGTTGTCCAGGACCAATGGTGGGGTTGCGAGAAACTCCTATCATACCAAAGGCATGGCGGCCGACCTTAAACTAACAACCCGGTCGATATCCCAAATGGCGAAAGCGGCAGTAGCCTGCCACGCGGGCGGGGTCGGAAAGTACAACCGTTCAAATTTTGTACATATGGACTGCGGCCCTGTGCGCACTTGGCGCGGCTAATATCGCGAACAAACCAGACAAAAGCGCGCGGCCCTTCATCGGTTTTCTCTACATGTGTGTAGAGGTTAACTATTGATATCATTACGTATAATTACGAGCGAAACGGCGGATCTCCTTGTGCGGATTGCACCCGGCGTGTTTGACCATCCACTTAAGCCAGAACACCTGTCGGAGTTTCTTGCGGACCCCGCGCAGCATCTAACCGTTGCGATGGACGGCACACTTGTGGTCGGACAGCTCAAGGCAGTGCTGCACAGGCACCCCGACAAATCACCTTCGCTCTATGTTGAGGAGCTTGGGGTCAGCCCAACACACCAACGTCGCGGAATCGCCAAGGATTTGTTTTTACATGCAAAATCATATGCGGCGACATTGGGCGCCCGCGAGATATGGCTGGCGACCGAACCGGATAACACAGCGGCAAACGCGCTCTACAAGTCATTGGATTTGTCACCCGAACATGTGGTTGTGTATAGCGCTGGATTGTAGGGTATCCGATGCCCCGCCCAATGTCCGGCGGCGGTTGTCCTGTGGCGTTTCTCCTTTTCTGTGAACTGACCGCGCACGGCCATGTCGAAGCGGCCGCGCTCTGCGGTACAAGACAACGCCCAGTCGTCTTAAAGAAGAAAATTCACCGCAGCGGCTTGAGACTTGAAATCATTGAGTTTCTCACCTTTCGGATAACCGAAGGGCTTATCGTAGTATTTAGGGTCGAATACTGCCGGATCCTTGGACGAGATACTTGAAACTCGTCAATTGTTCTGCGCCGATCGGACCACGCGCATGAATTTTACCTGTCGCGATCCCAATCTCCGCTCCCATGCCGAACTCCCCGCCGTCGGCAAATTGGGTGGAGGCGTTACGCATCAGGATCGCGCTATCGAGCTGAGTGAAGAATTTTTCAGCCGCCGCGTCATCCTCGGTCAGGATGCAATCGGTGTGGTTCGAGCCATAGGTGCGGATGTGTTGCACTGCTTCCTCGATCCCATCGACGATTTTTGCGGCGATAATCATGTCGAGGTATTCCCGTCCCCAATCCTCGTCTGTGGCGGTTTTTACACCGGGTATCCGCGTAAGATCGCCTGCTCCGCGTACTTCGACGCCCGCCTCAACCAGGACGTTCAGAAAATCGCCACCTTTTGCCTTAAAATAGCCGCTATCGATCAAAACACACTCAGCCGCTCCGCAGATTCCCGTTCGGCGGGTCTTGGCGTTCAAAACGACCGAGCGCACCATGTCCGGATCGGCCGATTTATCGACATAGATGTGAACGATTCCCTCTAGGTGAGCAAAGACCGGCACCCGAGCATCCGACTGCACACGCGAGACCAGCCCCTTGCCACCGCGGGGCACCACGACGTCTATGTGATCCGTCATGGTCAACATCGCACCGACAGCTGCGCGGTCGCGGGTGGGGACCAATTGTATCGCCGTTTCCGGCAGACCCGCGGCACTCAGCCCCTGCACAAGGCACCTGTGGATGGCGGCCGAGGAGTGAAAGCTCTCCGAGCCCCCACGCAGGATCGCGGCATTGCCGGATTTCAGGCACAAACCGCCCGCGTCGGCCGTAACGTTGGGCCTGCTTTCATAGATGACGCCGACCACGCCCAGGGGTGTCGCAACCCTGCGAATGTGCAAACCGTTTGGCTGGGTCCATTCCGCCAGGACGCGACCCACAGGGTTGGGCTGTCCGGCAACGGTCCGCAGGCTGTCCGCGATGCCGCGGATGCGCTCGTTGTCGAGGGCCAGGCGGTCGATCATGGCTGACGACAACGCCTTGCCGCGGGCAAATTCCAGATCCTTGCCATTCGCCTCAAGGATCGCGTCGCGCGCCTCCCAGACCGCATCGGCGGCTGCCAAAAGGGCGGCATCCCTGCGCTCTGCGCTTGCGGTCGCTAAAACCGTGGCGGCGGCGCGGGCCTCAACGCCGATCCGGTCCATAAGCGTTCCGACTTCCGTGTCCGTATCCATGTCCCTGATGTTCATACGCCCACCTCCCTACAATGCCATTTCGTCGCGGTGCACCATTGCGGTACGGGGCGGATGCCCCAGCACATCGGCAATCTGGTCGGACCGCAGGCCAATGATCTTCAGAGCCTCGTCGGTATCATACCCGCTCAGCCCCTGCGTCAATACCTGACCGCTCGCGCAGACAATCTCAACCGGATCACCACGCTGAAACCTGCCACTCACTGCCGTCACGCCGGCAGCAAGCAAGGATTTGCCCTGGCCCAGAGCGCGCTCGGCGCCGGCGTCAACAACCAGACGGCCGCGCGGCTTCATTGCAAGGATCCATTGCTTGCGCGCTGTTTTCGGGTCGGAACGGCGCCGGAACCAGGTTGCCCGCGCGCCCTGTTCCAGTGCCCGCAGGGGCCGCTCGACGTCGCCCTTTGTGATCACCATCGCGCACCCCGCCTGAACAGCGACAGCTGCCGCTGTCAGTTTCGTCTTCATCCCGCCGCGTGCACCTTCTGATCCGGCGCCACCCGCCATCGCCTCGACCTGGGGGGTGATCGCCTCAACCAGCGGAACATGCCGCGCCGCAGGATCGGTCCTTGGATTCGCCGTGTAGAGCCCGTCGACATCCGACAACAGCACAAGCACGTCCGCCTGTGCCAAGGACGCGATCTGCGCGCCAAGGCGGTCGTTATCGCCGTAGCGGATCTCGTCCGTGGCGACAGTGTCATTTTCGTTCACCACCGGCACCGTGCCCAGCGCCAAGAGCGTCCGCAAGGTCGCGCGGGTATTCAAGTACCGTCGGCGATCCTCGCTATCCTCAAGCGTGACAAGCACCTGCGCAGCCACGATCCCATGGTGCGACAGCGCATCCTGATAGGCCTGAGCCAGTTTGATCTGCCCGACCGATGCCGCCGCCTGGGCTTCGTCCAACCGTCCCGATCCGGTGAGGCCCAGTATGCGGCGCCCCAACGCGATAGAGCCTGAGCTGACGATCAATACGTCGCGACCCGCCGCCTTGTGGGACGCCACATCCTCGGCCAGCCCACGCAACCAGCTCTCGCGCAGTGCGCCGGTTTTGGCATCGACCAGCAGGGCTGAACCGATCTTGATCACCACCCGCCGGGCTGTACTCAGCGTGCCGCAGCTGTCTAGGGGTGCCATGTGCCCTCCGCTCCCTCGGCCCTTGGGTTTTCCTCGGGCTCCGGATCGACAAGCATACGCAGGGACCGAAGGACGTCTGTCACACCCGACCGGGAAACGCTGGACATGCTCATTACCGGGCCGCCACTTGCGGCTGCAAGGGCGTCCTGGGCCGCGGCCCGTTCCTTTGCGTCCAGCGCATCGATCTTGTTGAGCACAGTCACGCGTGGCTTGTCGGCCAAGTCACCGCCATAGGCCTCCAATTCGTCGATGATCGTGCTGTAGTCACCAGCGATGTCCGCCGAGGTCCCATCCACCAGATGCAACAGCGCAGCACAACGCTCAACATGGCCCAAAAACCTGTCACCGATGCCCTTGCCCGCGTGTGCGCCTGCAATAAGGCCCGGAATATCGGCCACAACAAACTCGGTGTTATCAACACCGACCACACCCAGATTGGGGTGGAGTGTCGTAAACGGATAGTCCGCGATCTTGGGCCGCGCGTTCGAAGTTACTGACAGAAAAGTCGACTTTCCGGCATTTGGGAGGCCCAGAAGTCCAACATCCGCAATCAGTTTCAGGCGCAGCCAAAGCGTACGTTCCACGCCCTCCTGCCCGGGGTTGGCGTTACGTGGTGCCTGATTGGTGGATGTCTTGAAGTGGAGATTGCCAAAGCCACCGTTG
>JBCCYF010000044.1:0-32310 GCA_039190275.1 Pseudomonadota bacterium | reverse complement strand
CGCCGCAGCTCGACGTTGTCCTCCTCGCCCGCGCCATCGGGAACCTCGTCCAGCGGTGTGTTCGGCAGGCTCAGCAGGATCTGTTCAAGCTGCGCCTGTTCGATCTTCGCCTTCTCCTCCAACTCCGCCTGTTCCCGCTTTTTGTCAGCCATTAACTGGCGCAGGCGTTCGAACTCGGCCTCATCGCCGCTGGCTTTGGCGGCGCCGACGTCCTTGCTGGCGCGATTGCGTTCGGCCTGCGCGGCCTCGGCCTGCTGAATTGCCTCGCGACGGTGCTTATCGATGGTCAGGATATCCTCTGACCAAGCTTCCTCCCCCCGACGGGTCAGGGCTGCATCAAAACCTGCGGGATTGTCGCGGATCTGGCGGATATCATGCATTGAGTACTGGCTTTCGGAAATGATTCGAGGGATTTTCTATGGCATAAACAGGCCGGGTTAAAAACCTTCCACAACGGGCACCAATGCGCAAACAACCCCTTTCCTGCAAGCCCCGCGATGCTTAGGTTTGCAGTGCCTTGCCATTGGCCGGGTGGGCCCGTAGGGTCCGCGAAATTTGCTCGGGCCAGGTGTTTGGCCAGAGCCAGCGACGAAGGGTCTGAACATGTTTGCAACTCCTGCCTATGCTCAAGCCGCCGGAGGCGGGGCCGTCGGCGGAATAATGGGTCTGATGCCTATTATTCTTATCTTTGCGATCATGTATTTTCTGATGATCCGGCCACAGCAGAAAAAGATAAAAGAGCATGCCGCCATGGTATCCGCACTGCGCCGCGGGGATCAGATCGTCACACAAGGCGGGCTGATCGGCAAGGTCACCAAGGTGAAGGAGGACAATGAAGTTGAAGTCGAATTGGCCACGGATGTGAAGGTCCGCGTGGTCAAGAATACGATTTCAGCTGTTCTGAATAAAACGGAACCTGCCGACGGCGCCAAAAGCTAGGGGGCGTTCCGCACCATGCTCCAATTTCCCGCCTGGAAAAAATACACCATCATCCTGGTGTGTCTGCTGGGTGTGGTCTTTACCCTGCCAAATGGGTTTTATCAGCGCGTAGAGTTGCACAACGATGCCAATGCGGCCCTCGCCGCGGGTCAGGCTGAAACGCCCGAGCTTGCGGCGGATCTGGCGCTATGGCCAAACTGGGCACCTTCGGCCTTGATCAACCTGGGGCTGGATCTGCGCGGTGGCGCGCATGTGCTGGTCGAGGTTCAGGTCGATCAGGTCCATGCCGAACGGTTGGAATCGCTGTGGCCGCAAGTACGCGACGCGCTGCGCGACAGCCGCGACTTTGTGGGGACGATCCGGCGTGTCGAGACATCCCCAAGCGAACTAAGAGTGCGCATTGGCGAGGTTAGCGGCATGAACACGGCGATGGAGGCCGTACGTGCCCTGACGCAACCGGTCGTGTCATTGACCGGTGTGGCGTCACGCGACTACGACGTTCGGGCGGATGGCGATCAGCTTGTCGTGACCCTGTCCGAGGCTGAAAAGACAGCGACCGACAACCGCACGATGGAGCAAAGCCTAGAGATCATTCGCAGGCGTGTGGACGAGACAGGCACGCGCGAGCCTACGATCCAGCGCCAGGGCGAGGACAGAATTCTGGTGCAGGTCCCCGGTATCGGATCCGCCGAGGAACTGATCGATTTGCTTGGTCAGACCGCGAAGCTGACCTTTCAGGCCGTGGAGCGTGTGACACAGGATGAGAACGAGCGCGCCGGGGGCGGGAACGTGATCGTTCCGTCGCTGGACGAACCGGGATTGTTCTATGTCGTTGGTCGCCGTGCAATCGTTTCGGGCGAACAGCTTGTCGATGCGCAGCCGACCTTCGATCAGAACGGGTTGCCGGCCGTGAGCTTCCGTTTCAATCCTTCGGGTGCGCGGGCCTTTGGCCAACACACGGCCGAGAACACGGGCCGCTTGTTTGCGATCGTGTTGGACGATGAGGTCGTGTCGGCGCCGCGGATCAACGAGCCCATTCCGGGCGGCAGCGGCATCATCACCGGCAATTTCGGGATCGAGGAAAGCACCAGGCTGGCGATCCTGTTGCGCGCCGGTGCACTGCCTGCGGAAATCACCGTTCTGGAACAGCGTACCATCGGTCCGGAGCTGGGGCAGGACAGTATCGACGCGGGTCGAATTGCCTGCATCGTGGCGTTTGCCGGGGTGCTGATCTTTATGGCGCTGAGCTATGGTTTGTTTGGGCTTTTTGCCAACTTTGCGCTGATCTTGAATGTCGCGCTGATTTTCGCGCTGCTCAGTATCATCGGTGCGACGCTGACCCTGCCGGGTATAGCGGGGATCGTATTGACCATTGGTATGGCGGTGGATGCGAATGTGCTGATCTTTGAGCGTATCCGGGAAGAGCTTAAGCGCGCAAAGGGTGCCGCTCGGGCCATTGAAACCGGCTATGACAAGGCGTTCTCGGCCATTATCGACGCGAATATAACAACCTTCATCGCGGCGGTGATCCTGTTTGCCATCGGGTCGGGCCCAGTGCGTGGTTTCGCGGTCACCCTGGGCCTGGGGATCATGACATCGGTCTTCACCGCCCTATTTGTCACCCGATTGTTCGTGACCATGTGGTTCGACGCGCGCAAGCCCAAGACGCTGGAGATCTAACGTATGTTCCGTCTCAGGTTGGTCCGGCAAGAAACAAAGTTCGATTTCTTTCAGGCATCTCGGTTCTGGCTGGGTTTGTCGGCGGCGCTTATGGTGCTGTCGATCGGCGTGTTTCTGGTGAAAGGTCTGAACTACGGCATCGACTTCCGTGGCGGGACCATGATCACAGCCGCGACCGAGGCACCGGTTGATGTAGGGCTTTACCGCGACACGCTTTCGACCCTGGAGGTGGGCGACTTTGCGGTGACCGAAATTTTTGATCCGGCGGCCGAGATCACCGGCTCGGTTCCGAACCAGGTCACGATCCGGATCGAGCAGCAGGGCGACGATCCCGCGATCCAGCAATCGGTGATCATCGATGTGAAACAGGCGCTGGACGCGGCTTTTCCGGGGATCCAGTATTTGCAAACCGACAGTGTCGGCGCCAAGGTTTCAGGTGAATTGGTGCAGGCAGGCGTCTTGGCCATCCTGCTGGCGATCGCTGCCGTGCTGTTCTACATCTGGCTGCGGTTCGAATGGCAGTTTTCGGTCGGCGCCGTCGCAGCGCTGGTGCACGATATCGTTTTGACCATCGGCGTATTCTCGATCATCGGACTTGAGTTCAACCTGGCCATTATCGCGGCGATCCTGACCATTGTGGGCTATTCGCTCAACGACACTGTGGTGGTGTTTGACCGGGTGCGCGAGAATCTGCGCCGATTCAAGAAGACGCCGCTGCGCGAGGTGTTGAACCTGTCCATCAACGAAACGCTCAGCAGAACATTCATGACATCGGCGACCACATTGCTGGCGCTGATTGCGCTCTATGTGCTTGGCGGGGACGTGATCCGCGGCTTCACTTTTGCGATGATCTGGGGCGTGGTCGTGGGAACCTATTCCTCGATCTTTGTCGCATCCACCATCCTGCTGCGGTTGGATGTAAAGCGGGACTGGGACAAGAAGGACCCGGCCGCCGGAACGCAATTTGCGGATGTTGACGCATGATCGAACTAAACGAGGTTCGGTTTCAGGCAGGGCAACCTATTGATGGATATGGTCCGGGTTTCTTTCGGCTCGGCAAGGACGTGCACAAAGGGCCGCTGGCGATCCTTCCTGGCGGTGTCGCGGACTGGGCCGGATTTCCTGAAATCGACGTGTTTTTGCGGGCTGCAGACAGCTTTGACATCCTGCTTGTCGGGATGGGCGCCGAAATCCGGATGCTCGGACCGGAGCTGCGTGTAGAACTTGAGGCCGCCCAAATCGGTGTAGAGGTTATGGCCACCCCACCGGCCTGTCGTACATACAACGTTTTGATGGCCGAGGAACGGCGCGTTGCCCTGGCGGTCCTGCCGGTCTGATGGGGGCTGAGGATCCGGTTCCGCTGCGAATTCGACGATACACCGTGACCCCGTCGTCGGCTCAAGGGGTGCGTATCCTCTTTCCTGACCGGTTTCATATCGATCCTGAGCGCCGCGCCACATGATTTGGTCCCGGTCACGGATAATCGGGGTCTGGGTCTTTCTTCCCCATCGATTGGGATATATGTCCGGCATTGGGGCGGGGCGCGGACCCGGCCGTCGCACAACACGAGGAGATCTGTCATGGCTTTTGAACTTCCACCGCTTCCCTATGCACACGACGCTTTGGCCGCAGGCGGTATGTCCAAAGAGACGTTGGAGTTCCACCACGACCTGCATCACAAGGCATATGTTGATAACGGCAACAAGCTGATCGCCGGGACAGAGTGGGAGAACGCAAGCCTTGAGGATATCGTCAAAGGCACGTACCAAGCCGGGGCCGTGGCCCAATCGGGTATCTTTAACAATGCTTCGCAGCACTGGAACCACAATCAGTTCTGGGAAATGATGGGGCCCTCAGGCCGGGACATGCCGTCTGAACTGGAAAGCAGGATCAAGGACGCTTTCGGCTCGGTCGAAACCTTTAAGGAGCAGTTCGTCGCCGCTGGTGTGGGCCAGTTCGGGTCCGGTTGGTGCTGGCTGGTGATTGACACTGATGGCTCACTCAAGATCACCAAGACCGAGAACGGCGTGAACCCGCTGTGTTTCAACCAGACCGCGCTGCTTGGATGCGATGTTTGGGAGCATTCCTACTATATCGACTTCCGCAACAAACGTCCGGTGTATCTGCAGACCTTCCTCGACAGCCTGGTGAATTGGGAGAATGTCGCCGCCCGCATGAGCTGAAGGCCGACACGGGCGAAGACCGGGATCGCGATCGCGGTGAAATCGCCCGGTCGTGATAGCCGGCCCTCTCGTCGCACTCAGGTGATCGCCCTTATGGCCTCCTCCGGCGTTGCGGCGAGCGAAAAGCTCTCCCGGAATTGCCCATCTAGAAACCCTTGCGCCTGCAGGTGATCAATCAGCGCCACCAGCGGCTGCCAGTAGCCGCTGGTGTCCAAAAGTACCACGGGCTTGTCGTGCAGCCCCAACTGGCGCCAGGTCAGAACCTCGAACAACTCATCCAATGTCCCCGCACCGCCCGGAAGAACCAGAATTGCATCGGCGTTCATGAACATGACTTTCTTGCGCTCGTGCATGGTCTCGGTCATCACAAGTGCGGTCAGGTCTCGTTTTCCCACTTCCGCCTCCATGAGATGCTTGGGGATCACGCCCAGGGTTTCGCCGCCTGCGGCCTGTGTCGCGCGTGCGACCAGACCCATGAGACCCACGTCGCCGGCACCATAGACCAGTCTGTGACCAGACCGGGCAAGCCCTGTGCCAACCTCTTCGGCGGCCGCAGCATAGGCGGGGTCGGCCCCTGCACGAGAGCCGCAATAGACGCAAACTGAAATCGATTTGAACGCCAAGGGTACGCTCCTGACTTGTGTGTGTCTCACTTTTGACGCATTTTATCGACTGTTTCTGGGCAAGTGAGCGGTTAATGCGGCTAAGATGTGGTCGTACGCTTCAGTAGGGTGGTCAAGGGGACCGTATGTCACAAAACGACGTAGCACATTTGCCAGCTGCGCGTCCGCACAGGCGGCGGGCGATTTTCATATTGCTCCTTGGGCTTGTGCTTGGTGTCGGTGGCGTGGTGATGTACCTTCAGCAGCTTGACCCGGGCGCAGAGACCGCCGTTGAAATCGTTCCCGAACAGCCCACCGAAGTGGCGACGCTGCCCTCGACCGAGATTCTGCGGACCGAAACCGGACCGCTTGTAGGACCGGCGGCAGAGCAGGCGGCGGAACGCGGCACGCTGAACGAGTTGTTGGAAGAACGCGAAGCACGCGCGGAAGAGGCCCGTTTGGCCGAGATCGCGGCGACCGAAGCTGCGGCGGAAGCCGAGCGTCTGGCACAAACGGTTCAGCGGCTGGAAGAGGAAACTGCCGCGGCCCAGCTTCGCGCGGATGCTGAACAGGTGCCGGACGCGGGTCAGGATGCCAAGGCACTGGCGGAAACCGCCCGGTTGCAGGCAGAGGCCGATCGCCTGGCCGCCGAGACCCAGGCTGCCAGGTCCGAGGCGGACGCGGCTCAGCTGGCCGCCGCGCAGTTGCAACAATCGGCGGATGCTATTGTCGAACAACCTGTACTGGCGGGCGACGGGACGGATGGTTCAGACGTCGCCTCTGTCGCGGAGCAGGATATCCCGCGTGCGGAGACCGAACCTGCGGAAAAGCTGGCCGCGGTTGAGCCGGAAAGTGACGCGGCCCCCGAGCGTCCGGTCATCGGGGCGGCGGGTCCGGATGCGCCAATCGTCCCGGAGTTTGACCTGATCCGGATCGATCCGGACGGAAGCGGGCTGGTCGCCGGACGCGCGGCGCCGGGCTCGCTGGTTCAGATTCTGTCAGACGGCGCCGTTATCATGACCGTCGAAGCATCGGCCAGTGGAGAGTTTGTGGCGTTCATACAGATCCCGGACAACAACGAAGGCAAGGTTCTTTCGCTTCTTGCCGAGGGGTCTGACGGTTTCTCCGAAGGCATCACCGAGGCGTTGATCCTTCCAGCACTTGAGGGCGAGGGCGAGGGCGATCAGCCCTTGGCCCCGACTGTCGTCACAACAACTCCGGAAGAGGTCCGCGTTGTACAGCCGTCGGCATTGGGTCAGGTCGATGGTGTCACCCTTGACAGCATCAGCTACGATGAAGGTGGAGATGTAAAGCTGTCCGGTCGGGCGCCGGGGTCGCAGCCCATCCGCATTTACGTCGATGGCAGTTCGCGCGGGGTTACTGAAAGTACAGCCGGCGGCACATGGAACGCCACTTTGGATGCGGTGGACGAGGGGCGCTATGTCCTTCGGGTCGACGCCCTGCGCCCGGACGGCAGCGTTGCGAGCCGCGCGGAAAGCCCGTTTCAGCGCGTCTTTCCGACCGCCGAGCAGCAACGAAATCTGAAGCAGGTAACGGTCCAGCCGGGCAATTCCCTATGGATCATGGCAGAAGACCGGTATGGTTCGGGGGTGCTTTACACCCAGATCTTTGCCGCCAACCGCGATGCGATCCGCGACCCTGATCTGATCTTTCCGGGGCAGATATTCTCCCTCCCTGACGAGGGCGAATTCATCGAGTGATCTGGAACCTTCGGTATCGCGCCCCTATCTAGGGGCGTCGGAGGTTAACACAAGCGAATGAGCGATACAGAATATTCAGCAAGCGCCGAACGCCGAAGTGGTTTTCGCACGGTCCGCAATGTTGGCCCCTATCTTTGGCCACCGGGAGAGACAGACGTAAAGATCCGCGTGGTCGTGTCATTGATCGCCCTGGTGATGGCGAAAGTCGCGACCGTCACCGTACCTGCCGTTTTCGGCCTTGTCGTGGACAGTTTGGCACCGGCTGACGGTGCACAAGACACGTCGTTCTTGTTGCTCGGCTCGGCGGTCGGTCTGGTGCTGGCCTATGGGGCGGTACGCCTTGCCACCGTGGGGTTCAACCAGCTGCGGGATGCGGTCTTTGCCCGGGTCGGCCAACGCGCGCTGCGGAAACTGGCGCTTGAAACTTTTGGGCATATCCACGCGCTCAGCCTGCGTTACCACATCGAACGCAAGACCGGCGGTCTGAGCCGGATCATCGAGCGCGGTGTGAAGGGTGTCGAGTTTTTACTGCGGTTCCTGCTGTTCTCGATCGGTCCTTTGGTATTGGAACTGGTGATGGTCTGCGCAATCTTCGCGCTTGCCTTCGGCCCCGAATACCTGGCGGTAGTTGCCGTGACGATCGTGCTGTACACTTGGTTCACCTTTGCGGTCACCGAATGGCGGGTCAAGATCCGCAAGCGAATGAACGAACAGGACACCAACGCAAACCAGAAGGCGATCGACAGTCTGTTGAACTTCGAGACGGTCAAGTATTTTGGCGCAGAAGATCGGGAGGCCGCGCGGTATGACGCTTCGATGGCCGAATACGAAAAGGCGGCGGTTGTGACACAACAGTCCCTGGCCGGGCTGAACCTCGGTCAGGCGGTTCTGATCACAGGGGGGCTGGTTGGCGTAATGGTCCTTGGTGCCAATGCGGTGCAGAATGGCGTGTTAACCGTTGGACAGTTCGTCATGGTCAACGCCTATATGATCCAGATAACGATGCCCCTGAACTTTTTGGGCACCGTGTATCGTGAGATCCGGCAAGCACTGGTCGATATGGGTGAGATGTTCGATCTGTTGGAGGTCCAGGCCGAAATTGCCGACAAACCCGATGCCCTGCCGCTTGAGGTCAGTGGTGCGCATATCGCATTTGAGGCCGTGGCCTTTTCCTATAGCGACACACGCCCCATTCTGCACGATTTGAACCTGGAGGTTGAGGCGGGAAAGACAGTTGCGGTCGTCGGTCCCTCGGGCTCGGGAAAGTCGACGATCGGTCGCTTGCTGTTCCGGTTCTACGATGTGGCATCTGGCCGGTTAACGATTGACGGGCAGGATCTGCGCGATGTGACGCAGGCCAGTCTGCGGGCCGCCATCGGTGTGGTCCCACAGGACACGGTGCTGTTCAATGAAACGATCCGCTACAACATCGCCTATGGCAGACCCGACGCCACTTGGGAGGAGGTCCAGGCCGCAGCCCGGTCCGCCCAGATCCATGATTTCATCCTTTCCTTGCCGGACGGCTATGACACCACCGTGGGCGAGCGTGGATTGAAACTATCGGGCGGTGAGAAGCAACGGGTCGGGATCGCCAGGACCTTGTTAAAGGACCCTCCGATCCTGCTCCTCGACGAGGCGACATCGGCCCTCGACACCGAGACCGAGCGCGACATTCAGGAAAGCCTCAAAGCAATGGGCAAAGGGCGCAGTGTGATCATGATCGCACACCGGCTGTCTACGGTCGTGGATGCCGATCAGATCGTCGTGCTTGAGAACGGCCATGTTATCGAACGCGGCACGCATGAGGCGCTTCTGGCCCGGGCCGGGCGCTATGCCAAAATGTGGCACCGTCAGATGTCGGAAAACGGTGAGGAAGCGGCCTAGCGGAACTGACCGCTTGCCTGTCGCCATGCGCAAGAAACTTCAGGTCTCGGCCAGTGCATTGAAATCCTGGATGTCGGGCAGCCCAAGATGCGTCGACCCGACGGCAGCGCGCTTTCGCCGGTGGCCTGAACCTGTCGAAACGCCTTGTATTTGAACGCACGGACTTTTGCCTTGCCAAGGCTGACAGCGCGGTTCGCAAACACTCCCACCGTCGTTCAGGATCGGTGCAATTCGCTACGGCATCTTGGACGCGGCCGGAATGTGGGCGGCTCAGGCGGCGGCCTATTCGCTACGGTAACTGTCCAGTTGCCGTTTCGTCGATCGCCCATTGTGCATGGACGGTCCGCCAATCACTCTGCCGCGCGTGGCGGCACGTTGACCAGAGGCAGGGGCGGTTGCGGCGATGTCCATGTAACATCCTCGGCATCCGATCTGCGGGCCGACTTTCCAAGCCTCAGATCCTGCGCGACCTGGCTCTCCTTACCGCGTATCAGGGCCAATGAGCGGACCCAAACGCCGTAGGCGCCCTTGGTGGCCCAGACCCGTACCGCCAGCAGGGCCGGCGTGACAACCAGTGTCAGCACGGTGGCAAGGCCGAGGCCAAAGACCACTGCAGTCGCCAATTGTTTCCACCACAGGGCGGTCGGCGCGTCGATCGTGTATCCGCCCCGGATAAAGTCAACCGAAAGACCGAACATCATCGGCGAAAGCCCTGCCATGGTGGTGATTGTGGTCAGCAGAACCGGCCGGATCCGTGCTTCAGCAGTGCGGGTGATCGCCTCGAGCCGCGGCATATATCTGGAGTATTCCTGATAGGTGTCGATCAGCACGATGTTGTTGTTCACTACAATACCGGCCAGCGCGACGATCCCTGTCCCGGTCATGATGACCGAGAATGGCTGATCCATCACCAGCATACCGATCAGGCAGCCGGTTACCGACAGCACGACTGCGATCAAGACCAGGATGGAATTGTAGACGGAGTTGAACTGCGCCAGAAGGATCACGAACATCAGACCCAACGCACCGGCAAACGCCTGCGAGAGGAATGCCATGGACTCCTCCTGATCCTCCTGCTCACCGGTCCATTCCCAGCTGACACTGGCAGGGAAGGGGTTTTCGGCTTCGAGCCATGCCGTCAGCTTTTCGATTTCCGCCGTCGGGTTCTCCCCCTCGGTGACATCGGCGAGCACATCGAAATACCGGTCGCTGTCGACACGATCAATGGTCCCGAGTTTGGGCACGGGCGTGCGCGTGATGAAGTTGGACAGCGGGACAAGGCCTAAATCGGTGCGTACACGTAAACTGTCCAGCGTCGAAAGAACACGGTCATCTTCGGGCAGGCGGACACGAATGTCGATCTCATCGTCCGAGGTATCAATGCGCATGGTATCGAGCGTCAGCCCGCGGGTGACCAGTTGAACCATCGCGCCGACTGTCGCAACATTCGCGCCGTATCGTCCTGCCGCCTCGACATCCACGTCGATCTGCCAATCGATACCCGGCAGCGGTCGTGTATCCTCGATATTTGTCAGCGTGTCGGTCTGGTTGAACTTCTGGCGTGCGAGCGCGGTCGCATCCAACAACTCATCCCAGTTTGAACCTTTCAGCCGCAGATACACGGGCTTGCCCTGCGGTGGCCCTTGGGCGAGCTCGGAAAGCTCTGCCTGAATGCCTGGCACGGTTGCAAGGGTCTCGTTCACTTCGGCCAGGATAGCCTTGCCCTTGCCCTCGGGGCCAAGCGGGTATCGAACGTCCCACGGGTCAAGTTCAATCTGAACCTGTCCAATGGTGTCGATCGGACCATCGGCGCCTGGGCCCTGGGTCAGGCCACCCGAACCGGCGAAAGCAAAGACCGAGCGTACACCCTCCTGATCCAGAACGATGCTCTCGACCTGACGCACCAACGCGTCCTTCTCCTCAAGACTCAGATTTCCCCGGGCACGCACATAGGCGATTGCCCGTTCCGGTTCGGTTTCGACGAAAAACTCGACGCCGTTATTGTTCTCACCGAAGTATGAGAACACGCTCATCACAAAGAAAACGACGGCTGCAATCGATACGAACGGCATGATAGGATTGCCGCTGATGAAGTGGATCAGATAGCCGAACAGGCTGCGGCGATAGCCCGCTTTCACGGATTTCGCGCGCCGCCCCGGCAGCAGCGACCCGCCCAGCAGCGAGAGCGCCATCCAACTGGCGATAAACAGCGCCAGCCCCGGCAGGATCAGCGTGCCACCGGCCCCCAGCAACATCAGGAACGCGCCATAGACACCAGCGATCGGAAGCAGCGCCAGTACTGCACGCACGATCCAGGGCACACCTGCGCGCAGTGCCGCCGTGCCGCGGTTCATCGCACGGGAAATCCGGCCTGCCACGCCGCCGACCACGGGCAGATACACCAGTGCGACCACCAGAGAGGCGGACAACACGAAGATCAGGGTAACCGGCAGGTTGCCCATGAACTCCCCCGCGACACCTGGCCAGAACAGCATAGGCAAAAAGGCGCAGAGGGTGGTGGCGGTCGAGGATATGATCGGCCAGAACATCCGTTTCGCCGCATGCCGATAAGCGGTCATCGGGCCAACTCCGCGTTGCACTTCCTTGTCGGCGTATTCAACAACCACAATAGCGCCGTCGACCAGCATCCCAACAGCCAGGATGAGGCCGAACATCACGATGTTCGAAATCGATATGCCGAACACCGCCAGCATCGCAAAGCACAGCAGGAATGAGGTGGGGATCGCGAAGCCCACCAACAGCGCCGAGCGGATGCCAAGGGAGGACAAAACAACGATCATCACCAGCGCAATTGCCGTCAGGACAGATGCTTCGAGCTGACTGACCATCGACGCAACCTCCGCCGAGGTATCCATCGAAAAGTTGACCGTGATCGCATCCCGCAACTCGGGCGGCCAGCCCGCAATGGTTTTGTCGACCTGTGCGCGAACTTCCGCGGCCGTATCGATAACGTTGAAACCCTTGCGCTTGGAAACCTGCAGCGCGAAGGTTGTTTCGCCATTGTAGCGCGCCGTGCTTTCTGCGTCTTCGAAGGTCAGCCGGATATCCGCAAGATCACCCAGCCGGATGACCCTGTCACCGTTCACCTTGACCGGCAGGTCCATCACATCCTGCGGGGTATCGAAGGCCGACGGGATTTTCACCGAGAATGCACCTGTCGTGCCCTCGACCTCGCCCGCGGCAATCAGCTGATTGTTGCTTTGTACAACATTGATCAGTTCCGTGGCCGTGACGTTGTAGGCCTCGAGCTTCAACGGATCGATCAGGACCTCGACCATTTCGTCCCGCCCACCGGCAAGGGCTGCCTGCAGCACCGGCGCCAGGCTTTCAATATCGTCACGCAGGTCTTTGATCACCCGGGTCAGTGTCCGCTCGGGCACCGCACCGGACAGCGACACGACGAGGATCGGGATCTCGGAGAAATTCAGTTCGTTGATCGAATACTGGTCCGCGCCGTCGGGAAACTTCCCTTCGGCCTTGGTCATTGCGTCGCGCACTTCGGCCAGCGTCGCCTGTTTGTCCCACCCGAATTCAAACTCCAGAAAGACACCGGCATAGCCCTCCTGCGCAACCGCGCCCATGACGTCGAGACCGTCAAGGTCCCGCAGCTCCTGTTCCATGGGTTTGACCAGCAACTTCTCGGAATCCTCCGCCGATATTCCGGGGAAGGGCACCGAGATGAACAAGGCGGGAACTTCGATGTCCGGTTCACCCTCCTTCGGCAGTCCGACGTAGGAAATGGCGCCGGCGAGTATCGACAGCACCACAAACGCAATGATCATCCGGGCCCGGCCGGCTGCCCAGTCGACGATTGCGGTCATAGCGCGTCCTCCTGATAGGTGACCGTGATCTTGCGACCATCGCGCACGAAATCTTGCCCGACGACGATAACGTCCACAGTCTCGGGCAGGCCACCGACCCAGATTCCTTCGGCATCGTCGCGGATCACGGAAATGGGCATGAACCTGGTGATACCGTCTTCATGCGCACGGATCCCAAGCTCGCCCGCATCATTCAGTGCCAGTGAGGAATGCGGCACCAGATGGCCGGTGTCACCGTCCAGGCCGATCATGATCTCGGCGGTCACGCCGTCGCGGATCGACTGATCCTCGTTCGGAACCTGAATTTCCACACGGAAGGTTCGCGTAACCTCATCGGCCGAGCGGGAGAGGAAAGACACCTGACCCGAAAGCACCTGACCCGTGATCAACCGGGCACCCGCCGGGGCGCCGAAATCCAGCCGCTCCACATCCTGTTCCGGCACGAACCCGACAAGCTTGATGGGATTGAGAGATATCAGTGTGGCACAGGATCCACCGGTCTGAAGCAGGCTGCCAAGCTCGGCCGTATCGGTTTCCAGAATACCGTCGAACGGCGCCACAATCGTCAGGCGCGAGAGTTCCTTTTCCGCCTGCTCCACCATTGCTTCCGCGCTCTCAAGCGCTGCCTGTTTGCTGATCGCGTCCGTTTCCGAGGAAAACCCGCGCTGAGACAGCTTTTGCGCCGTGCTGTAGTTGGTATCGGCTTCGCGCAGCCGGGCCTTGGCCTCGGACAGGGTGGCCTGACGGGTTCCCGGGTCCAGGCGACATAACTCGTCGCCAGCGGTTATCGACGTCCCCTTGCGGATCGGTTCCGATACAACAAGCCCCGTGGTTTCCGAGCGGACCTCGACCAGTCGCGCCGCCTCGGTCTGGCCGCTGAGCACGATGCCGCTTTGAACCGGTCTTGCCTCGGACCGCATTACAACCACCGAAACGGCCGCGTCCGTATCGGCCACTGGTGTGACTTCGGCCTCAGCTTCTGCCCCTGGCGCTGTGCCGTTGGCGAATGCGCGCAACGTGTCGCGTTCCATGATCAGGCCGTAGAGTGCGGCGGCAACCAGCAGGGCCGTAAGGATCGAGGTGAGGCGCATCGGGCGCTCCTGTCAGTTAATCGCTATTCGTACCATCTACGGTTCGCCGCGGCCGCCGGATCAAGCACGCTAGCGACAATTGCAGCGACCTGGCGATTGCAGAACCCGATTTTCGGTTCATCGCACCGCCTTTGGCCTATGTAAGCGGTTATTACTTTCGCTGCAATCCGTCGGTGTTATATTTCTGCTGTGGTTGAGGCAATTGCCTTTCGGGTTGGCAAAAAATGCGGCACATGGTTATGTCGCGGCCCAATCAGATAGGGAGGCTTGGGTGTCAAATACTGATTCCTTTCTGGAAGAGGTGAGCGAAGAGGTTCGCCGCGACCGGATGATCCAGTTTCTGACCAAGAATGCCCTTTGGATCGGGCTTGGTGTGTGTGTGATCATCGCAGGTGCCGTGTATTTCGAGTGGCGCAGTTCCAGCGCGCAGGCGGCTGCAGAGGCACGGGGTGATGCATTGTGGCAGGCGCTTGAAACCGATGATCCGGCTGCCCGGCTAGAGGCGTTGACGGCAATCGAGATGCCGGGCGACGATGGGCTTGCCTTCCTGAATATGCAGCGCGCCGCAGCGCTGCTCGCGGCCGACGACCGGGAAGGCGCCAGCGCCATTCTGCAGCAAATCGCCTCGGGCGGGCAGGGTTCGGCCACCTTGCGAGATATCGCGCGGCTGAAACTGGTGAGCATTTCGGCCGACATTCTGCCGGTGCAGGAGCGACTGGATATTCTCAACGCGCTGATGGTCGATGGCCACGCCTTGCGTGGTGCTGCGCTGGAGCAACGTGCGCTGATCCGACTGGCCGAAGGCAACATGGCTGGCGCGGCAGAAGATCTGCGGGCGCTTCTGATTGACATCCGGACCTCCGATGTCGCCAAACAACGGGCCTCTCAGCTGCTAAGCGTTTTGGGCTTCGAACCCGATCCTGCGGCCCAGGATGGATAGGACCGTGTCCGGTCTGCGTCTTGCCGCGCTGTTGCTGCTTGGTGGATTGGCGGCCTGTACGGAACGGGAGCTGATCCTCCCCGGTGAGCGCGAGGGGATCCGCCCCGAGGTAACGTCGGCCGTGGCCGAAGATCGGGCCATCCCGGCCCTTTCCGTCCCGGCCCCGCGGACCAACAGCGACTGGGGGCATCTGAATGGCAATGCCGCGCATCTTGCACCGTCGGTGGCGCTGCCGGTCAATCTGAACCGGATCTGGTCGGTCGACCTGGGGCAGGGCGCGGCCCGTCGTGTGCGGCTGATTTCCGCGCCGGTGGTGAGTGGCGGACGGATCTTTGCCATGGATGCCGCGAACCAGCTGACCGCCGTCTCGGCCGCCGGCGGCGTTCTTTGGCGGACAGATCTGTCGCGTGTCGGTGAAGGCGGGACCGAGGGGTTCGGCGGTGGCCTGGCCGCCCGCGGCGACATTCTGGTAGCGACCACCGGATTTGGCGAGGTTCTTCGGGTTGACCCGGCAACCGGCGCCGAGATCTGGCGTTCTCCGGTCGAAGGTGCGGTACGCGCCGCGCCGACCCTGGCCGACGACAAGGTGATCGTCGTGGCGCGGGGGGACCTGGGCTATGGGCTTGACCTTGCCACGGGCGAGATCGACTGGCGTATCGAGGGGATCGGTCAGGGCGCCGGTCTGATCGGGGGATCGAGCCCGGCGGTCCGTGGACCGCTTGCGGTCCTGCCGTTTCAATCGGGCGAGATCCGCGCCACCCTGGTGCGCAACGGTTTGACCGTCTGGACCGCCGCCGTGACCGGGGGCAGGCGTGATCTGGCCCGCGCGATCATCAACGACATATCCGGCGATCCTGTGATCGACAATGATGTGGTTTACGCCGCGAACCAGGCTGGCCGCATCGTTGCACTGGACCGCCGTGACGGCACACGGCTCTGGACCCAGCAGGATGGATCCTATGGACCGGCACTGGTGGTCGGCAATGCGATCTTCGTGGTCTCCGACACAGCCGAATTGGTGCGGATCGATGCTGTCGACGGGGCGAGCGTTTGGCGCCGGCCCTTGCCGGCGTTCCGCAATCCGGATCGGCGCCGTGTGGCGATCCCGCACTACGGACCGCTGCTGGCGGGTGGACGGTTGATCGTTGCCTCGGGCGATGGTGTTCTGCGCAGCTTCGATCCCACAAACGGCACGCCCTTGGGCGACGTGACGCTGCCGGGCGCTGTCACGGCGCAACCGGCGATCGCAAATGCAACGCTTTATGTGGTGACCGAAAACGGCAGTCTTCACGCGCTGCGCTGACTGCGTTTTGGGCTTTCGGGCGCACCCGTGCTGTGCGACAGAGACGCCATGGGACTGACCGTAGCCATCGTTGGACGCCCGAATGTGGGTAAGTCAACATTGTTCAACCGTTTGGTGGGCAAACGATTGGCGCTGGTCGACGATCAGCCGGGCGTGACCCGCGACCTGCGCGAAGGCGCGGCGCGGCTGGCGGATCTGCGGTTTACGGTGATCGATACAGCCGGGCTTGAACAGGCGACCGACGACAGCCTGCAGGGGCGCATGCGCCGCCTGACGGAGCGCGCGGTGGCGATGGCCGACGTCAGCCTGTTCATGATCGACGCCAAAGCGGGGGTCACTGCCGCGGATCAGGTGTTCGCCCAGATCCTGCGCCGCGCCGGGCGGGCGGTCATTCTGCTGGCCAACAAGGCCGAGGGACGGGCCGGAACGGACGGGGCGCTTGAGGCGTTCGGTCTGGGCCTGGGCGATCCGGTGGAGCTTTCGGCCGAGCATGGCGAGGGGATGCAGGACCTTTACGCGCGGCTTTTGCCGCTGGTCGATGCGAAATCGACCGAGGCCGAGCCGCAGACAGATGTAGATCCGGAAGACGCAGTCTCCGATCCGACCAAACCAATTCAGATCGCGGTTGTAGGGCGCCCAAATGCCGGTAAGTCAACGCTCATCAACCAGATCCTGGGCGAGGATCGGCTGCTGACCGGGCCGGAGGCGGGGATCACACGCGACTCGATATCGGTGAGCACCGACTGGGGCGGACGCGCGTTCCGGATTTTCGACACGGCCGGCATGCGCAAAAAGGCCCGCGTGCAGGAAAAGCTGGAAAAGCTGAGCGTATCGGACGGCCTGCGCGCCACCAAATTTGCCGAGGTGGTCGTTGTGATGATCGATGTGCAATCGCCGTTCGATCAACAAGACCTTCGAATTGCCGATCTGGCCGAACGCGAAGGCCGCGCGGTGGTCTTTGCGATCAACAAATGGGATCTGGAGCCGGACAAATCCAACACGGCCCGCAACTTGCGCGAAGCCCTGGCGCGGTTGCTGCCACAGCTGTCCGGCGCGCCGCTGGTCCTTGTATCGGGCCTGACGGGTGCTGGACTGGACAAACTGCGCGAGGCTGTTCTGTCGGCCTACGAAACCTGGAACGCCCGTATTCCGACGGCGAAGCTGAACCAATGGCTCCGTGGCGAGATCTCTGCACATCCGCCCCCTGCGCCGGGGGGGCGCCGTCTGAAACTGCGGTACATGACCCAGGCCAAAACCCGCCCGCCCGGATTTGTGGTGTTTTGCTCGATCCCCGAGGCCCTGCCGACGGCCTACAAGCGCTTTTTGGTGAATGGCCTGCGGCGTGACTTTGACCTTCCCGGAACACCAATCCGCCTGTTCGTTCGCGGTGGAGACAACCCCTACAAAGGGCGTAAAACGCGCCAGCCCAACACATTGGACAAGCACAAAGGCGGCAAACGGGCGAAGTAGCCCCGGGGCAATCCCGGTCTCACGAAACAAGGTCACACACCAAGGCGGCCATGCGGGGGTTCTGACCCTAAAGCGATTTATGATATACCTCACGTAACGCGTTGAAATCTTTGACTTCAGGCGGCGTTAGGTGGTTCAGGCATTTCGCATAACGCGCTAATGCGCCCCCCAGGGTCCATGGTGCTGCCCGTCCTTGTCGATGCGACCAAATCCGTGTGCACCGAAGAAATCGCGCTGACCCTGGAGCATGTTGGCGGTCCCTCGGGCCGTGCGCAGGGTATCGACATAGGCCAGGGCCGCAGACAGCGCAGGCATGGCAATTCCGTTGAGCGCCCCAAGGCTCACAACCTTGCGGAATGCCGCCTCCGTCTCTTTGATCCGCTGTGTAAAATCGGGTGCGAAAAGAAGGCTGCGCGCCGGGTCCTCGGTCAGGGCGGCCGACATATCGTCAAGCATATCCGAGCGTATGATACAACCGGCGCGCCAGACCTCGGCCACGCTGGGCATCGGAAGGTTCCAGTCATATTCTTCCGATGCAATACCCAGCAGCCCGAAGCCCTGGGCATAGCAGGCGATTTTTCCGGCCAGCAGCGCCTGTTCCAGCGCGTCGATCACACCGTCGCCATCGGACAGCCTTTGCGACGCCGCGCCGAATACCGTGGCGCCGGTCTCGCGCGCATCCTTGCGCGCCGACAGGTTTCGCGCAGCGACCGCCGCCTCAATCGCTGTGGCCGGCGCGCCCAACAGCAAGGCTTCGATGGCGGTCCAGCGCCCGGTGCCTTTCTGCCCGGCCGTATCAAGGATCACGTCAAGCATCGGTCGACCCGTTTCGGGGTCCGTGGCCAGGGCGACCTGGCCCGATATTTCGATCAGGTAGGACCGCAGGGGCCCCTGGTTCCAGCGCTCGTAGACAGCGCCAATATCTTTGGCGGTCATCCCCAAACCGTCGCGCATCACGCCGTAGGTTTCGGCGATCATCTGCATGTCCGCATACTCAATACCGTTGTGTACGGTTTTGACGAAATGCCCGGCACCGTCGCTGCCCATCCAGGTTGCGCATGCTTGCCCCTGAAATTTGGCGGCAATCGCGGTCAGGATCGGTGCCACCCGGTCCCAGGCCGCGCGGGGTCCGCCCCCCATGATGGAGGGTCCGTGGCGTGCACCTTCCTCCCCTCCGGACACGCCGATACCAAGAAACGGGCGACCCTCGGCTTCGGCCAGGGCGGCGCGGCGGCGCGTGTCATTGTAGTTGGCGTTGCCCGCGTCGATGATCAGATCATCCGGGCCCAAAAGCGGCAGCAGCGCCTCGATCTGCGCATCCACAACCGCGCCCGCAGGGACCATCAGGATGATCGCGCGCGGGGTGTCGAGCGCGTGAACAAAGGCGGCGAGATCCTCGGTGGGGGTGATCCGATCGGCAAGCGCACCGGCAGTCGCATGAAACTGCTGCGTCACCGATGTGGTGCGGTTGAACACCGCGATGTTAAACCCTTTTTCGGCGATGTTCAGGGCCAGTGCGGCTCCCATTGTACCCAGGCCGATCAAACCGATTTGTGCCATTCCGGCCACTCCCTTAGACTTCTCCGCAAGCGCCGTCGCTGCGGTTGACAGTGCTTAGGCTATCGTTAACAACGTGGCACGCAAGCCCATTCAAGAACTCCCGCCTCGGAGGATCCCCAAATTGTCGCAGAAACTTTTCGACCTCGCTGGTGCGACGGCGCTGGTGACCGGGTCCAGCCAGGGAATAGGCTTGGCGCTGGCGCGCGGGCTGGCGGAGGCGGGTGCTAAGATTGTCCTGAACGGGCGGACCATACCGCGGCTGGAGGCGGTTGCGGACGAGGTGCGCCAGAGCGGCCATTCGGTCGAGATCCTGGGCTTTGACGTGACCGATCACGCCAATGTAGCGGCCGCGGTGGACCGGTTTGAAAGCGGCGTGGGTCCCATCGACATTCTGGTGAACAATGCCGGTATGCAGCATCGGTCGCCGTTGGAGGACTTTCCGGCGGACGCGTTCGAGCGTTTGTTGCAAACAAATATCGCCTCGGTATTCCATGTCGGCCAGGCTGTGGCGCGGCACATGATCAAACGGCGTGCGGGCAAGATCATCAACATCGCCTCGGTGCAAAGCGCCCTGGCACGTCCCGGGATCGCGCCCTATACGGCCACCAAGGGTGCCGTGGCCAATCTGACCAAGGGCATGGCGACGGACTGGGCGCGCCATGGGCTTCAGGTCAACGCGATTGCACCGGGCTACTTCAAAACGCCGTTGAACCAGGCACTTGTCGACGATCCCAAATTCACCGAATGGCTCGAGAACCGGACACCCGCCGGCCGCTGGGGAACTGTGGATGAGTTGGTCGGCGCCTGCGTTTTCCTGTCAAGCGGTGCGTCGAGCTTTGTGAACGGCCATACCCTTTATGTCGACGGAGGCATCACTGCCAGCCTCTGATCCAATGCGTATCGTGGTTATGGGGGTCGCGGGTTGCGGCAAGTCCACGGTCGCGGAGGCCTTGGCGCAGGCGCTCGGGTGCCGGTATCTGGACGGCGACGCGTTCCACCCGCCATCCAACATCGACAAAATGACCCGTGGCGTACCGCTGACCGACGCGGACCGCTGGCCCTGGCTGGATAGGGTCGCCGAAGCTTTTGGAGACGAGCAGACGGTGATCGCCTGTTCAGCTCTGCGGCGCGCCTATCGGGATCGCCTGCGGGCGCGGGGTGACGTCTTCTTTGCGTTTCTGGACGGCAGTTTTGATCTGATCCGGGGACGTATGGCCGAACGGTCGGGGCACTTCATGCCCGAGAGCCTGCTCAGGAGCCAGTTTGAAACGCTGGAACCACCTGCGGCGGACGAGTGGTCCGTCGCCGCGGACATCTCGGGGGCAACCGATCAGACCGTCGCACAGATCCGCGCGGCGCTTGGCCGGTGAGCCAAATCCACCGCTTGTCAGACCAGTCCCGGACGATATGCTGCCCGCATGAAGACCTCCCCTTTCAAGGCATATGACATCCGTGGTCGCGTCGGCGAAACCCTGACAACCGACCTGATGCGGGATGTCGGGCAGGCCTTCGCGGGTCAGGTTGCGCAAGCCGGACCGGTGGTGGTCGGTTTCGATGCGCGCGACAGCTCTCCGGTTTTGGCCGAAGCGGTGATCGAGGGTCTTGGGATCGGCGGGTCCGATGTTCTGGAACTGGGCATGTGCGGCACGGAGGAGGTTTATTTCGCAACCGATCATCTGGGCGCATCGGGTGGACTGATGGTGACGGCGTCACATAACCCGATGGGCGACAATGGGCTGAAGCTGGTGGCGGCGGGCGCGCGGCCGGTCGGACAGGACACCGGACTGGGTCAGATCGAGGCGCTGTGCCGATCGGGCCGTCAACCTTCGGCTTCCCGGCGCGGCGCACGTCACCTGGTCGATGCCCGTCCAGCCTATGTGGCGCGGGTGCTGAGTTTCATTAACCCGGCCGCGCTGGCCCCGCTCAAGGTGCTCGTGAATGCGGGCAACGGTGCGGCCGGACCGACCTTTGACGCGCTAGCGGCTGCCCTGAATAGTGCGGGCGCGCCGGTAACGTTCGAGCGGCTTCACCACGATCCAGACCCGACGTTTCCAAACGGCATTCCCAATCCGCTCTTGCCCGAAAACCATCCGGTCACGGCCAAAAAGGTGGTCGACATTGGCGCCGACATCGGGGTCGCTTGGGACGGTGACTTTGACAGGTGTTTCTTTTTTGATGCCGATGGGTGTTTTGTCGATGGCGTCTATTTGGTCGGCCTGCTGGCCCAGGCAGCGCTGCGCCGTTCGCCGGGTGATACGATCATCTACGAACCGCGCGCGGTGTTCAGTACCCGCGATGCGGTCGCCGACGCGGGCGGCCGTGCAGTGATGGGTCGCACCGGGCACAGTTTCATGAAGGCCAGCATGCGCGCCGAGAACGCCGCATATGGCGGCGAGATCTCGGCCCATCACTACTTTCGCGATTTCATGTATTGCGACAGCGGCATCATCCCGATGCTGCTGATCCTTGATGAGATCAGCCGCAGCGGCCAGTCGCTTTCCGAGCTGGTCGCTGCGCGCATCGCGGCGTATCCGGTATCCGGCGAACAGAACTTCCGTCTGGCAAACCCGGAGGCGGCCCTGCAGGCGGTCGAAGCGCGCTATGCGACCGCAGCGACCCATCGCGACGATACAGATGGGCTGTCGCTTGAGTTTGCCGACTGGCGGTTCAATCTGCGCCGGTCAAACACCGAGCCGCTGGTGCGGCTGAACGTCGAGGCGCGGGGCGATGCGCGCCGGGTTACTGCTGAAACACAGGCCATCGCGGCCCTTTTAAACCAGGCGGGTGCATGACTGCCCTGGTGATCGAACAGGTGCTGAACGGGTTGCAGTTCGGCGTCATGCTGTTCCTGATGGCGGCCGGTCTGACGCTGGTCTTCGGGGTGATGGGGCTGATCAACCTGGCGCATGGATCGCTGTATATGACCGGCGGATTCGTCTGCGCCTGGACCGCGGCGCAGACCGGCAATTTTTGGGTCGGCCTGGGGGCCGGGGTGCTGGCCGCCGCCGCGGCGGGTGCGGCGATTGAGGTCACGGTGATCAGACGCCTTTATGCACGGGACCATCTGGATCAGGTGCTGGCGACCTTTGCGCTTATCCTGATCTTTTCGGAGGGTGCGCGTCTCATTTTCGGCGCGTCCCCCTTGTGGCTGAATGTTCCACAGGCATTGGATGGAACCATCATATTACCCGGTGGTGCTGCGTATCCGTTGTACCGCCTGGCGATCATCGGCGTCGGCCTGGGCGTGGCGGCGGGCCTGTACCTGTTGATACAGCGCACGCGTCTGGGCATGCAGATCCGGGCGGGCGAGGCGGATCGGGAAATGATCGGCGCTTTGGGAGTGGATATCGCGACGCTCTACACCTTGGTGTTTGCGCTGGGGGCGGGTCTTGCCGGTCTGGCGGGGGCGATGATCGGCGCGCTGCAATCGGTGCAGGTCGGGATGGGCGAACCGGTCCTGATCCTGGCCTTCGTGGTGATCGTGATCGGCGGTATCGGATCCATTCGAGGCGCGCTTTTCGGTTCGGTCCTGGTCGGTCTGGTGGACACGCTGGGCCGGGTCACCCTGCCTGCGGGTTTCGGGCTGTTCCTGCCACCGTCCGAGGCCGCATCGGTGGGCGGTGCCGTTGCATCGATGCTGATCTACGTGCTGATGGCCTGTATCCTTGCGGTGCGCCCGCGCGGGTTATTTCCGGCTTATGCCTGACGTCTCGCGGGAGGTTGTGGCGTCGCTGGCCCTTCTGGCCGCGCTGGCGGCGGCAGCACTGACCGCAGCCGCGCTCGGCGAGGTCTATTACATCAACCTGGCTAGCAGGATCGCAATTGTCGCCCTCGCCTCGGTCGGGCTGAACCTGGCACTTGGGTTTGGCGGGATGATCAGTTTCGGCCATGCGGCCTTCTTCGGTCTGGGCGGGTATGTCGCCGGGATCGCCGCCACCCATGCCGTTGATGGTGGCGCCTTTGCAGGGGTTATCCCCGGAACGACTTGGGCGATCCCGATCTGGGGCGTGGCAATCCTGCTGTCGGCGGCCGTCGCCGTGCCGATCGGACTGATCAGCCTGCGGACCGAGGGTGTGTATTTCATAATGATCACACTCGCCTTCGCGCAGATGATTTACTATTTCGCCATCTCCTTCCCCGCCTATGGCGGCGAGGACGGGTTGCCGATCTATGTCCGCAGTCAGCTTCCGTTGGTGCGTTACGGCGACCCTCTGGTATTTTTCACAGTGGTCTTTGCCTGGCTGGTTCTGGTGCTTTTGCTGATGCGCATGGTGCTGCGGGCGCGCTTTGGGGCCGCGCTGACCATGGCCCGTTTGAACCCGCTTCGCCTGGCGACCTCGGGGGTTGCGCCGTTTCCGGTCAGATTGACCGCTTATGTGCTTTCGGCGGCGATCACCGGACTGGCCGGCGCTTTGTTTGCGGATCTCAACGGGTTTGTCGGTCCGTCGATGCTGAGTTGGCACAGGTCCGGAGAGATCATGGTAATCGTGATTCTGGGCGGTGTCGGACGCCTGGCCGGTCCGGTGGCCGGAGCCGCGGCATTGGTTCTGCTGGAAGTGGCAATCGGTGGATACACGCAGTACTGGCAGTTTGTGCTGGGTGTGGTCCTGCTATTGGTCGTGCTGTTTGCACGCGGTGGGTTGATGGGCTGGCTGGCAGGGCCACCACGCCATGGCTGACCCGGTGCTGAGCGTGGAGGCGCTGGAGAAATCCTTTGGCGCGTTGACGGTAACCGACAGGGTGTCGCTGGACCTTTTTCCCGGCGAGATCCATGCGCTGATCGGTCCGAACGGCGCAGGCAAGACCACGCTGGTGTCGCAGATCGCCGGGACGCTTGCGCCGGATGAGGGTCGGATCCTGCTGGATGGGGAAGATATCACCGGGCTGAGCATCCCGCAGCGCGCCCGGCGCGGCCTTGGCCGCAGCTTTCAAATCTCGGCGCTGGCCATGGAGATCTCGGCGCTGGCGAATGTCCGCATGTCGGTCCAGGCCCGGCACGGCGGCAGCTTTGGCATGATCCGCCCGGTTGTCGCGGATACTGCGCTGCGCGCGGCGGCGCTGGCCGCCCTGAACCGGGCGGGCCAGAGCGATCAGCTGGAGGACCCGGTAGCGACCCTGAGCCACGGCGCCCGGCGCCGGGTGGAACTGGCCTGCGCCATGGCCAGCGCGCCAAGATGCCTGTTGCTGGATGAGCCCATGGCAGGGCTCGGACCAGATGGGACGCAGGCGGTCGGAGATGTGCTGGACAGCCTGCGCCGTGAGGTGCCGATCCTGTTGATCGAGCACGACATGAGCGCGGTATTCCGGCTGGCCGATAGGATCACCGTACTTGTCGGTGGTCGGGTCATAGCCACTGGGTCCACTGAGGATATCCGGGCTGACCCGGCTGTGCAGGCCGCCTATCTGGGGACCATGGATGCTTGAGGTTCGGGAGATCACGGCGGGCTACGGTGCTGCTCAGGCGCTGTTCGGCGTCAGCCTGAGCGTGCCGCGGGGCGGTTTGACCGCCCTTTTGGGGCGCAACGGGATGGGCAAAACAACCACGGTACGGGCGATCTGCGGTCTTCTCCCGATATCAGCGGGCACCGTCCGGATGGACGAAACCTCGCTCGTCGGTATGCCCGCACACAGGATCGCGCGATGCGGTCTGGGCCTGGTCCCCGAGGGTCGGCGGTTGTTCGCGGGTTTAACCGTGCGCGAAAACCTGCTGGTGACCGCCCGTCCCGGTCACTGGGACCAGACCCGGGTACATGCGCTTTTCCCCAGGCTGGCAGAACGCCAGGGACAGCGCGCGGATACCCTATCGGGGGGCGAACAGCAGATGTTGGCGATCGGCCGTGCCCTGATGACCAACCCGCGTCTGCTGATCCTGGATGAAGCGACCGAAGGTCTTGCGCCGGTGATCCGCCAGGAAATCTGGAACGCCATCGCCGCGCTAAAGGGGCAGGGCATTGCCCTGCTGGTCATCGACAAGGTCCTGGCGGAACTTCTGCCGCTGGCGGATACCTGCCTGATCCTGGACCGGGGCCGTGACATGTGGCACGGGCCGCCCTCGGCCCTCACCCGAACCGTGCGGGGCCGCTTGCTTGGTCTAGAGGCGTGAACCTCGGATGCGATCCAATTCTAGCCATAGTCGTTGCGCATACTAGATCCTCGCCAAGACGGCACATGGAGCCCGGGCATGGTTGACCAATTCCTTGCTACACCATGGTTTACAGCGGTTCTGGTTCTCACCTTTGCACTGCTGGCCTATGGCGTATTGCACTTTCCGGTCCGGCGCCGCCGAAAGCCCAGGCGGCCTGCGGCGCGGACATCAGCCGCGGAAGCGAAAGCGGCGCTCGATACGATCGAGCGGGTCGGCTTTGAGCGATATCCGTTGCTGAGCCGGGACGAGGCACGGGTCTTTGACCTGCTGGTGGCGGAAGTCGCCGCGCTGTCGTCGGACTATCGGGTGATGGCTCAGATCAGCCTGACCGAGGTTATTGGGCCAGACCCTGACAATGGGACCAAGGAAGACCGCGACGATGCGCGCCGGTTTCTTGGTGAGAAACGCCTGGATTTCGGAGTGTTCGACGGCAATCACAATTTGCGCGTGGCCATCCTCTCGCAACGGCCCGGCTACGCCGGCAAACGCGAGCCCGACCGGGACCCGGTCATTACCGAGGCGCTGCGCAAGGCGGGTGTGCCGGTGATGGGGATCAAGCCGGGCGCGCGGCCGGCCCAGGTTGCTGCGGTGCTGGCCCGCTACATCCGGGCGAAACCCACCGGCAGCCCGCGGCTTGTAGCAAAACGCTGAGCGAATTGTCGGAGCCGACGACATATGTTGCCGGTCCAGGCCGCAGGACCCGCCGGGGCGGTCAGCCCTAGAACGGTATCGGCTGCCCGTCATAGGTTTCAAACACACCGCTGGTTGACGGCGCCAACTGCTCAAAACGAGCGAGCAATCCCTTGGCGCTTTCAGCCACGGTGATACTTGCGGTTGGCCCGCCCATATCCGTTTGGACCCAGCCCGGATGATACGCGCCGACTGCAATTCCGCGCGGTGCCAAATCGAGGGCCAGGTTCGATGCCAGATTGGTCACGGCCGCCTTGCTGGCACGGTAGGCATAGGCGGTGCCCGATGCCCGCTCATTGCTGCCCATGACCGAACTGACAATCGCAATCCGCGCCGCCGTCGCCATGCAGGGCAAAAGCGCCTGGATGGTCAAAAACACGCCGGTGACGTTTACCGCAAACGTCTGCTGCAATTCGGTCCCGGTATAGTCTTCCAGCGCCATACCCTTGTCCAGATAGACCCCGGCGTTGCATACCAGAAGATCCAGATGGACCCCGTGCAAGGCGTTAGCCAGCGCTGCAAAGGCACCCGGATCGGCAACGTCCAGCCGGTGCCAATCCGGTTCGTTAGGCTCCGCGCGTGTTGTTCCGATGACCCGATGGCCGTCCTGACTTGCCTGCTTGTGCAGCGCGGCACCAATGCCGCGTGCCGCGCCCGTTATTAAAATCGTTCCCATACCGCCCTGCATACTTTGCCCGAATGTGGCGTTGATACGCCGCAATGCGGAGCGTCGCAATAACACTGAGTTGCTCAGGAAACAGGCGGAGCGGACCGCTGTCGGGGGAGGGGGCGGATTTTCCTTTGCGCCCGGCCCTGCGGATTGTCTAATCTGGTGTCAAAACCGGGAGTGTATGAACCTGAACCTCATGACAATACCGCCATCCGAGCGCTTGCAGCGCGCGCGGGGCACCGTTCGTCTGGGCTTTGAGATGCGGCGTGGGCGGTCGCGCTTGTCGGATCTGTACATGGATGGATCAGCCAAGGCGCTGTTGCCCCGGACCGCATCGAACGTACCGGAGGCGGTGGTGATCAACACGTCCGGCGGCCTGACCGGTGGCGACCGCCTGGACGTGAATGTGACAGTGGGTGCTGGCGCGCAGGCCAGCGTCGCGAGCCAGACGGCCGAGCGGGCCTATCGCGCGACCGGCGGTGTTGCCAGGGTCGGCACGCGGCTCCGCCTGGGGCCGGGCGCAAGGCTGGACTGGTTGCCGCAGGAGACTATCCTGTTCGATGGTTCGGCGCTTGAACGAACCATCGACGCTGACCTTGCCGAAGGCGCCTCCCTGCTGATCGTTGAGGCGGTGGTCCTTGGGCGGATCGCGATGGGAGAGACACTTTCAACGGCGCGCTTCAGCGATACGTGGCGGCTGCGCCGGGGTGGGGTGCTGCTCCACGCCGAGGCGGCGCGGCTAGGCCCCGAGACCGAGGCCTTTCGGTCCGTGGCCGGGCTGGGACATGCGGCGGCGCTTGCCACTGTGCTCTATGCAGGGGAAGATGCGGCGGACCGGCTGGACGCGTTCAGGGCACTGGCACCGGTGCCGACGGTGCGTCATGCAGCCTCGGCCTGGGGCGGACGCCTGGTGATCCGCTATCTGGCGCCGGATGCACAACCCTTGCGTCATGCGTTGAAGATGCACCTTAGCTTTCTGCGCGGCCGACCCATGCCGCGCGTGTGGACCATGTGAAGGAACGACCGAGATGAACCTGACACCCCGTGAAAAGGACAAGCTGCTGGTCAGTCTTGCTGCGATGGTCGCGCGCAACAGGCTGGCGCGCGGTGTAAAGCTGAATCACCCCGAAGCGATCGCGCTCATCACCGACTATGTGGTTGAGGGCGCACGGGACGGGCGCTCGGTCGCGGATCTGATGGCGGCAGGGGCATCTGTGGTGGCCGCCGACCAGTGTATGGAGGGGATCCCCGAGATGATCCATGATGTTCAGGTCGAGGCGACATTCCCGGACGGCACCAAGCTGGTGACTGTCCATCACCCGATAAGATAGTGGAGGCGTGAAGTGACAGGGTTTTTGGTTCAGATGGTCGGCGCGGCGGTGCTGTTTGCAGTGATCGAAGCGCTGGAGGGGCTGATCCGCGGCCGGTTTCCCGGCCGACGCAACCGTACCTACAGCCTGCTGAAACTGTGTTATGGACTGCCGCTGGTTCTTTTGGCCGGCGATGCCCTGCTGGATCGTGGCATCGCAATTCAATGGGCTGCGGTGGCCGCGGGTATCGCCATTGCCGCCACCGTGACGCTGGTGTTTTTCACCGAGCGCCGTGAGGTGACGCGATGATCCCCGGTGAGGTTATCTGCGCGCCCGGTGACATTACTCTGAACGCCGGGGCGGAAGCGCGCGCACTGACCGTTTCGAATACCGGCGACCGGCCGGTTCAAGTCGGCAGCCACTATCATTTCGCCGAGACGAACAGCGCACTGGACTTTGACCGTGCGGCGGCCCGTGGCATGCGGCTGGATATCGCTGCCGGAACGGCGGTCCGCTTCGAGCCCGGCCAGACCCGCGATGTTGTTCTGGTCCCATTCGGGGGCGCGCGGCGGGTATTTGGCTTCAATCAGGATGTGATGGGCCCGCTCTAAAGGGTCGGAAGGATAAGGAAAGCAAACCATGTGTGACGCATGTGTGATCGACGCTGTGAAGGCGCAGATGCTGTCGCGACGCAGGTTCTTTGGGTCTGCCGCGGGGGCAGCAACGGTCGCGGCCACCACGCTTGGCACCAGCGTACGTCCGGCGCATGCCGATGCGCACGGTGAAATCGTTGATATGACCCATACGCTGAGCGAGTCGTTTCCGACATTCTCGGGCGAGCCCGGCCTTAGCCGCTCCAAGGTTTTCGATTTTACAAAGGATGGTTTCAATCTTTTTGAGTTGACGCTGAACGAGCACACGGGCACGCATATTGATGCGCCGTTGCACTTCTCCGAAGACGGAATGTCTGTCGATGAGATCCCGGTCGGCAATCTGATGTGCCCGCTTGTGGTTATCGACATCGCAGCGCGCGCGGCTGAGGATCCGGACGCGCAGGTCACGCCCATGGACATCAGGGACTGGGTCGAGGTCTACGGTGCGATCCCCGAGGGTGCCTGCGTGGCGATGCATTCCGGCTGGGCCGAGAAGGCTGCCAGTGATGCGTTCCGAAATGCCGATGATGCGGGAACGCTCCATTTCCCGGGTTTCCATGTTGAGGCGACGCAATTGCTGCTTGAAGAGACGCGCGCCGCGGCGATTGCCGTTGACACCCTGTCACTGGATCATGGTCCGTCAACCGACTTTGCCGCCCATTACGCCTGGCTGCCGGCGGGGCGCTACGGCATTGAGTGTCTGGCAGGTTTGGGAGGTGTCCCGGCATCCGGTGCGACGCTGGTTGTCGGCGCGCCGAAGATCGTCGGCGGAAGCGGTGGTCCGGCGCGGATCTTCGCCCTGACATGATGGATTGTAGCGCAGCGACAAGGTGGAGCAGGTGAGGCGTGCTCAAACGCTTTCCGCTGCGGTTGCCGATGCCCGACGGCAGGCCGAACCCGCGGCCATGCCGCTGTTTCACGCGGCCTGTGCCTGCGGAAGTGTTCGGTTCAGCGTGTCGCTCGACCCCGAACGGGCCGCACCCTGCATTTGCGCGCGATGCCGCGGGGCCGGTCTGACCATCGCCCATGCGGCGGAAGATGCTTTTCGGCTGCTGACCGGTCGCGACGCGTTGACCGAACCGGTCGAGGATGCCTTGACACCGCATCATTTCTTTTGCGGCCGCTGTGGAGAGGCTGTCTTCGGCTATGTTGACCGACCTGGCCATGCCCGGCTCATATCCGTCAACACGGCCTGCCTGCACCGTGGTGCCCCTTCGGATCTGGTGATCCCAGAGGATGGATCCGGTGAATAGTGTGCGCTGGAAACCGGCCGTGCAAGGCGTCTGTCAGGAGCGCGCGGAACCGCCTGAGAAAAAGACAACAGCCAGAAGAAGACCGGCCACAACCAGAAAGTCGCCGCCGCTCATCAGTGCGTCTACATCAAACATAGGTAAGCCCCCTGTACAAAAGAGATCGTTAACACTGCGCCACGTTTAAGCGGTTTGCGTTAACGCCCGCTTAAGTTAAATTCTAGTATCTAGATGTGAGAAACGTCAATGCCTACAAAAATTTCCCGCGAAACCTATGCATCCATGTACGGCCCCACGGTTGGCGACCGCTTGCGTCTGGCAGATACGGAGCTGGTGATTGAAGTCGAAAGGGACCTCACAACCTACGGAGAAGAGGTGAAATTTGGCGGGGGCAAGGTGATCCGGGATGGGATGGGACAAAGTCAGGCGACCCGCGCGGACGGTGCCGTTGATACGGTGATCACAAATGCGTTGGTTGTCGATCACACTGGGATTTACAAAGCGGATGTCGGGCTCAAGGACGGACGAATCGACGGAATTGGTAAAGCGGGAAACCCCGATACGCAATCTGGGGTTGATATCATCGTCGGTCCGGGGACCGAGGCTCTGGCGGGCGAGGGCCGAATCCTGACGGCCGGTGGCTTCGATGCGCATATCCATTTCATCTGTCCCCAGCAGATAGATGAGGCTCTGCACTCCGGTTTGACCACGATGCTGGGCGGCGGCACCGGTCCCGCGCATGGCACACTTGCCACGACCTGCACCCCCGGTCCCTGGCATATCGGGCGCATGTTGCAGTCACTGGACGCATTCCCGATCAACTTTGGATTGTCCTGCAAGGGCAATGCCTCGCAACCCGCGGCGCTTGTCGAAATGGTCGAGGCCGGTGCCTGCGCGATGAAGCTGCATGAGGACTGGGGGACCACACCTGGCGCGATTGACTGCTGCCTGAGCGTTGCCGATGACATGGACGTCCAGGTGATGATCCATACCGACACCCTGAACGAAAGCGGTTTTGTCGAGAACACGGTTGCCGCCATTTCCGGCCGGACCATCCATGCCTTCCATACCGAAGGCGCGGGCGGTGGGCATGCGCCGGATATCATCAAGGTTTGTGGTGAAGCGCATGTGATCCCGTCTTCGACCAACCCCACACGGCCCTACACCGTGAATACGCTGGAAGAGCATCTGGACATGCTGATGGTGTGTCACCATCTCGACAAATCCATCCCCGAGGATGTGGCTTTCGCCGAAAGCCGTATCCGTCGCGAGACCATCGCCGCCGAGGACATCCTGCACGATATGGGTGCGTTCAGTATCATCGCAAGCGACAGCCAGGCGATGGGCCGGGTGGGTGAGGTGATCATCCGCACGTGGCAAACCGCCGATAAGATGAAGAAACAGCGTGGACGCCTGCCCGAAGAAAGCGGTGAGAATGACAACTTCCGGGTGAAGCGCTATATCGCGAAGTACACCATAAACCCGGCAATTGCGCATGGGATCAGTGCCCATATCGGTTCGATCGAGGTGGGTAAGCGCGCCGATCTGTGCCTGTGGTCCCCGGCGTTTTTTGGCGTCAAGCCCGAGATGACATTGGTCGGTGGGACTATTGCCTGTGCGCAGATGGGCGACCCCAATGCCTCTATCCCGACGCCACAGCCGGTATACTCCCGCCCTATGTTCGGGGCGTTCGGCCGCAGTCAGGAGGCGTCGTCGATCAGTTTCGTGTCCGGTGCGGCGCATGCTGCGGACATTGGCGCAACCTTGGGCCTGCGCAAGGCTACTGCACCCGTCGAGAACACCCGCGGCGGTATTTCCAAGGCCTCGATGAAGCTGAACGATGCAACACCGCAGATCGAGGTGAATCCCGAAACCTATGAGGTGCGCGCCGACGGTGAGCTGCTGACGTGCGAGCCCGCCGAGGAGCTTCCGATGGCGCAGCGGTATTTCATGTTCTGACCTTCCCGTCTGCAGCTGCCGAGAAGCACCTGTTCGACAGCGCCATCTGATCTTCGGTTCCAACCCCCGTGCATACCGGCTTTGCGCTTGGCCCGGGTTGCGCGATCTCAGGCCTGCGCCAAATGTGTGCGTCAGGGGAGGAAACTTTTCGCTGTTGCAGGAGGTTTCCCATGAACACCACAAAACCACTGACCATGAGCGCATACGCGCGTGAACTTGCCACCGTTGCGCTGCGATGGCTCCGCCGTCGGCTTCAATCCGTGGCGTCCGCTGTTCTGCGCTGGTCGGAAATCGCATCTCGTGCGGATGAGATCGAAAAGCTGCGGGCGCTTAGCGATGCCGAGTTGGCACAACGGGGCCTCAGGCGGGACCAGATCGTGCGCTACGTTTTTCGGGATCGGATGGTCTAGAGCCCGTT
>JBCCYF010000043.1:0-32761 GCA_039190275.1 Pseudomonadota bacterium | reverse complement strand
CGCACTTTGACTACATTCTTGATAAAAAAACAAAAAAACAGTCTGAATTTCTGTGAACCGACTCTGATCCCCCGAAACTCTGACTCTGAACCCCCGAGGCGCCGACTCTGATCCGCCGTTCGAATCTGGACGCACCTTGTGGATAACTTTAGGATAGGTGTCACTGAAACCCCGATAAGCGGGTTGCGCGGCATCTGGCGTGAAGCGGGCACGGACAAGGGCAGGCAAGGACAGGAACATGAGTGTGGCGTCCTCTGGAACGGGCGGGCTTTTGCCCGACAGGCACCCCACGGGCGATTTCTTTGTCTGCGATATCCTTGGAGCAGCGCTCAAGGACGATCTTGGCACGATGGAACATCCCGTCTTTTCGCTTTCGACGCGGCCAGACCGGAGGGTGCTGTCCTATGAGCACAATGGCACACAGGTGCAGGTTATCCCGTCGGTTCGGGGCCGGGCCACCATCCACGACAAAGACATTCTGATCTATTGCATCAGCCAGCTGATGGCGGCGCTGAATTCAGGGCGAACGATTTCGCGCACGCTGCATCTGAAGGCGCATGATCTTCTGGTGGCGACCAACCGCGACACATCCGGCGATGCCTATGCGCGGTTGAAAGAGGCGTTTGAACGGCTGGCAGGTACGCGCATCACCACCAATATCGCCACCGGTGGAATCGAGACGACCAGCGGATTTGGTCTGATCGACAGCTGGCAGATTGTGCGCCGCAGCCGGGCAGGCCGGATGATCAGCGTGACCGTCACGCTCAGCGACTGGCTGTTCCGCGCGGTCCTGAACCGGTCAGTCTTGACGCTCAGCCGGGATTATTTCCGTCTGCGCAAACCGTTGGAGCGGCGGATCTATGAATTGTCGCGCAAGCATTGCGGGCGGCAGGCTGGCTGGAAGGTCAGCGTTGCGACACTGCACAAGAAATCCGGCAGCACCGCGCCGGTGCGTGTGTTCCGGGCCGCCCTGCGCCGCATGATCTCGGAAGCCAACCTTCCTGATTATACTTTGCGAGAGGAGCCGGGAGATCTGATTGTTGTCGAACGCGCGGGCCTGGTGATCGACACCACGCGCGCGCCCATCCTGCCGCCCACCGCTTATGAGGCCGCCCGCGAGGTTCTGCCCGGATGTGATCCTTACGCGCTGGAGGCGGAATGGCGGACTTGGTGGGAGGCCACCGGTGCGCCGCGTCTCAACGCACCCGAAGCGGCCTTTCTGGGCTGGGTGCGGACAAAAACGAAAACATAGGGGCTTGTTCCTGACATCGTCCCGACGCTAAGAGCACGGGCGGGGGCAGGACGGGCAGGGCGCATGCTGGACATCACCAATACGGACATCCCCGATCTTCTGATCCTTCAACCAAAACGTCATGGCGATGACCGGGGGTTTTTCTGCGAAAGCTGGAACCAGTCCCGCATGGCCGAGTATGGGCTGCACTATGATTTCGTGCAGGACAATCATTCACTGTCCAGAACTGCGGGCACGCTGCGCGGGTTGCATTATCAGGCGCCGCCGCACGCGCAAGCCAAGCTGGTGCGCTGCGGGCGGGGGCGGCTTTATGATGTCGCGGTGGATATCCGCGTGGGCAGTCCCACATACGGGCATTGGTTTGGGCTTGATCTGACCTTTGAAAATGGTCTGCAGTTGTTGGTGCCAGCCGGATTCCTGCACGGGTTCATCACGCGCGAACCCGATACCGAGGTCATCTACAAATGCACCGATTATTACGCGCCCGAGTGCGACGGTGCGGTGCGTTGGGACAGCTGTGGTATTAACTGGGGCACTGCCATCGAGCCCGTGCTCAGTGCTAAGGACGCAGCCGCATCGGCGCTGGCGGACTTTGTGAGCCCGTTCATCTATGAGGCTCGGGCATGAAGCTTCTGGTGACCGGCGGGGCAGGGTTTATAGGTTCAGCAGTGGTGCGCCTGGCGATTGGGCGGGGGCATGAGGTGGTCAATCTTGATGCGCTGACCTATGCCGCCTGTCTGGAAAACGTGGCCTTGGTTGCGGACAGTCCGAACTATGCGTTCGAGCAGGTTGATATCCGCGATTTTTCCCGATTAGAGGCTGTTTTTGAAACGCATGCGCCGGATGCCGTGATGCATCTGGCCGCTGAATCCCATGTCGACCGTTCAATCGACGGGCCCGGCACCTTCGTTGAAACCAATATCACCGGCACCTATCATCTGCTGCAGGCTGCGCGCGGTTACTGGGAGCGGCAGGGCCGGCCACAAGGGTTCCGCTTCCACCATATCTCCACCGATGAGGTATTTGGCTCTTTACCCGCCGACCCGCAGGTCAAGTTCACCGAAACCACCGCTTACGATCCGCGCAGCCCCTATTCGGCGTCCAAGGCGGCCAGCGATCATCTGGTTCGGGCCTGGCACGAAACCTACGGGCTGCCGGTTGTCCTGAGCAATTGTTCCAACAACTATGGGCCGTACCACTTTCCGGAAAAACTGATTCCGGTGGTGATCCTGAACGCGCTGGCGGAAAAACCGCTGCCAATCTATGGCGACGGATCGAACGTGCGGGACTGGCTTTATGTTGAGGATCACGCGGATGCACTGCTGACGGTGCTGCAGACGGGTGCCTTGGGCTGCAGTTACAATATTGGCGGCGAGAACGAGTTGAGCAATCTGGATCTGGTCAAACGGATCTGCGCCATTCTCGACGATCTGCGCCCGCGCGCGACCGGATGCTATGCCGATCTGATCACCTTTGTCACCGATCGCCCCGGTCACGATGCACGTTATGCAATCGATCCAACGCGGATCCGCGAAGAACTGGGCTGGCGTCCTTCGGTCACGGTGGATGAAGGACTGGCCCGGACCGTGACTTGGTATCTGGAAAACGAACCCTGGTGGCGCGCCTTGCAAACCCGCTCCGGTGTGGGGGAACGGTTGGGTACCGGGTCCGGTTCATGAGTATTCTGGTTTTTGGCAAAACCGGGCAGGTCGCGACAGAGCTCACCCGATTGATCCCTGACGCGCGGTATGTCGGTCGTGACGAGGTTGATTTGGCCAAGCCGTCTGAACTGACTGCCTTTCTCAAAACCAACAAAGCTCAGGTCATAATCAACGCCGCAGCATATACAGCAGTCGACAAAGCAGAAGGGGATCGGGCTGTCGCTATGGCAGTGAACGGGGCATCGGTTGGCACTATGGCAGAGCATGCGGCAGCTCAGGGTATTCCGTTTTTACATATCTCGACCGATTATGTTTTTGCGGGCAATGGCACGGCCCCATGGCGACCAGACGACCCGACCGGGCCGTTGGGCATTTACGGCAAGTCCAAATTGGCTGGAGAAGCTTTGATTTTAAACGCAGGCGGCACCGCAGCCATCCTGCGGACCTCCTGGGTGTTTTCGGCCCATGGCAACAATTTCGTCAAAACCATGCTGCGATTGTCGGAGACCCGTGATCACCTGACGATCGTGGCCGATCAGATCGGCGGCCCGACCCCGGCGCATGCCATTGCCGCGGCCCTTCTGACCATGGCGCGCGCCATGGCCGCAGGGCAGGGCGGGGGTACCTATCATTTCGCAGGGGAGCCGCAGACCAGTTGGGCGGATTTCGCCCGCGAGATATTCCGGCTGGCCGGTCGCGACGTGACCGTCGAGGATATCCTGACATCGGCTTATCCGACACCGGCGGCACGCCCGCTCAATTCAAGACTCGATTGTTCCTCAATCAGGGCTGATTTTGGAATTACACCACCGGATTGGAGAGCAGAGTTAAAAACCGTCATAACGGAGTTGGGGCATGGGCAAGGCACGTAAGGGCATCATTCTGGCCGGCGGATCAGGCACGCGGCTTTATCCCATCACCATGGGTGTGTCGAAGCAACTTTTGCCGATCTATGACAAGCCGATGATCTATTACCCGCTGAGTGTGCTGATGCTGGCTGGCATTCGCGAGATTGCCATCATCACCACGCCACAGGATCAGGATCCCTTCCGGCGCCTGCTGGGGGACGGGGCACAATGGGGATTATCCTTTACCTATATCGTACAACCCTCCCCGGACGGGTTGGCCCAGGCCTATGTGCTGGCAGACGATTTTCTGAACGGTGCCCCCAGTGCAATGGTATTGGGTGACAACATATTCTTTGGGCACGGGCTGCCGGGCGAACTGACTGTCGCCGACGCAGTGGAGACAGGGGGAACCGTCTTTGGCTACCGCGTGGCCGATCCCGAACGCTATGGCGTGGTGGATTTCGACAAACAGGGCACCGTGCGGGCGATTGTCGAAAAACCGTCCGTTGCGCCATCCCCTTATGCGGTCACCGGGCTTTACTTCCTGGATGGCACGGCACCGGAGCGGGCGCGCGCCGTCACCCCTTCTGCGCGCGGTGAGTTGGAGATTACCACGCTGCTTGAGATGTATCTGGCCGATGGCACTTTGAACGTGCGGCAGCTGGGGCGTGGTTATGCCTGGCTGGATACCGGCACCCACGGCTCGCTTCTGGATGCTGGGAATTTCGTGCGCACGCTTTCGGACCGGCAGGGCCAGCAGATCGGCAGCCCGGACGAGATCGCCCACGAGGCTGGCTGGATCAGTGATGATGATCTGCGCGCCCGGGCCACGATGTTTGGCAAGAATGATTATGGGGCCTATCTTTTGGGACTTCTGGGCGGCTGATACGCCTTATCTCCACAATGTCCGGGTCTGTGGAAAGCGGTCATGGCAGGCCGCGTACACATCGGCATAATGATCCCGGATCTGCTGGCGCAGTTGTGGCGGCAGATCGACCGTACGTTCAGTGACATTCACCCGGACAGTCAGATGCTCGGCATTCACCGGGACGCCCAAAAATCCTGAGATGTCTGTCAGCACGTCCTGTGTGAAAAGGGTCTCGAAAAACCCGTAATAGACACTGTCTGCGTCAAAGACACGGTCGATGTTTGCAAGCGTGCGGTCGTATCGCGTCCTGATATCCATATCGGCGCTGTCATAGAGTTGGGCCACATGCGCATCCTCGGGCGGCAGATCCGCAAGGGTGGCCGAGCCGTTGTTGAGCATAATGCGCCGTTCCATCCGGACCGAACTCCAGATGCGTTCAACCGGGTCACGCATCAAAAACACCACCCGCAGATCAAATCCCAAAGCTTCAAGCTCATCCTTGACATGGGCCAGGGTGTCTGCGGTCAGGGCGGCGTAGCTGGGGGTGATATCGCCTGTTATGGATTTGCCGCTTTTGGCCAGAAGCCTCTGAAAATAAAATCCGTAGAACCCGTCGGTCGTCTGCATCGGATATTGCAATTTCAGACGTGGAAACCGCGGGGTCTCGCGATGCTTGAACAGCGCTCGTTCGGTCACATGAAATTTCCGGAACAGCTTGGGATCCTGCCAGACATCCCAGATATGATATTCCTTCATCAGGCCAAAGTCGGTGTCGTCGCAGGTCTCAAGATAACTGTGTAGCCAGCTCGTCCCTGCTTTTTGTGCACCAAGGCCCAGAATGAATGTCCTTTTTCCCATAACGTCTGACTTATGTCGGCATCACGATCTGTTTGTCGTCCGGAACCAGGCTGTTCATGCGGGCAATATGTTCCGGCAGGCAGCGGGTTAGGAAATCATAAGTTTCCACCACGTGTTTGCGTGCAGCCGGACCGATATGGGCATAGGCATCGGGGTTGGCGAGCACGTCGATCACCTGATTGGCCAGAGCATCCGGATCAAAGAAATCCACCAGAAGCCCAGTTTCGCCATGGGTGATCGCCTCGCGCACCGAGGCCACATCGGTGCTGACCACGGTGGCCTCCATGGCCATCGTCTCCAGCAGTGACCACGACATCACGAAGGGCATGGTCAACGCCATGTGACAGCGGCTTATCTGGACGATCTGCATATAGGTCTCATACGGCACGCGCCCCAGGAAATGGACGCGGGACCAATCGACAAGGTGGCCCACCTCTTGTTCCATTTCGCCGCGCAGGCCCTGGGGGTGGCTGCTTTCGCGGCCATACGAAGTGTCGTTGCCACCAATAGCGATGACTCGGGCGTTGGGGCGTTCCTTGAGGATTTTTGGCAGCGCGCGCATGAAGATATGAAAGCCCCGGGCCCGCTCCAGATTGCGCGCCATATAGGTGATGATCTCATCTTCACGGGTGACTGGCCGATCAAGGCGGCCCAGACGCAGGGAAACACTAGGGTTTGGGCTCAGCTTATCGGTGCGAATGCCATCATGGCAGACATAGAACTTGTCATGGAAGCTGGGTGGGAACCGGTCGCGTTGCCATGCGGTGGGCACCAAGCCCAGATCCACGGTCTGGATATTGGTGAAAGGCACGATATTGCGGGCATGGCTGGTATAGGCTGCGGCCTGCGATACTGTCTCTTCGGGGTCAAAGCCGACAAGGCCGCCTTCCATCTGATAGAAATATTCAAAGAACCCCAGGATCGGGACATCGGGCCAGAGTTGTTTAAAAAATGTCAGCTCGCCCCACCCGGTGTGGCCCAGAATAAGGTCCGGCTTGAACCCTGATTTATTTTGCAACGCCTGCGCCGCCAGGATCGCACCGTATCCGGCTCCGGCCGCCTCTTCCCAGACTTTGGACAGTGTATAGGCTTTGTCGTCAGGGATATGATGCGGGCGATAGACCACCGATTGCACGCCGTCGATCTTTGGGGGCGTGTCACGCTGGGTCAGAAAGACCAGCTCGTGATCACCTTGGGCTGCCAGCCATTCCAACAGTTCGCGATATTGTCCGGGCATGTTTTGATGGACAAAGAGGATCTTCATGAAGGCGCTTCCTGTTACACGGGGGCTGTCAAAGGATCAGGTCTGTGCTCCGATGCCCACTGCGGAGTAGGTGGTAAAACCCGCCGCCTGAGCGTCGACCTGGCTGAAAACATTACGCAAATCGACCATGCGGGGCTGCCGCATGTTTTTGGCAAGCTGGGTCAGGTTCACGCCGCGAAATTCATTCCATTCGGTCAGCATCACGATCAGGTCCGCCCCCCGGGCCGCGTCATAGGCATTCTCGATCCAAGTGACGTGAGGCAAAAGCGGCTCGCCTTCGGCGCGGCCCTGCGGATCAACGACACGCACCTCGGCACCCTTGCCGATCAGGGCGGGCACAATGGTTAGGGCAGGGGCATCGCGCATGTCGTCGGTATTGGGTTTGAACGTGACCCCCAGAACGGTCACGATCTTGCCGTTGAGATCGTCGTCGCAGGCTTCGAGAATCTTATCGATCATCCGCGCCTTGATGCGCGCATTGACATCAATCACCGTCTCCACAATGCGCATCGGGCTGCCGTGCTCTTGACCGATACGGGCCAGGGCTTGCGTGTCCTTAGGAAAGCATGAGCCGCCATAACCCGGGCCGGCATGCAGGAACTTTGCACCAATGCGGCGATCCAGCCCCATACCCTTGGCCACCTGCTGCACGTCCGAGCCAACCTTTTCGCAAAGCGATGCAATTTCGTTGATGAAGGTGATCTTCGTCGCCAAAAATGCATTGGCCGCGTATTTGATCATTTCGGCCGTTTCCAGATCGGTGCGCACGACCGGATAGTCGCGCAGCGACAGCGGACGGTAGATCTCATCCATCACCTCCATGGCGCGGTCGGTTTCAACCCCGATCACCACGCGGTCGGGGCGCATGAAATCTTCCAGCGCCGCGCCTTCGCGCAGAAATTCCGGGTTTGAGCACACGTCAAACTCTGCCTCCGGTGCGGCTCTTGTCATGATGTCTTTGATTTTGCTGTTTGTCCCCACCGGCACAGTGGATTTGGTAACGACAACTGCGTAGCCCGCCAGGGATCGTGCAATCTCTTCCGCAGCGGCAAAGACATATTGCAGATCGGCATGGCCATCGCCGCGCCGCGCGGGCGTGCCCACGGCAATAAAGACCGCATCCGCCCCTGCAATGGACGCCGCCAGATCGGTTGAGAAGGTCAGGCGCCCGGCCTCCATATTGGTCAGCATGGTCTCTTGCAGATTGGGTTCGTAAATCGGCACCTCACCGGCTGTCAGCTTGGTCACTTTGGCCGCATCGGTATCCACGCAGATCACATCGTGGCCAAAGTCGGAAAAACACACTCCGCTGACGAGACCCACATAGCCCGCGCCTATGACGACAATTCTCACCTGTTTTGCTCCTGCTCAATCTTTCTGGATGCTCTGCGCGCCATGTCTTTATCGGAGCTTTATAAGATGAAAAGAGAGGAGGTGCAGGTTTTCTTCCGGGCGGGTTAAAAAAGTGACCTCATACCGGCCGGTTCGGGGGGATGCGGGTTCTGAGTCTGTAAATCTAATAATCAATGTTATGGTAATTATATCCATATGAGGGTGATATCGCGACCCAAACTGGGTTGAGTGTTTCTCGTAAGGAAACACTCAAATTTCTGAACGGAGTTTGTTGAGTAAAATCGGCTAAACCTGGCGGGCCTTGCCACAAAAATGCCGCTTTGCTTGTTTTGCCGCATGCAGGCCAATACAGTCGTCATATACCCGCGCTAGAAGACGACGACACGGGGGAAAGCGGGGACTTAAGACATTCACCCGGGCAATTTTGTCCAGGCAGGTTTCGTACTGCCTGCCTTGAAGAGTGTGAAATTTTTGGGCCAGCGTTTGGCCAGGTTTTTGAGTGGTTCCAATTTTTGGGATGAGGGTTCGATGAAGTATTTTGATGAGACCGTCAGTGAAGAGTCTTATCGCGTGCGTTTCGCCGCTGAACTGGCAAGTCTGGCGGGGGCAGATTTTGCACATATGGGATTTTATGACTGCGCCACACAGCAATTCACCGAGAGCTGGAGCGGAACGGCACAATCTTTTGCGCCTGTCAGTAATCCTAAGGATGGTCGCGACGCCTCAAAGGAGATTGCCCGGATTCTTGCAGAGTTTCAGAGCGACCGCACAGATCCGGCCTTCGATATCACCCGCGCCCGCAGTGACGGCTATGTCATCGGCATTGGCGACGCGGTGGATCGCAAGGTTCCGGTGATCGCTCTACGTGTCGGAACTTCCGACAATGAGACCAGTCAGGATAGCTGCCTGGAACTGGGATTGTCTTATGTCGCGCAGCAATTGAAAGATGCCGTGTCGCGCCAACCGGTGGCCATGGGTGAGGCAGTTGAAACCGCCCTTGGAGCACTGTCGATCAACCTCGCGGTGGTCGATGCCTACGGGCAGATTGATTATTGCACAGACTTTTCCAAGGAATGGCTAGAGGAATATGGCGGGTTCGAGATCAACCTGCGCCGGCTGAGCGGCAAAACCCAGAAACTGCAGCGCACTTTCCATCAGGCCCTGGCTCTTGCCACTGGCCCGAACCGTCAGGCCTCGACCGTGGCGATCGATCTCGACAAACGTGTTTCGCGCATCGCTGTGGTCCTGCCTCTGGAACGGTCTGACCCGCCCCGCGCCGTGGTGATATTGGAGCAAAGCGACAAGGATCCCGAACTGGGCCATCATTTGCTCAAGCTTTTTGGCCTGACGAACTCGGAATGCTTGATTGCCCATCATCTGCTGGAAGGCAAATCGCTGATCGAAATTGCCGAAGTGACCAACCTGTCGCTGTCGACCGTGCGCAGTTATCTCAAGGGGATCTTCGCCAAGACCAGCACGCACCGTCAGGGCCAGTTCATCACCTATTTCCACAACACTGTACCGCGGGTCAAATACATCCCCGTTATTGGCGAGCAGAGCTCCAAGCCTGCCCGCTAAAGATCATCTGAAGACCCGTATCAGGCAGTAACCTGCCGATCTGTCTGCCGGTTTGAGCAAAACTCAACCGGCCCGGTTTCGCCCTGTTGCACAGACCTGCTGTATCATGTCACCCAAAGGCCTCAATTGTGCCAAGTAATCGGTCAATTCCAGAGGCAGGAAGCAGGCATGACAACAACCGCAGATGCACTTGAACAATATATGCTTGAGCTGATCAACGCGGAACGCGCCGCTGCTGGGCGCGATCCATTGCAGCTTGAGCAGAACCTCAATCAATCGGCCGAAGACCACAGCGAGTGGATGCTTCAGCAGGATGTCTTTTCGCACACCGGTGCCGGTGGCTCTTCGGCAGGCGATCGCATGCGGGACGCTGATTTCACGTTCTCGGGCAGTTGGTCCTGGGGCGAAAATATCGGTTTCCAAAGCGAACGCGGTGCAGCCGGCCTTTTTGATGATGTCGAAGACATCCATGGCCGCCTGATGAACAGCTCAGGTCACCGCGCGAACATCCTCAGTGCGAATTTTGACTATGTCGGCATTGGCATCGAATTCGGCGAATACAATGGTTTTGAGGGGGTGATGATCACCCAGAATTTCGCGCGCACAGGCGCCTCTGTGATCCTCGATGACGGGAATGCCCCGTCGCCACCTGCCGCAGAGGCACCCCCCCCTGCCCCGGCAGAGATACGCGGCACCCCGCGCAATGATACGCTGAACGGAAGCTCAGACAGCGAAGAGTTCATCGCAGGACGTGGGCGCGATCTGATCCAAGCCGGCGGCGGAGCTGACACCGTCTTTGGCGGAGCCGACAATGATGTGCTGGAAGGCGGTGGCGGCAATGACGTGCTGCATGGCGGCAATGGCGCGGATTGGTTTCGGGGCGGCAACGGCGCGGATCAACTGAACGGTGGCAGCGGTATAGATGTCGCAGATTACTACGCTGCATCCTCCGGTCTGATTGTGGATCTTCAGTACCACACAGCCAATACCGGTGCGGCCAGCGGCGATACTTTCAACTCGGTCGAAGGGTTGCGTGGGTCAGTCCACAACGATCACCTGCGCGGTGACGGCGCCGCGAACAAGCTGATGGGCGCATCCGGGAACGACATCCTGGAAGGACGTGACGGCAACGACACGCTGATCGGTGGTGGTGGCAATGACGTGCTGCGCGGCGCCAGCGGAAACGACATCCTGCATGGCAAAAGCGGAGCTGACCGATTTGTGTTCGAGACCAACATGGGACGTGATGTGGTCGAAGATTTCGAGAACGACCGCGACATCCTGGATTTCCGTGCAACCGGATTGGGTTCCATGGATGCGCTGATGGCGCGGGCGGAACAGCGCGGCGACGACGTGGTGTTTGATCTGGTCGGCGCGGATGAGGTGATCATCGAAAACGCCATCCTGGCACAGCTGCAAGATGACATTCTGGTGTAAGCGTCCCAACATCCGGGATCAGGGCTTCGTAAGAGCTTCACAAAAAAACACCGCCCCTTTGCAGGGGCGGTGCCGGGGGACGAACCTGGTTCACGAGTAATCAGGCTCGGTCTCCTACGAAGGTGGATTGCTTGCGCCACCCACCTTCATACAGCGCATCAAGGTCCTTCATAGAGCGCGTCGAAGTAGACGTAACCGTCCTCGACGCTGATGTTGTCGTCTTCGTCCATGAAGCGTTCAGCCATCTCCTGAGCCGTGATGTTTATGGTGGTGTTACCGAACTCACCATCAAGCGGCTTGTAGGTTGGCTGCGGTACATCAAACTCCTTGTGCCAGCCGGTTTGCGGTGCCATTGGCTGGATGTCCGGAGGCGTGATGCACTTGTCGTCTCTGACAACAAAGCCTTTGCCTTCGCCGTTCGCAGGATTGTAGTCCGTGATGAACTTCTCAAGAGCTTCAGGCGAGTCATCAAAGTCGGGATCCGTCGGATCCAGGCCCGAGATGGTGTTCACCGCGTTTTCGACGGTGATCGTACCACCAGTGGTGGTGATCACCAGGTCAACGCCGTCAATCACAACATCTGTGATGTCCAGACCAGTGTGGATCTGGATCAGATCGCCGTTTGCTTTGTTGAAGTCAGTGATGACGTCATCGCCATGGATCGGCTTCGCAAAATCGACAGGCTGCTGCAGTTCCCAATACTCGTCGTAGTAGGGTTCTAGCATGCATTCGCCGTCGCCATCAGCATCGACATTGTGACCAAAGACAAAGGTGTCGGCATCCGCACCACCTGTCATAACGTCATCGGCTTCGCCGCTGACCAGGCAGTCATTGTCTTTACCGCCATACAGGTAATCCGTGGTGCCTTCTTCATCGCCACCCACAAGGGTGTCGTCGCCACCATTCTCCTGGCCACGGTCACCATAGAGGTAATCGTTGCCATCGGCGTCTCCGTCGCTGGCACCGCCATAGAGGAAGTCATCGCCCAGGCCGCCGTCCAGCTCGTCCGAACCCGAACCGCCATCCAGGGTGTCATCACCCGAGTTGCCGTTCAGTTCGTCATTGCCTTTGTTACCGGCCAGAGCGTCATCACCCGAGTTACCGTTGAGGGTGTCGTTGTCTTTGCCGCCAGCAACAATATCGTCGTTGCCGCCGCCATCGATGGAGTCCGCGCCCTTGTTACCATTGATTTGGTCTTTGCCCTCATCGCCGGAAATGGTGTCGTCGCCATCATTACCCTGGATTTTGTCGTCACCGGTACCACCGCTGATTTCATCGTAACCAGAGCCACCAACGATCTGGTCGTCGTCTTCACCACCAAAGATGGTGTCGTCGCCGCCCCCACCGTCGATTCTGGCAGACGCTTCGCCCAGAGCAGGTGTGTACGGGTTGGAGTTGTCACCATAGATCAGGTCGTCGCCTTCGCCGCCTTCGATGCAGTCAGCGTTGTCGCCACCTTCGATGATGTCATTGCTGTCGCCGCCATCGATATAGTCGTTGGCCGCGCCACCCGTGATGTTGTCCTGACCGTCTTCGCCGAGAAGCAGGTCACGACCGTTTTCACCGGCCAGAGCGTCATCACCGGTGCCACCGATCAGGGTGTCATCACCGTTGAAGCCGACAATCGCGTCATCGCCCGAACCGCCAAACGCAAAGTCATGGCCGTTGCCAGCGTTGATGTAGTCGTCGCCACGGTTACCAGCGATGGTGTCTTGGTGCGAGCCACCGAACATGGTGTCACGACCGTCGCCACCGGACATGGAGTCATTACCCATGCCGCCCAACAGGCTGTCGTTGCCGTCCTGGCCTGCGATGCAGTCGTTGTTGTCGCCGCCACGGATGGTGTCACGGCCATAGCCGCCAACAAGGAAGTCAGCCCCGGTCGAACCGGAGATGTCGTCGTCGTCATTGCCGCCCATAGCGATGTCACGGCCTTCGCCACCATGGATGGTGTCATCACCGTTCTGACCAGCGATAATGTCGTGGCCACCGCCACCCCAGAGCAGGTCGTCACCGGCAGTATTACCGCCTGTGTAGTCCCACATGCCTTTACCGTGGTAAATGACCCAGTCAACGCTGTCGCCGATGATGGCGTCGTGGCCGGTGCCGCCGTGCAGCGAGTCATCGCCGCCGTCGCCACGCAGGTAGTCGTTGCCGCCTTGGCCGAAGATGACATTTGCCAGGTCGTTGCCATCTGCAAAGTCGTCGCCGCCTTGCATCTGGGCTTTGTTTACGCCTGGAAAGTCGTCAAAATCGACATTGTCCGTCCCCGGCGAAGTTTCTGTTGCAGGCAGAGGTGCACTGAACAGATCCTGATAGATCTGATTCCAATTTACCATTTCCGATCCCCCGAAAATTAAGGTTTAACTAACACTTCTCGTGCATCCTGAATTGAACACACGCGATGTTTACGTGCGGCAAACACAATTTTGCCGCACGCATGCCTCATTAATACATCGTGAAGGCCAGAAAAATACCACCATTTGGGGGGTATTCCTGCTTTTCTGGCATCGAAACACATTGTTTCTCATAGGTAAACGGATAGGCCCGATTCCCCTTTAAAATAAGGCTGAAACGACAAGCGCAACGTGCCGTTTCAGCCGTGTCAATGGGGGAGAGCCATACCTAAAGGAAATGGCACACCAATTACGGGAAGTCGGATCATATTGCGGGTATTTAAACGTGTATTTGGCCGCCGGCGCATTTGCGGATAACAGGATCTTGTATCATGCGGCGGTGTATTCAACTGAACCTGACACACGCCCGGTTTGTCTTATTCAGATATGCCGACGCAAATCAGCCGTCCCGGAAGGCGCGATCAAAATACTGAGTCAATGGTGAGAGCAGATATGCCAGCGGTGTCCGGTCCTCTGTGCGAATAAACGTGTCAACCGGCATGCCCGGGATCAATGTCTGACCGTCCGGCAGTTTGGTCATCTCCTCCTCGAGCATTTCAACCTCGACCCGGTAGAACGCAATACCGGTTTGCTGATCTGTAAAGGCATCGGGCGAAATACGTGTCACCGCTCCAAACATGTCTGGCGTGTTGCGCATATCAAAGCCGGAAAACCGCAGCACAACCTGCTGATTGGAATAAACCTCGTCGATATTGAGCGGATTGACCCGTGCCTCGATGATCAGCGGCCGATCCTGCGGCACCAGGAACAATACCGGATCGGCCGGGCGGATAACGGACTGGCGCCCGAAGACGCGCATGTCGTAGACCACCCCTGAAACAGGGGCGCGGATTTCCATGCGGGATAACCGTTCGCGCAGGGCGCTGGCGCGCTCGCTCATTTCCAGTTCATTGAACTGCAGGTCCCGCATCCGCGTGATTGCTTCCTCGCGGCGCGTGGAATGCAGTTGCAACTCTTGTGTGGACAATTGCGAGATCTGTTCAAAGGCTTCCGCCCGGCGCGCAATCAGTTCACCGATCGATCCAGCCAGACGGGCCTCTTCGCGCTGCAGCGCCAGGACCCGGGACGCCTGCGCCAGACCGCGGTCTAACAGCGATTGCTGGTTGTCCATCTCTGTCTTGATCAGTTCCTTCTGGCGTTCGAACGCCGTCATCTGCGCATCGATACCCTCGATTTGATTTTCCAGTTGCTGACGTTGAGCCCGCAGCTGCATGACCTGTTGCTGCAGTGAGGTTTTGCGCGCCTCGAACAGCCGAACCTGGCCCTGTACCTTGGACGCGACGTCCGGATCAACCGCAGCCTCTTGGATCAGGGATGTTTCGAATGTGATCTGATTGACATCGTCACGCTCGGCTTCCAGCCGGCCACGCCGCGACATAAGCTCGTAAAGCTGGCTTTCGACAATAGACAATTCAGATTGAGCCAGGGTCGGGTCCAGCCGGATCAGCAGATCGCCTTCGGACACCGTGTCGCCTTCTTCCACCAGAACCTCGGCAACCACACCACCATCGGGGTGCTGAACAACCTGGCGGTTTTTATCGACGACAATTTGTCCGGATGACACAACGGCCCCGGCCAATTGCGCGCGCACCGCCCAAGTGCCCAGACCACCCACCAGTGCGAAGACCGTCAGAAATCCGATGATCAGCGGCCATCTGGCCCCAAAGTATCGGTTTTTTGTGTCGCTCTTACTCATACCACGCTCCCCGGATTATTCGCCGATTGCCGGATATGTTGAAAGTTCGACACAACCTCGGACATCACCTGCTCGCGCGGACCCCAAGCCCGGCGCGCGCCGCTTTCAAGCACAAGCAGGTTGTCGCATTCCGAGATGGCCGCAGGTCTGTGTGCCATGATCAACACCGCTCCGCCCCGCTCCTTGACCGCGCGGATTGCCTTGTTCAAAGCGTTCGAGCCCTCGTTGTCGAGGTTGGCATTCGGTTCATCCAACACCAGCAGAACCGGCTCATCGTAAAGGGCGCGGGCCAGACCAATCCGCTGGATCTGTCCTCCTGACAGCTGCGTGCCCACGGTCTGCACCGGGGTGTCATAGCCAAGCGGCAGTTGCAGGATCATCTCATGAGCCGCCGCTTTCTTGGCCGCGGCGACAACCTTGGCGTCATCCGGCTCGGTCGCCAGACGCGCAATATTCTCGGCAATGGTTCCGTCAAACAATGTCACGCGTTGCGGCAGATAGCCGATGTATTCGGCGAGCTTCTCCGGCCGGTACTGATCCAGCGTCGCGCCATCCAGACGTATCTTGCCGCCGGCCGGCTGCCAAACACCTGTCAGGCCGCGGGCCAGCGAAGATTTACCGGAACCCGACGGTCCGATCACCCCAACCGCCTCACCCGGTGCCACGTTGAAAGTGACAAGCCGGAGCGATGCCTGGCGGGCTCCGGGCGGAACCAGGGTCAGCTGGGCTACCTCAAGCCGGGCAGCCGGGCGTGGCAGCTCAACCAGCGCCCGGTCTTCCGGCACGTCCGAGAGCAGTTCAACAAGATTGTCCCAGCCACGACGCGCGCGCTGCACGACCGCCCACTGGTTCACCACCATTTCGATCGGAGCCAGTGCACGGCCCAGCAGGATCGAAGCCGCGATCATGACGCCGGGCGTGATCTCTCCCAGCAGAACCAGATAGGCGCCAAGTGCCAGTATCGCCGATTGCAGAAACAGCCTGAATGTCTTGGACGCGGTCGTGAAGCTGCCACTCATGTCCGCGGCATGCACACCCTCTTCAAGAGATGTCTTGCGGGATGCGCTCCATTTTTCAAACGCGTTGTTTTGCATGCCCAAACTGCGGATCGTCTCAGCCTCGTCCTGCAGGTGTTCGGAATAACGCTCCGAGACATAGCTGGCGGCGGCCGACTTAACGACCGAGTGCCGCGTGGTCAGTTGGTTCAACACCGTGATCAGGATCAGGACACAGCCCCCCGCGATTCCCATGATCCCAAGCCAGGGGTGGAAAATTGTAATGCCTATCAGAAAGATCGGTGCCCAGGGCAAATCAAACAGCGCCGAGAAAACCGGCGAGGCATAGAATTTCTGCACCGCCTCGAGGTCCTTGAGCTCTTGCCCCGACAGACCGTTCTTGCCAGCTTCGCGATCCGACGATGCCTTTTTCAGCATGGCCTCGAACACACGGCGGTCCAGCTTAGCCTGGAAGCGCGCGCCCATCCGAACCAACAGTCGTCCCCGCGCCCAATCGACAATGCCCATGATCAGATAAAGAAACCCGACAAGGATGAACAGCGCCACCAGGGTTTCCTCGGACCGGCTGCCCAGAACCCGGTCATAGGTCTGCAACATGAACAAAGGTCCGGTCAGCATCAGCAGATTGACGAAAATACTGAAAAATGCAGCCGTCCAGCGGAACCCGCGTCCTTCCCGGCGCGCCGCGCGTAGCTCGGAAAGACCAATCATCGTATTTGTTTTACTCATTCTTTATACTGCCGTGTTTCGCTTTTGCTTAAACTCACAAAATGAACCGGCTACCCCGTAACAAACCTAGGCTAAATCACACCAACCAAAACCGGCTTCACCATACGAGTCCATCTTGGCAGCGTCACTGCATATTTTGATGACGCTATAGTGCAGACATGACAAGTTCGCCAGATATAGTTTTCTGCGCAGGATGGCCACAACATTTTGATACTGAAGACCCTTTTTGAAGCGCGCCGCAGCAAGCATATCACCCCCACTGTTATGAACAGCTGAACAATGGCGAAGCGACTCAGATTTTGTCGCGAGGCAGGCTGATCAGGCCGGAGATGGCGGGGCGTCCTGGTCGACTTTGGGTGTCGGCTCAGCCGGCTTGTATCCAAAGCGCGCGTAATCCGCATAGTAGAACTCGCGAATCCGCATGGCGGTCTCGGCAGTGACAGAAACCGGTGCCGGATCGCCCTGTCGCAGCCGGGGCAATTTCGGCATGGGGCAGCCCACATGATCTGCAACCGCGGCCACCGCCTGCTCAAGCCCGCCTTCCTGGCGGAAAACCAAGACATCCTCGGGGATCAGATAGGTCTGAGGGCGGATATGGTTATCAAATACGTACGGGTTTTTCTGATAGCGGGCAAAGGCCATATCAACCCATTCGGCAAACGACAAAAGCGGCAGGTTGCGCCGCTTGCGCCCCTCACGCCGCATCTTGAATTCGCTGATCAGGCGGCTGCACGGATCACGCACCACCGCAAAGCTCATATCGTAGAAATTCTTTGGCACGAACAGCGATAGAATATCAGCCGGCATATGCTGTGGCGTACACCTAGAGTAATCCAGACCCTTGCTGGCCAACAAGGCCTCACGCCCACCCATGCGACGCATTGCCTGCTCGATGCTGCTCCCCCCGGTCTTGGGAACATGGATGAACAACACGACAGAATTATCAAATCTGAAAAGGGGCATTTTGCGGCATCCTGTGTTGTGCAAGGCACGTCGATCGCATCTGTTCAGAGCGTCCCTCTCAAGATGCCAGGTGAGCCAAGCACGCTTAACATAAATATGACACTGATATCAGGCAAGCGCAGGCCCCGGATGACCCTCGTCACGTTACCGTAAACTCCCACAGTCTGCGGCTTTCGAACCAGCGTTGGCCCTCGAACACTAACCCGGCCTGCAAGGTGTAGATTCCGGGATCTGCCGGTGCCGTGATCTGCAGGGAACCACGGTACTGATGGTCAATCGGTTCGGGAAAATGGCTGCGGACCCCATCCCAAACCACGTGCCCCTTCTGCTTGTCCAGAATGTGATAAGATAGCGTGACCGCATTGCCCAAGAACCGTGTTGGCAGGTGGCAGGCGGTCAGGTTGAAGACCGTGATCTCGGCCTCGAAATCTGACCCGCGCACGACCTGGTGCGGCAGGTTCTGGATGTCCAGCAGGATGCCTTGCAGATCATACAGTTCTTCCGCTGTCTCAAAGGCAGGTTTTGCAGCAGCGGGTGCCTTACTTTCAGCCCGTAACCTGTGCAGAGAGGCCTTGTCCCCTGTATCGTAATCCGCCAGCGCATCATAAATCGCCGCAACATCATTCGCGTGCAGGATCTGATCCTGCTCTTGTGCGCCTGGTGAACAATGTGCAGGGTACGGCTGCGCTGCAAAGCCCTGCCCGTCTGGACAGAACTGCTGTGCAAAGGCGGCGTTCGTGTCGGCCAGATCGGCCAGAAGGCGATGGCGCTGATCCGGGGTGATCAGTACAGCCTGGCTGTTCGCGCGGTTCCCGGTTGCAGCCTGCGCTGCAACGACCCGTTCGCTGACATCCTGAACGAAATCCAGATAGTCTCCTGTCTTGGGCCACTCATACCCGTTGATTTCACGCAGCAGTACCGCATGAGCCGTATTGAACGGCATGTCATTGGCCTGACGCTGATCCGGACGCACCAGACCGTCAATGTCCTGCAGCCCCAGCGTAGCCAGAAAATCGGACACCACATCACCCCCTTTCAGCCGGTCGCGGTCATAAACCCGGGCATGCACATGGTCCGGTCCCAGACGCGCGGCCCACATCTGACAATAGGAAAAATAGTCCAGCCGCTCGCGGGTCGCGGGCGCATCAATCCAGTCGGCGAACGGAACCGCAACCCGGCCCATCGCGCCACCGGCGACGAATTCGGTGTATTGTGAGTTGGCCCAGTCGTCCTGCCTGCGGAAATACCCAATCATTTCAGATTGGTAGCCTTCAAAATGATCGGGGATCAGGACAGAACGGCGGTTCAGGAAATATGCCTCGCTGGACAGGATGACTGTATGGATGTTCCCGTCCGCCAGACTGAGCGCGGCCTCGATATGATCGCGTATGGCGCTGCCCTGGGTGACGGCTTCACGTGTGACACTCCCGTGACCGGCCTGTTTGTGCGGCCGGGTGGGCTGCCAGAACAGTCCGGTGTCGGGCACCCATATGCCAGCGCGCAGCAAGGCAGGCCGGTTCTGTTCCAGGAAATGTTGAATATATGTCGACCCCGTCTTGGTCTGACCAACATGCAGGATCAGGCGGGGCTTTTGGATCACGGATGCCAGACCAGTGGCCGTGGTCACGCGCTCATTGCGCGCATACAGCGACAAGGCGGTCTGAAACGCGGCCTCGTCAGGCGTGGCAGGCTTTTGCAGCAAAGCCGCCATGACCGTTTCCTGCGGTACCGCCGTTTGGTTCACAGCCGTCTCGACATATTTATAGCGGCGCTGGCGCAGCGCTTCGAACAGCAACCGATAGGATTGATCGCCCAGCCGTTCGCGCGATATCTGCGGGGCATCAAAGACCATGTCGTCAAAGCTGAGCCCCGAGGCGCCGATCACCTGTCCCACACGGTCCACGAATCTGCGAATGTCCGCACTGACATCGGTCGCGCGCACCGTGCGATAGGCAAAGCCGTTAAACAGGATATGCACCGCCTGCATCAGCATGAACCCGGCCACATACCGCAGCGGGCTACCGGGCTGGTAGGCGCCGTATTCCTCAAGGACAGCGGACACCTGTTCCAGATTGGCAAGCTGGTTGAAGCTGTCGCCCACGGTCTTGCGCCGCCGGGCGGTCGAGGCCTGCCGGATGCGATAGACAAAAGCCTCACTTGTTGTACTGGAAATAGACCCGGCACTGAGAAGCGCACGCAACAGAAAAGGACGCTCTTCCCATTGTGCCGTCAGAAACCGGATGTTGTGCTGGTCCAGCATCGCGCGCCTGTACAGCCAGTTGCAGAAATGGCGGCTGCGCAGAATACGCTTTTCATTGGCCAGCGTGGCTCCGTGGAACGGCGTGTCGAAATAAATCTCGCAGCGGTCGCGTTTCATCTCCTGAACAACGCCATCCGCATCCTCGATCTGCTCAAACAGCTTACGGCCACGGACCATGTCGGCAGCATCAGCCCGGGCGCAGTCGTAGACTTGGCGCAGGTGATCGAACGATGGCATAAAATCATCCGAATCCAGGAACCACACGAACTCGCCACGGGCGGCCTCCAATCCGATGTTTCGGGCAAATCCCTGACCGATGTTTTTCTCCAGCACAACAGACCGGATCCGCGGATCTTCCGCGGCCAGACGGTCGATGACAGCCTGAGATTGATCGGGGCTGCGATCATTGATGGTGATGATCTCGATATCGCTCAGGCTCTGGGCCTGGACTGACCGCAGGCAGGGCTCGATATATGCCTCTACATTATAGACCGGCACAATCACCGAAACCTTGGGCGTCTGTGACAACGACCACCGTGGCTGGGGCGGACGGACAGGGCGATTGTCTTCTATGTAATCCAGCGCATCTTCGATCCGGGCAGGTGTCTGACTTGCACCCGGCACGTGATAGATCGTGTACCAGATATAGAAGATGTGAAAAATGTCCTCGAGCGTGCGGGCCCGATGCCGATGCGGAATCTGCTGGCGGTCGTCGGTCAGACCCCAGCCCGCATAAAACGGCGCTCCGAAACAGACAACCTCCTTGCCCGCAAATAAGGCCTCGAGCCCCAGTTGGCTGGTGCCGACATACACCTTGTCGACCTGATCAAACAACAGATACGGGTTCATCGGCGCACGCAGGATGCGCACCCGGCCCGTGTCGGTCAGATGCGTATAATAGCCGGTCCGTTTCTCGGGCTCCCAGGCAGCATCCGGGTGAGTTTTGACCAAAATCTCGGCATCAGGGTTTTCCTCCAGCGCGGCCAGCAGCATTGCCTCAAAACCCGCCTCGTCAATGCGCCCGAAAATGGTCGAGGCATCCGCAAATGTCTGATCGCAGACCAACACCCGCCGACTGTATCCGCGGGTCATGGCCGGAGGGGCTATAGGCTGCGAGTTATATTTACTCACCCGCCCGGCAACGATGCGATCGATCAGCCCTCTGGCCCGCGCTGTCTCGGCCCGTGACACCTCATGCGCACTGTTCAACCGGTGAATCAGCCGATTGGGGTAATCGGCCATGAAATAATACGCGATGTCATCATAGACATAACCCAGACAGCCCAGGCCCGGATCCTTGAGGCGCATCGCTTCGGACCAGCTGTGCGTCGAGGCCAGAAAACCCTGTTCGCCCAGGATCAGATCGTGACCTGGCCTGTAATCCTGCATGATGATCTGGGACCCGACATGGGAATGGGTCGGATCGGCATAGATAGTGCCCATCAGCAATCGGTGCTGCGCGGCGGAGGCAGCAGGATCCTCGATTGACATCAGATTCGGGAACAGCTGGCGCATATTCGCGGCATAGGCCGTGTCGATATTGAACGCGGCATAGCCAATAGCCCAATCAGACATGCGCAGCGACATCAACTTGTCCCGGATATCCGTGCCATCTTCGCCCTGCACCTCGTGCTGACGCTGGGTCAGGAAATCATCAAACCGCTCAAAAGCGATCCTGTGCATCTGCTTATCAATTTTCTTGATCTGTTTCGCCATTTGCTGCCTTGCCGTTTTGCTGCCGCGCGCAGCATGTCCGCGCTAAACGGGATCTCCAAAAACCATGTGATCCAGAGCGGCCTGAAGCCGGGCCTCAACCGGAAGGCGGGGCGGGGCGCCCGCGGCTTGGGCTTCGGCAAATAATGCCTCCCACTGATCAAAAATCACGTCATTGGCATAATCCGTCTGATAGCGCTGCAAAGAGGCCGCGCCCATCCTACTACGTAACTTGGCATCGCGCATCAGGACGTTCATTTCCCGGGCCAGGGATCCGGGTTCCAACGGACGCTCGGCCAGATAGCCGTTAACCCCGTGCTCGACCTGCACATTGAGACCGTTGCAACTTGCGAAGCCAATGATTGGCAATCCATGCGCCATCGCTTCCAGGCTCGACATGGGAAACCCTTCGAAAAGTGAAGGCAGCACAAAACACTGCGCCCGTGACAATTCGCCATAGACATCTTCGATCTCACCAGTGAACACCACCTGTTTTGCCACAGACAATGTCTTGGCGGCCGCTTCAAGCTCAGCCTGCAGCGGTCCGCCACCGATAACGCGCAGGGACCATTTCGGATGCGCCGGGGCGACCTGCGCAAACTCTTCCAGCAGCAGGTGCATGTTCTTGCGCTCAACCAGCCGGGCCACCGTCACCAGAGCGGGCCTGTCCTTCACCCCGGGATCCGCCAGAGCGTCTGCGGCAGGCACCGTGTTGCCAATCACCCGGGCCCGACCACGCAGGTGCTGCGGCAGCGTTTCGACAAACGCATCGATCAACAGATGCACCCGGGTGGCGCCCTGAAAGGCAATCTGCCGCTCAATCGTATTGAAGTTGCCCAACCGTTCGGGAAAGCGCGGGTCCTGATGCTCGGACAAAACCAGCGGAAGATCCAGTTTTCGCGCTGCGCGGACATAGGTCAGAAAGGTCCGGTTCATGTGCAAGCCTACGACCAGGTCTGGCGCAATCGACGCCAGCGTCAGCAAAAGTTGCGCATCCTGCTGCATGCCTGGCTCTTCGATAACATGATGCAGAGTTATCGCTTCGGGCAGCGACCAGCGCGCCGGGGCACGCGCCGTATCAAAGGTGACGATATCAACAGCATGGCCCCGCGCGACCATTGCAGTGGCCATCATCTGGCCAACATTCTCGGTTCCGCCCCGGCCTTTCGTAATCCAAGGGACAAGAAAGCAGATTTTCATTGATCCGATCTCCTGTATTGGGCCGTCTTTTGCGACCGGCACACCAGTCTTTAAACCAGGCATTCACCATACTGCGTTCGGGTGTCGGTAAGACCCCGTTGCCCAGGAGAGGTCAAGCAAAAAGGCTAAATTTCCAATGGCCTTTGTCCCGAGTGGCATGCTAACCAACTGCGCAGTCCGGCCTCTATCCAGGTTGGATTTTTACACGTGCATCCGCGGGTCACAACAAAATGGGCAAGGCCCGCACGCATAGGTTTCGGACCCTGACGGTCAAAAAAGATCTTGGCTTTCAGACATCCCGCGCTGACCCTACGTCTTGCCCAAGGATATCGCTATGCGTCAATCCCGTACCAGCTCGCTGAGCGCAGACGAGATCACCGCCATCGCCGCCGAAGTCAGCGCAATGATGCAGCTGAGCCGGATTTCCTCAGATCTCGGCCGCGGGGTTGATCCTGCGACCGAGGCCAACGTGCCGGATTACATCGCTTCGGTCTTCGAAGCCGCCGGAGCCATCAGCCCCCCTCTGAGCAACGACGCGCTGTATGAAGCCGTTAATAAGCGGATCTCGCAACTTCAGGCCCAGCTCTATATGATGCGGATTGAGATGGAGAACCAAACCGAGCGGGATCCCGCCGCGTTGTTTGACGATCCAAGGGCGATCGCGACCTATGGTGCGCATCTGGACGGCTTGACCCAGCTGGAAAAGAGTTTTGGCTTCGAACCGGCCCTGCTGGCCCATGGCTGGCACCCGACCGAGAATAACGGCAAAGGCTGGCATCGCTGGATGCGGCCCGTGGACATGGCTATCGTCTGCCTGCCCCATCTGGGCTTGATCGATCAAACGGTCGACATTATCGGTCAGGTGCTGGATCCGGTTCAGCTGGGCGACCTTCAGATCGGTCTGGGACACCACATAGCCAAGATCCTGCCGGATCCCGAAACCTCCACCCGCTTTACGGCCCGGCTCAGCATGAAGGCCGATCAGGTGCCGTCGGCCAGCCTGCTCCCGCTCGAGGTCAGAATGACCGAATTCCGCAAACCCGACACGCAGGATCCCCGGCTTTTGGGGGTCAATGTCTCGCGCTTTATCTGCCGGCCGGGCGTCGCGACACAGACCAAAACCATCACACCGGATCCTGTATGACCCACAGCCCGGCAAAGGTGATCTTCACGGGCGATTTTCTGCGCCCGATGCCCGAAGATCTGCGCCCGGCTCAGCATGAGAATATCTACTGGCTGGCGCGCTTGCTGCAGGAACCGGTTCGCATGGCCACCGGACTGCCCTGTGAGATCCTGCGCTGGCATCACAAATGGATTGAAGGCGCGCGGCTTGAATCCGGCACGATCGAAGCCATTTATGGCGCCTTCTGGCGGCGGCCAGACATCCATGCCTGGGCGGAAATTTTTGCCGCGCAGACCCTGCCTGCAGCGGTCGAGGATCTATTTGCAGATCTTTTTCGGGACAGCCTGGTGATTGGTTTCGAGCTGCCCCCGTATCTGATCCATTTCTGCACACGTCACGGCGTCACGTTCATCGACTGCGCCCTCTCGCCCATACGGTTCATGGATGATCTGGTGTTCCAGATCAGCACCAGCACGCCCGGGATAACGAACGCTTTGCGCCACCACCGGCTGCCCGATGATCTGATACGGCTCTCAGCAGGCGTCGTTGCGGGCCACACAGCCAGGCTGTTTCCTGATCCGCCCCGCCCGGAAAGTTTGCTGGCGATATTACAGACCCCATTCGACAAGGGCGTGATTCACAACGGCCGCTTTGTCAGCCTTTCGGAGCGTCTCGACACCCTCTGCGAGATCGCACAGAGCTATAACGATGTACTGATCCGCCCGCATCCCCTGGATCCCCTGGCTATGGAACGTGACACACTGCAGGCTGCTCTTCCCAACGCGCGGATCACTGGCGAAAACGTCTATCGCCTGATGGCGCACCACAACCTGGCCGGTGTGGCTGCGTTATCCTCAAGCTGCCTGATAGAGGCTGGCTACTTTGGCAAGACCAGCCACACTCTGATGCCCGATACCCCTCCAGAGCAAGCAGGCCCAGATCTTGAAGCCATAAATGTCGATGATGTCCTGCTCAGTCCGGATTTCTGGCGCGATCTGCTGGCCGCCGCGGGATGTCAGGTCAGCCCACATGACGGGCTGCGCCTGCCCCCCAAGCCAAACCGGTTCCGTCAGCAGCTGCGCACCGCCTGGGGATATAATCAGATCGACACCGATATTTTCGTGCAGTGGGCGGGAGGATGATCATCCCCAGATGATCAATTGCATATCAATCAAGCCGACGCTATCACGCCCCGGTATTCTGCTGGCCCTTATCGCAGCTAACGCGGGTCTTTTCGGGTGGTGGAAACAGGAACCCGTAACGTCTCAACAAAAACAACGGCACTATGAAAAAAGCATTCATTACGGGCATCACCGGACAGGATGGGGCCTATCTTTCTAAATTGCTGCTGGACAAGGGATACGAGGTCCATGGCGGGGTCCGCCGCATTTCCCATTCAGAGACAGTACGCCTGAATATACTGGGCGTATCCGACAAGGTGCATTTGCACGAGTTTGACCTGATCGAACACAACAACGTCTTCCGCGTGATCCGCGATATCGAGATGGACGAGTTTTACAATCTTGCCGCGCAAAGCTTTGTAGGCGCATCGTGGGAGCTGCCCATCTATACGGCGGATGTGGGCGCGCTTGGGGTTGTACGCCTGCTGGACACGCTGCGTGATCAGCGGCCCGAAACCCGGTTTTATCAGGCATCAACCTCGGAAATGTTCGGCCTGGTGCAGGAGGTCCCACAATCGGAAAACACCCGGTTCTATCCGCGGTCGCCCTATGGCGTAGCCAAGGTGTATGGCCACTATATCACCATGAATTACCGCGAGAGCTTTGGCATGCACGCCTCTTCGGGGATCCTATTCAACCATGAAAGTCCACTCAGGGGGACCGAGTTTGTGACCCGCAAGATCACGCTGGGCCTCGCGGCCCTGGCCCGCGGCAGCACAACCCCGGTGGAGCTCGGCAACATAGATGCACAGCGCGACTGGGGGTTTGCCGGCGATTATGTTGAAGGCATGTGGCGCATGCTGCAGCAGGACTCGGCCGATGACTATGTTCTTGCCACTGGCGTGACCACAACGATCCGCGATTTCTTCGGGTATGCTGCCGAAACGCTGGGCATGGATCTTGACTGGCAGGGCGCGGGCATGGATGAAACCGCCACCGACCGCAAGACCGGCAAGCAGGTCATGCGCGTGAATCCGAAATTTTTTCGCCCGGCCGAGGTGGATCTGCTGATCGGCGACGCGAGAAAAGCCCGTGACACACTGGGCTGGCAGCCCAAGGTGCAGATCAAGGAACTGGCAGAAATGATGGCGCGGGCGGATTACGACGCGCTTGGCTAATTACGTCTTCCTGAAACGGACCTTACAGGACCATGCGCAAGGCTTTCTCTCAAACCCTGACACAGCTTTACAGGCAAGGGCCAGCAGGTCGGGTACATCACGCCATTCTGCGGAAACGCAGGCAGGGGCCCTATCGCGGCTATGTGGATGGTCTTTCATCTGACGGGGTGATCCGTGGCTGGGTCTTCGATCGCCGGTCCAGGCAAGGCCGCGTCCCTGTCGCCTTGTATGCAGGCGACACGCTGGTCGAGGCAAGCTATGCCAACGCCCTGCGAGAAGATGTGCGCGGGGCCATCGGAGGGCCAGTGGAATGCGGCTTTCAATTTGCTATGACCGAGGCTGTGCGTCAGCATATCATTGACGCACGCGGCTGGCTGGCGATCTGGACCAACGGACCCGAACAACACTGGATCGGCGATGTGCACATTCCCATGGACATCGACAGCACCCAGCACCTGCAGACCGAGATCGAGAGGTGTCGGCATGCGCTGGAACCACATCTGGACGCTCTTCTTGAAGCAATTGAGAGCGTATCTCTGCCTGCCGAGCCCGATGCCCCCCTCCCGCCGATGATCCGCCCACCACTCGGTCCGCATCAAAAGATGTTTTCGACCGACCCGATCATTCCCGGTGTCCCTGACACAAGCCATCCCGCGTATCTTGATTTTTCGCGCTATCGGTTCCGGCTGGACGCCAATTTCGACCCGGCAGAGGGCTCCGAGACGGATGAGCGGTTTCTGTATTGGTTTCTCACCGGCTACCGGGCGCAGCAGAAGCTGCGCACCCCGTTCAGCGCCGGCCTGCTCGAGCACCTCAATACATCGCTGGTGATGGGCGGGCAGACGCATGTGCTCAGCCGGGCGATGTGGTGGCGCCTGGTCGAGCGGCCCGACCTGATGGGTCGGTTGAACCTGAACGATCCCGACGCCTACCATGATATTCTGTTCTGGTGGGCATACCAGGATGCGCCTGCTCTCTACATGGAAGACTGCCTGGTGCCGGATCGCTTTGCTGACAGCCTGCGCAGCGTGCACAGCTCGCGCCAGGCCGACACCTGGCCGCTGACCATGTTCACCGAGCGCTATTTCCTCGGCAACCCACAACTGCACTTCCTGTCCCCGGGCACCGCCGAGGGCCGAAAAACCCTGTTGCTACATCTGCTGGTCCATGCCGCCAGCCGTCCGGATCTGTTACGGTACATGCCCCCGGATGAGACCGAGCGTCTGTTGGCCCCTGCTCCCGATGGCGGCCCCTCGGATCTCGAAACTTTCCTGAACGCATTGGTGTCAGGCGACATACCCATCGCTCTGCCCCGCGCCCGCTTTGCCACGATCCTGCGACGCAAGTTATTTGATCTGGACAGCGGCCGCTTTCTGACCCGCGATGCACAGGGCAACCGCTTTGAGGCGGCCGCCCTGCCCCGCCCCGATCAGGGCGAGACGGTGGACGTGCAATTGATCGGCCCGCTGGCCAAAGCCTCAGGGCTGGGACAGGCCACCCGGCTGTCAGCCGACATCCTCCGGGCCACCGGGCTCAGCATGCGTGGCGTGGATTTCGATCTGGACAACCCTGCGCCAGAGGGCTTCAGCTCGGATGCCGACATCCAGGACTATGGTCCGGCCCGGATCAACCTGATCCATCTGAATGCTGAATCCATTCCCCTGGCCTTTGCCTTTCAACCGGATGTCTTTTCTGATCGCTACAATATCGGCTATTTCTTTTGGGAACTTGATCGTCCCGCCTATTGCCACTACCTCAGCCTCGAGCTGTTGGACGAGATCTGGGTGGCAACGGACTATGGCGTCGAAATTTACAAGCCCGACGCCGGTGGCAAACCAGTGGTTAATGTGGGCATGTGCTATGAAGACATTCCCGATATTGATCGCGCCAAAGCACGCAGCTTTGTCACAGACCGTTTTGGATTGCATGACAACCACTTCATCTGCCTGGTTGCGTTCGACAGCTTTTCTTTTGTGCAGCGCAAGAACCCGATCGGCGTACTGGAAGCATTCAAAACCGCCTTTGACAATGTGCCCAATGCCCGGCTGATCGTCAAAACCCAGAACCGAAACAGCGTACTGGATCCGGTGCAGGTCAAGATCTGGGACGAGGTCGATGCGCTGATCGCAAGTGACCCGCGCATTGTGGTGATGAACGAAACACTCAGCTACCGCGATCTGCTACAGCTCAAAGGCGGCTCTGATTGCTATATCTCGCTGCACAAATCCGAAGGCTGGGGCTTTGGCATGATCGAAGCGATGAACCTGGGCGTACCGGTGATTTGCACTGGATATTCAGGGAATATGGATTTCTGCTCCAAGGACACTGTCTGGTTGGTCAACTATGAGAGGCACAGCCTGCAGCAGGGCGATTACATTTTCGTCCGCGACGGATCGCAATGGGCTGAGCCGGATGTCACGCATGCCGCGGCCCAGATACGAGCTTGTTATGACGATGCTGCCGCCCGCGCTGCCAAAGCCAAGGCCGCGCAAACCTTCATTCGCACCGCCTTTTCGCGCGAGGCCATTGCCGACCGGTATGGCGCCCGGCTGCGCGAAATCCTGAAGGAGCGTCCCAGACAAGCCCGGGAGCAAGACACCGCCTCCGGTGCGCCTGCGGCTATGAAACGCCGGCAATGATCATATAAATGTAGGGCTCCACGCTCAAAAACGGCAACAAGACGAAACAGCAGGATGAACAGGCCTCCCTCAATGGACCATGTGATCGGCGTCAGCTGGCCCAGAAGCGGCCATCATCTTCTGGTACGTTTGCTCACCATCTATTTCGGCCCGGGTTTTGGATATTGCGATTACTATGGCGGGGTAAAAAACTGCTGCAAAACGGTTCCGTGTCGCCGCCGAAGCGAGATTTTTTTGACCAAAAGCCATGACTTTGATCGCAAGCTGCCCCAGCTGCGCAAACAAAAATACCTTGTTCAGTATCGGGACTTTATTCCCTCGGTGGTTTCAAACTTTGAGCTTCATGTCCGGAACGGCGCCGCGGATACGCTGGAATCGTTCCGAAAATTCGCCAGCACCGAGTTTGACCGCTACCAGCTTTTTGTCCAGAAATGGGTGACCTCTGCATTCGGACAGAACCAGCTGGTGATCCCCTATGAAGACTTGCTGAACGACACGGAAGGATGCCTTGCCGCAACAGTTCTGTATCTCTGTCCCAGTACCGAACTGGACCGGGCAAAAATCCGACAGGCCGTGGAAAGAGTGGATGGGGAACGTATTGAACACGGCCATGTTCAGCGCCTGAACAAGATCGGCGTCCATCCGGCCCGCAAGATAGAGGAGTTTCGTCACTATCGACCCGCCATGTTTGATGCCATGCGGCACATGACTCTGAGCCGCGCTCAAGTCGAGCGGGCCTTCTCCGAAATACTCGGCCGGAAACCCGTGGCTCAGAACATGATCCGTCTACAGGCCTACCCTTCCGTCGAGGCCCTGCGCGAGATGCTCAAAGGGTCCGAAGAATACACCACAAAGCTGGGAGCCAAGGATGGCTGATATCCCGCATCAGATATCGCGAATGCACCCAAAGGCCCTCGCGTCTGGCACCGGCTTTCGTTCAAAGGAGCTTACCCCATGATCACGCCCGTTCTGCTGTGTGGCGGCTCAGGTACGCGCCTGTGGCCGCTGTCGCGCAAAAGCTATCCCAAGCAGTTTGCCGATCTTGTCGGGGAAGAAAGCCTTTTCCAGGCATCAGCGCGGCGGTTCGTGGGCCCCGAGTTTGCCGATCCGCTGGTGGTCACCGACAATGAATTCCGGTTCATCGTCACCGAACAACTGGATGATCTGGGGCTGCGACCCTCGGGCATACTGATCGAACCGGAAGGACGCAACACTGCCCCGGCCGCCATTGCGGCCGCACTGAGTGTGGCCGCACGCGACCCCGGTGCACTGGTACTGCTGGTGCCCTCCGACCATGCCGTGGCTGATCCCGAGGCGTTCCGCCTGGCCGTTGCAAGCGCCAGTGTTGCCGCGGATGAAGAACGTATCGTGACCTTCGGCATTACCCCCACCCGGGCCGAAACTGGCTATGGCTGGCTGGAGGCGGGAGAAGAGCAGAATCCCAATGTGCATATGCTGAACCGCTTCATCGAAAAACCGGATGCCGCGCTGGCTGCCGAACTTTTTGCCGACAGCCGCCATCTGTGGAACGCGGGCGTGTTTCTGGCCCGAGCCGACACGCTGGTTATGGCATTTCAGGCCCATGCGCCCGAGATCCATGACAGCGTCTTAGGGGCGCTGGAGGCCGGCGCCACGGATCTGGGATTCGTGCGCCTCGACCCCGATCTCTGGGCGCGGGTGCCCGAGGAATCAATCGACTATGCGGTGATGGAGAAAGCCGAGAATGTCTCGGTTGTACGCTTTGACGGGCGCTGGTCGGATCTGGGCAGCTGGGAATCGGTTTGGCAGGAATCGCTGCGAGACGCTGCCGGCAATGCACTGTCGGACAACACCACCGCGCTGCGTTGCGAAAACACGCTGCTGCGATCGGAATCCGACGAGATTGAACTGGTGGGCATCGGGCTGAAAAACACCGTGGCCGTGGCCATGCGCGACGCGGTGATGGTGGCCGATATCTCGGACAGCCAGAACGTCAAACAAGCCGTGCAGAGCCTGAAAAAGCGCGGCGCGAAACAGGCGCAGCATTTCCCCGTCGATCACCGGCCCTGGGGGTGGTTTGAAACGCTCATTCTGGCCGACCGCTTCCAGGTCAAACGTATCCACGTGCATCCCGGTGCCGCCCTCAGCCTGCAAAGCCATCATCACCGATCCGAACACTGGATCGTGGTGCAGGGCACCGCGAAGGTTACCGTGGGAGACGACGTGAAACTGCTGACAGAAAATCAGTCGGTCTACATTCCGCTGGGCGCGGTACACCGGATGGAAAACCCCGGCAAGGTGCCGATGGTGCTGATCGAAGTGCAGACCGGATCCTATCTGGGAGAGGATGACATCATTCGATACGAGGATGTCTATGCCCGCGACTAGGATGCGTTCGGTATCAGTTGGGCTGCAGCCTCTGCGTCCGGCAATGGCTCAGACCCAACGCCCCACGGCGATTAGCTGCATCCGGTCACCGCTGCGCACCGCATGGGAAAACGCGGCGGCCTGCCATTGCGTTGTGCTGCCTGCGCGGCCATTGACCCAGGCCTCTGCGGTGTTGGCCATCGCACCGCTGCCGGCAGGCGGCGCGGCAAACGGCACCGGGAAATCCACGGTAACCGTGCCGGAGGTAAAAACTGCTCCGACAGCTGTATCGATCTCTACATCAACTTCTGTCCAGCAGATTTGCGTGCCATCGGCAAAGCGCACGTAACCGCCATCAGCGGTGCTTCCCTGTTCGATCATCGCGCCATCCGGCAGACCTCCGGTCTGGCCAACCGTGCCCACTAGGTTGCCGCGGTGATAGATCCCCTGCCCCACAACGGAACTGCCAAGGCCCAGGTCGACCGATCCGTCCGGTGCAGCCTGCAGCGCTGTGGCCCAGGTACTGCCGTCTGATGACGTCTTCAGCGCAAAATCATCCGTGCCGGCAATGCCCATTTCGGCCCGGCCGGAAAACCCGGTCTGAAACAGCAGGCTTGCGGTATCCCCCGCCAGGGCCTTGTTAATCTTCAGCTGATGCCCGGCGCCCTCATGGTTCAGAAGGGTGGCGCCTGAGGCGACCGCCAACCGATTGGTCGCATCGGCACTGGCATTGATGCCGACACCGGGAAGATTGTCGAAGCCGGAGCTTTGCCACACCCCGTCCCGCCAGATCAGATCAGAGCCTAAATCAGCCACAAACGCTCTCCAACCGGTCTGCGGCATCAGGAACTGCCATGTTCCGTTACCGGCCACGGCAATTCTGTCTTCCTGCCCCGCCCAGTCCCCTGTTGCCCCCGGCGGCACAATATAGCGGGCCCCGTCCGCCGCCATGGCAGGCGCCGCGGTCTCACTGCTCGACACCACCGCTAGCTGGACCACGGCATCAAGGATGACAAGCGCCTCGTTATGGGTGATGTGTTTCTGTGCCTGTGCGGGTTGAATGAACGGCAGGGACAGATTGGCCGAAGGATCGGACATTGCGGCGCTTCCTTTTCTGAGGGTATGCGGAGCCGTGAGCCTGCGCTGGAATGGTTAATGCGGTCTTGGGCGGGCGCGCGGTGATCAGAACGTGATTTCTTCCAGCAAGGTGTTCTGCACCACCACCTGCACGCCCTGATCGT
>JBCCYF010000042.1:0-33063 GCA_039190275.1 Pseudomonadota bacterium | reverse complement strand
TTCGAGCTGATCGCCATTGACCCCGAGGCGCCTGATCCCGGCCGAACCCGTTGGTTTACGCTCGATGATCCACGCACAAAAGCCCGGCTCGCTGCCCGCCCCCGGGCGCTGTGCTGGGTGGTTGGCACAGATGATCTTGACGCATTGGTTGACGCAAGCCCGGTGGATTTGGGTGAGGTTGTGCCCTTTGCCCGTGGCGACCGGTCATGGCGCTTGACTGTCCCCTGGGACGGTAGCTTGCCCATGGGCGGGCTACTGCCGGCGTTCATCGAGTGGTCCCCCGGTCCGCATCCCAGTTCGGGGCAAGCGGATCTGGGTGTGACGCTGGACCAGGTGCATCTGAGCCATCCCGAGCCCGATAGTCTGCGTGAAATACTTACGGCACTCTCGGTCGAGCATCTCGCGGCAGTGCGTGAAGGGCCCGAAGCGCTGTCCTTCGAATTGACCTGCCCCAAGGGAAAAGTTGTGCTGGACTAGAAACGGTCTGTGCTGCCCGCGTCACCTGCGACCGCGTTGCCTATCCTGAGCAACTGGCAGGGAACCCATATCCCCAGTACTCTACCGCTCCGAAATGGCCATGCGACCCTTTAGGTACTCGCCATACTGGCCGAGCAAAAAGATAAAGATCCAGTAGATCGCGGCCACGAAGACATAGACCTCAAGGTAATAGGGCGCCCATTCACCGGTGCCGAAGGCGGCCTTGGCCGAGGCCATCACATCGAAAAAGCCGATGATGATCACAATCGCCGTTTCCTTAAAGGTGACAACGACCATGTTGATCGTTGACGGAAGTGCATGTCGGAAAACCTGGGGCAGGACAATGCGCCCAAGGATATGCCAATAGCTGAGGCCAAGCGCCTTGCCCGCTTCGAACTGCCCTTTCGGGATGGCCTGAAAACCGCCACGGAACACTTCGGCTTGATAGCAGGCAAAGAACAGGGCGAAGGCGATGATCACGCGCCAGATCTTATCGCCCTCCAGCCAACTTGGCAGGATAATCGGGATCACAACAGCTGCGGTAAATAATGTGGTCAGAAGCGGAAGCGAGCGGATGAAATCGATAAGCAAAACAGCGAAGCCGCGCACAACCGGCATTTCCGATCGCCGCATGAGTGCCAGGCCCAGCCCCATGGGCATTCCCAAAAGGACGACCGAAGAAAACAGAAACAGCGTCAGGGACAGCCCGCCCCATCCGTCTGTTGTAACCTGTGGAAGACCCAGAAGGCTGCCCTCCATCAACAGGTAGTAGGTTGCAAATCCGGCCATCCATAGTGTGCTCAGGCGTCTGGCGCTCCACATCAACGGCAAACAGGACAGGATAACGGTGGCGATAATCGCGACACAGGCCAGCGTTGAGCGCCAGTGCTGATCGAACGGATAAAGACCGAACAGGATCAGTCGGTGACGTGCATCGATCACGGCCCAGCATGCGCCCGCACCGGTGTCCTTTCCACATTGGCTGACGTTTTCTTCTGTCCAGACCGCGCGCAATACCGCCCAATCGATCAGCGCCCAGGCCAACCACGCCAGGGCGCCAAATACGATCACCGACAGGGCCGCATCGGCAGCGGAGGAAAACGCCCGCCTCTGCACGGTTTGCACAATCGCGTGCAACCTGGACGGTGGGGCCATCGAGATGTCCGACATGTCAGTGTGCCTTCAGTTTCATGCGGGCGTTGAGCCAGTTGGTAAAGACAGCCAACCCGCCATTCACCAGTAGGAAAGCCCCCATGAGGATCGCAATCAGCTCGAGCGTTTGACCGGATTGCGTTATGGAAATTGAGACGATGTAGAACAGATCACTGAAGCCGATGGCGACGCCGATTGTTGTGGCTTTCATCATGAAGATCCATTGATTTCCCAGCGGAGGAATGATCGAGCGCAGGGCCATCGGCAATTTGATCCGAGACCAGATTGCGGTTTTGGTCAGTCCAAGCGCCTGGCCGGCTTCGGTCAACCCCTTGGGAACCTGGGCCAGACCGCCGCGCACAACCTCGGCGATATAGGCGCTGCCATAGAGTGTGATCGCGACAATCATGCCCAAAAGTTCGATGGGGATCGTAATGCCACCGCGAAACCGAAGGCCCTGCAGGGCGGGTACCGAGACAATAGCCTCTCCTTCGGGCCGCAGGAACAGCCCGGCCAGCAGGCACACTGCAAGTGAACCGCCGACCCAGATCGCAAAACCACGCAGCGGCGGCAGTTTGCGCCAGATCACCGCCACACCGAACGCCAGTGACAGACACAGCAGCACAAGTGCGACCCCCGGCGTGACATTTACGCCAGGGATCATCAATCCGCGGTTGGACAGAAAAACACTGTCGGCGACCGCCATCGCCTGTCGCGGCCCGGGCAAATTGATCAGGACCGCGTAGAGAAACACCAGCTGCAGGATCAGCGGAATGTTCCGGAAAACCTGCACATAGATCGTGGCGGCCGTTTTCAGCGCCAGGTTCGAGGCGTCACGTGCTGTGCCGATCAGAAATCCGAATAGTGTGGTGAGAAAGATCGCGATGAAACCGACGAACAGAGTGTTGAGAAAGCCGACAAAAAGCGTTTGTGCGTAGGGGTCACTGATGTCCTTGGGAATAAGGGAGAAGCTGTAGTCCCACCCGGTCCCCCGGTCCAGAAAGGCAAAGCCACTGGTCAGCCCCTGGGCCTCGAGGTTCGTGCGTGCTGTTGTGACCGCACCGACCACAACCAGCATGGACAGTCCGACCAGGAGCGTCTGAATTGCGATTTTGCGGCGTTTCACGCGCATGCGCAGTTCGGCAGCAGTGGCCATTGTGCACCCTCCGGGCCAAAGTCGGATTGATAGGGTCGCCCAGGGCGGGCGACCCGACATGCGTGATGGTGTCAGTCGAGGATCGGAGCGTATAGTACGCCACCGTGGCTCCACAGGTTGTTAAGGCCGCGGTCCAGCTTATAGGGGCTGTCCGCCCCCAGGTTGCGGTCATAGACCTCACCAAAATTTCCCACGGCAGCGATCATCTCGCGCGCCCAAGTGTCCCGCAGCCCCAGACGCTCGCCCATTCCGGGTTCAACGCCCAAGAGACGCGCAACCTTTGGGTTGGGCGGTGTTGCGGCCATCTCTTCAACATTGGCCATGGTCACCCCTTCCTCTTCCGCAATCAGCAACGCTGCCAGCATCCAGTTCACGACATCGACAAACTCCTCGTCGCCTTGGCGCATCGCCGCCGAGATTGGCTCGGACGATAGCTGGTCATTGAGGATGACGTGCGCATCCGGATTGTCGATTTCCGTGGCGCGCAGAACGGCCAGATTTGGCCCCCAGCCCGCGAATGCGTCGCACCGATTGGCGACATATGCGGCCCGCAATTCAGCCGCACTTTCATAGGATACCATCGTGTGCTCGACATCAATTGTGGACAGGTAATTGGCCGAGATACGCTCGATCGTCGTGCCAGCCTCGACACAGATCGTACCGCCGTCCAGATCCTTGGCCTCGGTGATACCCAGCTCACCATGGGCCATGAACTGCGTGCCGCCAAAGAAGTAAGGCAGGCTGAACTGGAGGCCGAGTTCGGTGTCGCGTCCCATGGTCCAACCGGTTGCCTTGATGATCACATCCACATCTCCCGACTGCAGAGCGGGGAAACGTTGAGCCCATGACAGCGGAACAATCTGGTTTGCATCGGGATCGCCCAGGATCGCAGTGGTCAAAGCCCGGCACAGATCGATATCGAGGCCTTTCCACTCGTTCTTGTCGTTTACTTCCACGAAACCGAAGTAGCTGCCGTTGTGCCCCGAGCAGAGAAGAGTCCCGCGTTCCACGATCTGCTTGACGGTCGGACTTTCTGCCAACGTGCCGGTGGGGAGCATGGCTACTGCAGCAGCGGCTATGCCGATGAATGAGGATTTGGAGAGCATCATGTTTTCCCTATTGTTCTACATAGCGGCACAATAGTGCTGCTATGTAGCATGTTATCTATCGGTGAGGTGAGTCAAGAATTTTCTAACCCGCACAACCGGATCAAAGTCCATGAGGCACATCTGCCTAAATGATGCTCATTGAATTCAGGTGATCTGATGTGGCTATTCCGGGGCTAGACGCCGTTTTCCAGCGAGCCTTGGAGTTTTTCTGGTTATTGCGGCGCGGTCTTCGATGGCTGACATCGAACCGGAACAGGGCTTCTCACAGCAGGGTGCCGATAGTCGCGGCTGGTGGTCAGTCTCAGGAGGACGCTGCGTGCGACTGGTAGGCGATACGGCCCGCGCTCAGTGTGGTCCGGACCGCCGGGGTCTGTCCATTCGGCCAATCGACCAGAACCAGATCCGCCCGCTGCCCCACTGAAACTTCCCCACGATCCATCAAGCCCGAGGCCCTTGCGGGACCGGTAGACACAAGGGACCAAAGGGCTGGCCTCGACGCGCGCATTTCGGCATCAAGCCGGGCCACTGCGGCGAGCATCGCGGGATAGTAGTAATCGGAGGCAAGGGCATCGCACAGCCCCTCCTCAACCATATCCGCCGCGCCAAGGGAGCCGATGTGCGAGCCACCGCGCACCGCATTGGGTGCGCCAAAGATGATCGGTTCCCCCGCTGCCCGGGCTGCCTTTGCGACCTCCAGTACCATGGGAAACTCGGCTATATATGCGCCCAGGGCCCTGTAGTATGCACGCGTTTCAGGCTGCGTGTCATCGTGGCTGAACATCGCCGCTCCGGCGGCGCGTCCGGCGCTGGCCACTCGCTGAATGGCGGCGTCGACGCGTTCGCGGCGTGCCCAAACCTGCCCGAGTTTAGCGATGTAGGGATCGATCTCGAGATCGGCCCGCCGCGCGCTGCCCGCGACCCGCCCCCGCATGCGCGTATCCGCAAGATCGGCGACGGTGAAGTCGGGCGACTGTTCGAACGCGCGGTCTTGGACCGCTACATCGAATGACCGCATCATCATCGAAGTGTGGTCGTTAAATGCAATCGACGGCAGCAACGGTCCCTTGAGCGCGTTTTCGATCAGTTCAATTGCCTCAAAGGCAAATGTCTCCCACCGCAGTTGTACCCGGTTTTCTACGGTCAGGCGCGGCGCCATATCGATCAACGCCTGAACAAGCTCCGCCCCGCGCGAGACGGCGCGCAACCCGGGCTCCCAACTGAGCGTAATTGCGTGAAACGCGGTTGCGATCCCGTTCGCGGCAAGTTGCCGATCAGTTTCCAGGACGGCAGTGTCAACTGGGAAGAACACGCCGGGTCGTGGCATCAACTGGCGTTCAAATGCATCTCCGTGCACATCGACCAGTGCGGGCGCGAGGATTTGTCCGCGCCCGTCCAATTCCGTGTGCGTGCCGGGGATATCTCCAATTTCGGCAATCCGACCATCTACGATCAGAACGTCCGCGGGGACAATTTCATCCGCCAGAATGACGTCTGCCCCACGTATGGCCAGCGTCATATCGGTTTCGACATCCCTCATTTGCGTGCTCCGTTCTTTCGTAGTTTGACGCAGATCCGTGCGTACCGGACCTACGCGGGAACACGCGGTCGATTTGCGGTCCGGCTTACGCCCTGACACTTGGCGTGACCGGTTCGTCTGTTGCGGTCATTTATGCTATCCTCACGCGTCCGGGGCCCCGCTTAGCAGATGTGCCGCGGGATTAGAAAGTTCTTTCTAGGCACGTTTTTTGAACCGGGGCGATAGGGTGGGAAACGCGCCGCCCAAGCCAGCCGACTGTAGCCCCCAATGTGCATCCCGCCGGGCTCTGCTTTGCATTAAACGACCTGGGCGCGAACACCACTCGATCAAGAAACAGTCTGCATTGCCCAAAGCCATCGGAACGCCGGACGTCTTGGCACGGCTTTTATCCCGCCGGAGGCAGCCGGCACGACGTACGCCCCCGGGCGGTAGACTAATGTATGTCCGGCTCGGGCGTCGGGCCGCCAAAGTCACTGCGCAGAAAGTCAAAATCACAGCCCTTGTCGGCCTGTTCTATATGTTTCAGGAACATCTGGCCGTATCCACGTTCGTAGCGCGGCTTTGGCGCGGTCCATGCGGCGCGACGGGTTGCCATCTCCGCCTCAGATACCGCGACCTCCAACCTCCGGTTCGGGACATCAAGCGTGATGATATCGCCGGTCTGGATAAGGGCCAGGGGACCGCCCACATATGCCTCGGGCGCCACATGCAGCACGCAGGCCCCAAATGAGGTTCCGGACATGCGTGCATCAGACAGGCGCACCATGTCGCGGTGCCCGTCCTTGAGCAGCGCACGTGGCATAGGGATCATCCCCCATTCCGGCATGCCCGGTCCGCCATGGGGACCTGCGTTGCGCAAAACCAGCACGTTGTCGGGGGTCATCGGATAGTCCGGATCGTCTATGATCGCTTTCATCTCGGGATAGCTGTCGGCGACGATGGCGGGCCCCGAGTGTGTGTGAAACTTCGGGTCACAGGCCGCCGGTTTGATCACGGCTCCATCTGGGGCAAGGTTGCCGCGCAGAACCGCCAGCGAACCTTCCTTATAGACCGGGTTCGACAGCGGACGAATAACATCGGTGTTGAAGTTTTCGACGCTCTCTAATCCATCCCCAACAGGTTTGCCGGTGACTGTGAGACAGGACAGATCCAGCGTGTCGCCCAACTCTTTCATCAACGCGCGCAGGCCACCGGCATAGAAGAAATCCTCCATCAAGTAAGTGTCGCCCGAGGGTCGGATGTTGGCAAGAACCGGGGTCGTGCGACCGACCCGGTCCAAGTCATCCAACCCTAGCGGGACGCCCGCGCGTCGGGCCATGGCGATCAGATGGATGATCGCGTTGGTCGAGCAACCGGTGGCCATCGCCACTGTGACGGCGTTCTGGGTGCTGGCACGGGTAATGATCGTGTCCGGGGTCAGATCCTCCCAAACCATATCGACAATCCGGCGCCCGCAGGCGGCAGACATGCGTTGATGGTTTACGTCCGGGGCCGGTATGGATGAGGCGCCAGGCAGGCACAGCCCAAGCGCCTCGGCAATGGCCGTCATCGTGGAGGCGGTACCCATTGTCATGCAATGCCCATAGGATCTGGCGATACCGCCCTCGATCCCCTGCCATTTTTCCGTATCGATCGTGCCAGCCCGGCGTTCATCCCAGTATTTGAACGCATCGCTGCCTGATCCCAGAATCTGACCCGCGTAGTTGCCGCGCAGCATCGGACCGGCGGGCAAAAAGATGAAAGGCAACCCCATCGAAACGGCGCCCATTACCAGCGCCGGAGTGGACTTGTCGCATCCGCCCATCAGTACCGCACCATCCACGGGGTGCGATCGGAGCAGTTCCTCAACCTCCATCGCGACCATGTTGCGATAGAGCATCGAGGTCGGTTTCAGAAACTGTTCCGACAGTGAATGGACAGGCAGCTCGACCGGCATTCCGCCCGCCTGCAGTATGCCCTTCTTGACAAACTCGGCCCGGTCGCGGAGGTGCATGTGGCAGGGCTGCAGCTCTGACCAGGTGTTCAGGACCGCAATGATCGGTTTTCCGTCCCAGTCATCGGCGGACAAGCCCATCTGCATGGCGCGACTGCGATGACCAAATGACCGCAGGTCGTCCGGCTCGAACCATCTGGCCGAACGGAGCTGGGAGTACGTCTTTTTTCGTGTGCTCATACAATGGGTCCTGTCCGTCGATCCCGTTTCATAGCCTAGTTTTGCGCCAATGCACCAAATCGGTCCACCAACTGCAGAGAAAGGGCTTTTCCGTTGCATTAGATGTGCCGAAGGATGTGCCCCCTGGAACGGCGTTGCTTGCCCGGTGCGTGACGCTAGTCGGTTTTGTGTATGCGGTCGGTAGCGAATGTCCCGCCCTGATAGATCGCATCCGCCGCGGCCGGGTCCGGGGGACCAAGCTGCTGGTCCAGGCGCTTGCGATGTGCTTCGGAGTTATCTTGTGGCTTCCAGCCCAGATACGAGACCTGATCATTGTTCCACCAGCTCGCGTCATTGTTGGAGACGCCGTAAACAATCGGACACCCCAAGATCGGGACGCGGAACACACATTCGACCAAGCGAACAAAGTCATCATGGCTCAGCCAGGTTGAGAGCATCCGATGGGTTTCGGGCTCGGGAAGACAGGAGCCGATGCGCACGCACGCCGTCTCGATCCCAAATTTATCGTAGTACATGGACGCCAGAGCCTCGCCAAATACCTTGGATACGCCGTAAAGCCCGTCGGGACGCGTGCGCGCGTCGGCGTCAATTCTGGTTGTTTGAGGATAAAACCCGATGGCATGGTTTGAACTGGCGAACAGTATCCGTGGTGACCGATGTGCGCGGGCGGCTTCGTAGAGATTGTACATGCCATCGATATTTGAGCTCTGGATCACCTCCCATGAGGCCTCGATGGATTGTCCGCCCATATGCACAATTCCATCGCACCCTGCGACCATTTCATCTACGGCGACGGGGTCCGACAGATCTCCAACAACCAGTTCCTCATGCGGCGCCAGATCTGTAATTTTGCTGCGCACCGCCAGGCGGACTGTATCCGCCAGATGGCCCAACCGCGCCCTGCATACAGACCCCAGCCCGCCGTTCGCGCCAGTGATCAGTAGTCTCTTCATTCTTTCCGGTTCCTTCCCCCGATCAGCCTGCAAAGCGGGTTTGACGTACTCCATGAATGCCAAGGCCATGGATCGCGAACAGCCCCCCGGCATCGGGTTGCCGATGCGCGGAACCCGGCGTGACGCCCGTACCGATCGAGGTCACATAGAGTGTGTCCAACCCCGGTCCGCCAAACATGGGCTTTGAGGGTTTTTCAACCGGCATGTCAATGGTCAGCAGGATCTCTCCTGCCGGCGAAATCCGGTAGATCTGCCAACCGGAGACACCGGCCTGCCAATAGCATCCCTCGGCATCTACAGTACCACCGTCAGGGCGGCCCGGGATGGTGTTTGTATCAAGGAACAACGCCGGTTCGCCTGGCACGCCGCGATCGGTATCATAGTCACTGACCCAGATTGATCGGACCTTGGGGTGACTGTCGGAAAAGTACATGCGGCGTCCGTCCGGAGAGAACGCCAGCCCATTGGTCGTGTGTATGCCACCCCGCCAATGGGTCACGCTAAGGTCCGGATCCAGCCGATAGAATGAGCCGCCCGGATCCCCGGCGGCGCCGTCATTCATCGTACCGGCCCAGAACCGCCCTTGCGCGTCGGTTGCGCCGTCATTGAACCGGTTCTGGGGCAGGTTTTCTTCGGGGTCGTGTATGGCCCTACGCGTGCCCGTGACGGGATCAAAGAACCAAAAGCCCGTTTTGGCCGCCAGAACCAGGCCCCCGGCCTCTCGTACAGCAAGACAGCCGACAGGCTCGCCAAATGCCACGGTGGTGTTCCGCCCGCTTTTGGGGTCGAAGCAGTGGATAAGCCCTGCTAGAATATCAACCCACCAGAGCACCGCTATTCGATCGTCCCATACCGCCCCTTCGCCGACCTTCGCACCGGCTGGGACAACACACTCGACCTCAATTGTCATCTATCGCCCTTTGAAAACACCTCGCGAAGGTTACTACATATTCGATCAAGTAATCCCGCGCACTAGTCCTATCGCGTGCCGCACACCCACCCTATCCGGCGTGGCATATCGGTGGCTGACGCTTGCGCGGTGCCTCGGCCAGCAACCTGCTTAAAGGGCCGAAACCATCGAACCGGTGTAGGCCGCCTCTCAGACCTTCACCCGCTCGGACTTCGGATCATACATCGGTCTTAGGGAGGCCTGCGCCGATACCCGTGTCCCAGCCACCTCAATTTCGAATGTGGACGCCAGGATATCTGCGGGTTTCTCCCCCGGCGCGGGGATGTACCCCAAACCCATTGCCCCGCCCAGGGTGTGACCATAGCTGGCGGAGCTCAGGTAGCCGACCGTTTCGCCATCCCGCAAGATGGCCTCGGCATGATAGAGCAGTGGTTCAGGGTCATTCAGCTTGAACTGGAGAAGCCGGTTTTGCGGCCCGGTTTCCTTTCGTTCGAGGACGGCCTCGCGCCCAATGAAATCAACCTTGTCGGTTTTGACCGCGAACCCCAGACCCGCATCGATGACATGGTCTTCTGAGGTCACGTCATGACCGAAGTGACGGAAGCCCTTTTCCATGCGGCAGCTGTCCATCATATGCATTCCGCAGAGTTTCAGCCCGTGATCCGCGCCAGCCTCAAGCAGGGTTTCGAAAACATGGCCCGCCATGTCGGCGGATACATAAATCTCCCACCCCAGTTCACCGACATAGGTCACCCGATGCACGCGGGCGACGGCCATGCCGATCTCGATCTCTTGAGCGGTGCCGAACGGGTTCGTATCATTGGTGTAATCGTTGGGGCTGACCGATTGCAGCAGGGCCCGCGACTTCGGCCCCATGACCGCCAGCACAGCTTCGCCCGCTGTTACATCGGTTATTACCACAACAAATCCGGCGGCATGGCGCTGTAGCCAGGTCTGATCGGCCAGGCGTGTCGCGGCAGGTGTGACGACCAGATATGCGGTCTCGGACAGACGTGTCACCGTCACATCCGCTTCGATGCCGCCGCGGGAGTTCAGCAGTTGCGTGTAGACGATCTTGCCGACAGGGACCGAATAGTCGCCGCCGCCGACATAGTTCATGAACCGCTCGGCATCCGGTCCCTCGACGCGTATCTTGCCGAAGGAGGACATATCGTAGAGACCGACCGCCTCGCGGATCGCCGTATGCTCGGCATTGCGGTTTTCGAACCAGTTCTGGCGTTTCCAGGTATAGGCATACTCGGGCGACTGCCCGGGATTGGCGAACCAATTGGCGCGTTCCCACCCGGCCAACTCGCCCATCACGGCACCATGTTGCAGCAGATGCCCATGCAGCGGTGACCTGCGGATGCCGCGCGCGGTAGTCATCTGTCGGAACGGGAAATGATCGGCATAGAGCAGCCCGAGCGTTTCCTTCGAACGCTCAAAAAGATAGCTCCTGTTGCCCTGAAACGGCTGCATGCGGGAGATATCTACATCGCCCAGGTCAAAGGGTTTCTCCTGATCCTCCATCCATTGGGCCAGTGCCATTCCTGCGCCCCCAGCGGACTGAATCCCGATGGAGTTGAAACCGGCCGCGACCCAGAAGTTATCGAGTTCCGGGGCCAGGCCAAGGTGGTAGGCGTCATCGGGCGTGAAGCTTTCGGGACCATTGAAGAAGGTCTGAATTCCGGTCTCGGCCAGCATCGGGACGCGATTGACGGCAGCCTCCAGAATGGGCTCGAAATGGTCGAAGTCCTCGGGCAGCTGATCAAACTCAAAACCCTCGGGGATCCCGGTCATGCCCCATGGCTTGGCATTCGGTTCAAAAGCGCCCAGCAGGATCTTGCCCGCATCTTCCTTGTAGTAGGCGCATTCGTCGGGCACGCGCAGCACCGGCAACTGGCCCAGCCCGGGAATATTCTCGGTCACGATGTAGAAGTGTTCGCAGGCGTGAAGGGGTACGTTCGCGCCGGCCATGCGGCCCACTTCATGGCCCCACATCCCGGCACAGTTCACAACCGTATCCGCTGCGATGTGGCCACTCTCTGCCGCCTGTTCCCAGCGGACACCGGTGATGCGGCGACCCTGACGGGTCAGCCCGGTGACCTTGGTGTGTTCGATCACCTGCGCGCCGCGTTGCCGTGCGCCTTTGGCCAGCGCATGGGCGATGTTGCCCGGGTCCCCCTGGCCATCCAGCGGAAGAAAGACACCAGCGGTGACATCCTTGGTATTGAGGTGCGGGTATCTGGCCGCAACATCGGACGGGCTAAGTGGTTCCACCTCGACCCCGAAAGCGCGTGCCATCGACGCCTGGCGCAGGATTTCCTCGCGCCGTTCCTCGGTCAAGGCAACGGTGATGGATCCACACCGCCGAAATCCGGTAGCAACGCCTGTCTCTGCCTCAAGGTTGCCATAGAGCTCCTGCGAATAGCGGGCCAGCCGGGTCATGTTGATGGACGCGCGCAACTGCGCGATCAGTCCGGCCGCATGCCACGTCGTGCCAGAGGTCAGCTGTTTACGCTCCAGCAGGACGACATCCTCCCACCCTAGCTTGGTCAGGTGATAGGCAACGGAACAACCGATTACGCCACCGCCGATGATTACAACACGTGCGGATGTCGGAATATTAGGCATGGGTCGAACTCCGGTGTTCAGGGGACAGAGCGAGAGATTGCGGCAAGCGCGACGGAGGCAAGCCGTGCTGCCGGTGGGTCGGCGCGGCTGGTCAGCAGGATGGGAACTTTCGCGCCGACCACAAGGCCTGCGGCGCATCCCCCCGACAGGTAGACCAGCGCTTTGAACAGCGTGTTCCCCGATACGATATCCGGGACGATGACAGCGTCGGCGCAACCAGCGACCGGATCGCCCGACAGCCCCTTGGTTGCAGCGCTGTCGGGCGACAGGATAAGGTCCAGCGCCAGCGGCCCCGAGAACTCTGCGTTGGACAGGTTCGCCGCAGCCCACTCGGCCAGGGCGCGGCCCTCGACCGAGGAGGGCACGCCGGGCAGCACGCTTTCGGTGGCCGAAAGAAACGCAACACGCGGCCGCGCTTTGCCAAGGCGGTGCAGCAAATCCACAACGGCCCGTGTGGCATCCTGTCGGGTTTCGAGATCCGGTGCGACATTCACTGCGGCATCCGAGATCGTGATGGCCGGTCCCCCGGTCGGGTGCGTGATGTGGAACACATGAACCAGTCGACGCCCCGTTCGCAGACCGGCATCGCGGTTGAGGGCGGCTTTCATGAAAACGTCGGTGTGCAGCTGGCCTTTCATCAGAACGTCGGCATCGCCTGCGCCGCACAGTTCTGCGGCGCGTGCGCCCGCCTCGGCCTCGCCGGATACGGGATACAGGTCGAAGGACGAGATGTCCCAGTTCAGGCTGTCCGCCTGCTTGTGCACCCGGTCCGGTTCGCCGACAAAGATAGGGTGCATTAGGCCCGCCTCGAAGGCCTGCCGCGCGGCTGCCATCGGTAATGCGGCGCCCGCCGAGGCGATGGCGACCCGGGGCACGTCCCCGGCGTGGGCCAACTCCAACAGCTCGGGTGGGCAAACCGCGGAACGCGCAGACAGGAAAGGGGAGGTCTGCGCGTCCATTGGCATCAGGCGCCCACTTGCGGGCGCATATCCTCGGGGTTGATCCCGGCGACGCTGACCGGTTTTTTCATCGCGTCCCGCCGGAATGGCTCACCCAACTCCTGGTTCAGGATAACCTCGATGAACGTTGTCTTCCCGGCTTTCATCTGGTCCTTTATGGCCTTGTCCAGTGCATCCGTAAGCGCGTCCATCCCCGAGACCTGTACCCCTTCAAGCCCGCAGGCCTTGGCGATCGCCGCGTACGAGACGCCGGTGTCCAGTTCAGTTCCGACGAAGTTGTCATCGAACCAAAGTGTGGTGTTCCGCTTCTCTGCACCCCATTGGTAGTTGCGGAAAATAATCATGGTGATCGGTGGCCAGTCGTCGCGTCCCACCGAGACCATTTCGTTCATCGAAATGCCAAAGGCGCCGTCTCCGGCAAAGCCGACAACCGGTACGTCGGGCTTGCCGACCTTGGCGCCGCAAATGGCCGGAAAACCATACCCGCAGGGGCCGAACAAACCGGGGGCAAGGTATTTGCGTGGTTGCTCGAACGTGGGATAGGCGTTGCCGATGGCACAATTGTTGCCGATGTCCGAGCTGATGATGGCGTCCGCTGGAAGCGCGCTTTGGATGGCGCGCCAGGCCATCCGGGGTGACATGCGCTCGGGTTCGCGCGTGCGGGCGCGTTCGTTCCACGTGGTGCCCGGGTCGTCGTCCTCATGATCCATCGAACTCAATTGCTGCGCCCAGGTGGATTTGGTCTGCGCAATGGTGTTCTTGCGCGCCGTACGCTCGGTGTTTCCGGCGTCATCGGCCAACAGGTCAAGCAGGCGTTGGGCGACCTTTTTGGCGTCACCCGCGATGCCGATGGATACGGACTTGGTCAGCCCGATACGGTCAGGGTTGATATCGACCTGAATTATTTTCGCGTCTTTGGGCCAGTAGTCGATGCCATATCCCGGCAGGGTCGAGAACGGATTAAGCCGCGTACCAAGCGCGAGAACCACGTCTGCCTTGTTGATCAACTCCATGCCGGCCTTTGACCCGTTGTACCCCAGCGGCCCGGCAAACAGCGGGTGAGAGCCGGGAAAGGCATCGTTGTGCTGGTAGCCGCAGCAGACCGGCGCGTCGAGGCGTTCGGCCAATGCCATGCTTTCGCCGATGGCATCGGCAAGAACGACGCCCGCCCCGTTGAGGATCACCGGAAATTTTGCTTCTGAAAGCATCTTGGCCGCTTCACCCACTGCAGCATCGCCCCCGGCCGGACGCTCGAAGGCGACAACGGCGGGCAGATTGATGTCGACAACCTGCGTCCAGTAATCGCGCGGGATATTGATCTGCGCCGGTGCCGAGGCGCGATGCGCCTGAAGGATGACACGGTTCAGAACTTCGGCGATGCGGGTCGGGTCCCGCACCTCTTCCTGATAGGCCACCATATCCTCGAACAGTTTCATCTGTTCAACTTCCTGAAATCCGCCCTGACCGATGGTCTTGTTCGCCGCCTGCGGTGTCACCAGCAGCAGCGGCGTGTGGTTCCAGTAGGCTGTCTTGACCGACGTCACGAAGTTGGTGATACCAGGGCCGTTCTGAGCGATCATCATCGACATTTTGCCGGTGGCGCGGGTATAGCCGTCTGCCATCATCCCGGCTGTCATCTCGTGCGCGCAATCCCAGAACTTTATCCCGGCCCGGGGAAACAGATCCGAGATCGGCATCATAGCCGATCCGATGATCCCGAATGCATGTTCGATACCGTGCATCTGCAGCACTTTTACGAAAGCCTCTTCGGTGGTCATCTTCATCGCAATCTCTCCCTGAACGTGGATTTAGACCTGCGGCCCTGTGGCCGCCCGGTTCCACGAACCCTAGTCCCTTGGTGGGGGCACCGGTTAGGGCCAGTCGATGCGCTGTCGTAAGTCCAAAGTTACGCGGACCGCATTGCCGCTGCTATCCGTGCCACACCCTCGGGAATACGTTCGACCGGGATCGAGGAGTAGGCCAGCCTGTAGGTGTTGCGGTGGTTTCTGGCGTCGTTGAAGAAAAGGGTTCCCGGCTCGATCAGCACACCTTCGTTCGCCAGCGCGTAGGAGACGTTCTGCGTATCCACACCCTCGTCGGCGCGCATCCAGAAGCTGGACCCGCCACCCGCACTGGGACCAGCAAAACTTAGCCCATTTGATGTAAGCGCTTGCTCCATCAACATGCGTCGGGTTTGGAATATCTGGCCCATGCGGCGGATCAGAGCATCGTAGTGCCCCAGTGACAGAAAATAGGCGGCGGTCCGTTGCATGTTCCCCGGCGGGTGGCGCAACACGGTTGCGCGCAGCGCGCGCGCCTCGCGAATGAACGCCTCGGGGCCGACCAGATACCCCAGCCGAAGACCCGGAAACAGCGACTTTGAAAATGATCCGACGTGGATGACACGACCATCGTGATCCAACGATTTCAGGGCGGGTGACGGCGGGTTCTGGAACGCTATTTCGAACTCGTAGTCATCCTCCACAATGAGCCAATTGTGGTGTGCTGCGCGCCGGATCAGTTCCTGCCGTCGGGCCAGCGGCATGGTAGCTCCGGTGGGACAGTGATGGCTTGGCGTGGCAAACACGACATCTGCATGCTCGGGGATGCGGTCCGGGGGTAACCCGTTTTCATCGACGTCGACCATCGCCATGTTACAGCGTGTCTGGTTCAGAATCTCGCGCAGCCCGGGGTAGCCGGGGTCTTCCATTACCGCGGTCCGGCGTTGGGTCAACAGGACCTGGGCCGTCAGCCAGAGTGCGTTCTGGGCGCCCAGCGTCACAAGGATTTCCTCAGGTCTTGCCAGAATACCGCGTCGTGGCAGCGTATGACGGGCGATGAATTCGACCAGCTTGGGGTCGTCCCGATCAAAGTAATCGACCGTCAGCGCGTCAAAGTCCTTGTAGCCAAGCGCTTGAATCGCGCACAGCCGCCAGTTCTTGTGGTCGAACAGGGTGGGATCGGCCTGGCCGTAGATAAAGGGATAGCGAAACTTGCGCCAGTCGGCGGGTTTGCTGAGTTTCGGTCCGGCAGAGTACCGTGTACCGATTAGCCGTGCCCAATCAACCGCATCCTCCCTCGTGGCACGCGCCGGGGCAAAAACCGGAGGTCGGGGCGCGTTGTCGGAAACGAAGTACCCGGATCGCCCCCGGGAGGCCAGATAGTCATCGGCCACAAGCTCCGTGTAGGCCAGCGTCACGGTAATCCTACTTATGCCCAGATGCTGCGCCAGCCCACGGCTTGAGGGCAGCTTTTCCCCAGGACGAAAGCGTCCCGACAGAATACCCTCCGCTACGATACGTTGGATCTGCTTTTGCAACGTTCCGGTGCCGGTTGGGTCCAGAAAGAAGGTATCCTCGGAAATTGCCATTGCCAGCCCTTTTGTCAGATCTGGATATAGCGCTTTCAGGACAATAGGGCCAGACGTAGGGCGTAGAGCTTGGTTCACGCGATGCGGCTTTCGGGTAGAGCTGACTCGTAAGAAGCGATTGCCCGTTGTTTATGGTCATTTGGCGCCCGAAATCCGGGCGCGCATCATCTTTGTATCAGCGCTAAAATGCGCCAGGTCGCCGCTTTCCCGATCCTCGATTTCAACACGCTCGACGCGACTATGCCGCGGTAGAAAAAGAGCGCGGTCGATGTGAAACAGCTATGCGTATTCTGGCGCCGGTCCGGTTGGAGGAACGACAACGCCGAGAGAACCTGCGCCCGCGTTTGGAGCGCCCGCAGGTTGCAGTGATCTGGGATCCTGTACTGCGGTCGCCAAGGCCGTAACGGATGTGCGCTGGATCAGGTGCTGCCCTCCCGCGGACGGCGGGCAAGCAACAACCAGAAGAGTTTGGGCCGCGCGGATCATCGGCTGATCCGCGCGGCCCGGGTCGAAATGCACATCTTGGTTCGGTTAAGAACCAAATGTCCGCGTAATCGCTTGATCTATGCCGTCGGTAATCTGGTCAATATCATCCTTTGTGGCGATCAGGGCGGGGCTGAGGCACAGCGTATTGTTGTAGCCCGGCAATGAACGGTTCGTAGCGCCGATGACGATACCCTGCGCCATACAGTCGCCCACCACCGCCTGCACCTGCTTTTCGGCCGCAGGCTCTTTGGTGGCGCGGTCTGCGACAAGCTCCAAGCCGCAGAACAGCCCCTTGCCGCGTACATCGCCAACCACTTTATGCTTGTCCTTGAGCCCGCGCAGATTTTCCATAAGGAGAGCGCCCATTGTCAGCGTATTGTCGAGCAACCCTTCGTCTTCGATAATTCTCATGTTTTCAAGCGCGGCTGCCGGACCGGCGGTGCACCCGCCGAAGGTGGAAATATCGCGGAAATAATCCAGCGGGTCGGTGACATCGTCCTTGAACATGTTGAACACCTCTTCGGTGGTCACAAGACAGGCAATTGCGGCATAGCCCGAGGCGACACCCTTGGCCATGGTCACGAAGTCGGGCTTTACGTCGAAGTTCTGATAGCCAAACCATGTGCCTGTGCGTCCGACACCGCAGACCACCTCGTCGATGTGCAGAAGAATGTCGTACTTTTGGCAGATCTCCTGCACCACCTCCCAATAGCCCTCGGGCGGGGGGATCACCCCGCCACCTGCGGTTACGGGCTCAAGGCACAGCGCGCCGACGGTGTCGGGGCCTTCGCGCAGGATGACCCGCTCGATCTCGCGCGCGGCGCGTTCGCCGTAGTCGGTCACATCGCCAAACTGACTGCGATATTCAAGGCAGTGCGGGACTTCCACAAAGCCAGGGGTATAGGGACCGTATTGCGCGTTGCGCTCGGGCTGACCGCCGGCCGACATCGCTGCAATGGTTGAACCGTGGTAGTCCCGCTCGCGGTACAGTATCTTGTGTTTCTTGCCGCCATAGCGCTTGTGCGCGATCTGCCGGATCATTTTGAAGGCCTTTTCATTGGCCTCTGAACCAGAGTTTGTGTAGTACACCCGGCTCATGCCCGGCATCTTCTCGATCAGGCGCTTGGCAAATTGAGACCCAGGAACCGACCCTGCACTGCCGGCAAAGAAGTTCATCTTTACCAGTTGCTCGCGGACAGCGTCGGCGATCGTCTCGCGTCCGTAGCCGACATTCACGGTCCAGACCCCGCCCGATACGGCATCAATATGCTCTTTGCCCGCGGCATCCCAGACGCGCATGCCGCGCCCCTCAACAATGATCTTGGGATCGATTGTCTCAAAGGGTTTGTGTTGGATCAGGTGATGCCAGAGGTGAGCGCGGTCTGCCTCGATCACATGTGTCAGGTCGTTCGCGGTCAGGGCGTGGTTCATAGTGCGAATCCTCCTATCCGTTGGCAGACAATGTCTGGGTTAGGTACCGAGCCTGCCCAAGATACGGGCAGCCCAATAGGGCCAATGTTATTTGATGCGTATGTCCAGTTCTTTTACTGGTTGCGCTTAGTGTTTTGAGTCGTAAGCTGGCCCCGGTTTCCAAAAGGAGGGATCAAGACAAGCTCATCGCACAAACAATAGTCAAAAATGATGGTGCTGTATAGAAAATCGCCTCCGACTGGAGCGTCAATCGAAAGACCAACACGGGAGACTTCAATGAATATCAAGTCGAAGCTGATGGGCGCAGCAGCAGGGTTCGCCATGCTGACTGGGGCCAACGCAGCATATGCGATGGATGAGATAACCGTCGCCTATTTCCTCGAATGGCCGATGCCGTTCCAGTATGCCAAGGCGACCGGCCTGTATGAAGAGGCGATGGGTGTCGACATCAACTGGGTGGCTTTCGACGCCGGGACCGCGATGTCTGCCGCCATGGCATCGGGCGACGTCCAGATCTCGGTCAGCCAGGGCGTACCACCCTTCGTCGTTGCGGCGTCGGCTGGGCAGGACCTGCTGGCGGTCGATGTGGCCGTCAGTTACGCGGAAAATGACAACTGCGTCGTTGCCGACACGTTGGAAATTGACGCCTCAACCGTAAGCGAGCTTAACGGCAAAAAGGTTGGTGTGCCGATCGGAACCGCCGCGCACTATGGCTTCCTCAAGCAGATGGAGCACTTTGGCGTCGACATCTCGACTATGGAAATCGTAGATATGGCACCTGCGGATGGCCAGGCCGCCTTCGCCCAGGGTAGCCTCGATATGGTGTGCGGCTGGGGCGGTGCGCTGCGCCGCATGCTTGAAGACGGCAATGTTCTCCTGACGGGTGCTGAAAAGGAAGAACTTGGTATCCTGGTGTTCGATGTAACCTCGGTCCCGGCTGACTTTGCCGCCGAGGAAAGCGAACTGCTGGCTAAGTTCCTCAAAGTGACCGCCGACATGAACACGCTCTGGAACTCCGGCGAGAAGAAAGCCGAGATGCTGGAGGTTATCGCCAAGGATGCCGGTATGGATCTGGCCGATGCCGAGGCCAGCCTGGCGACGTTTACGTTTCCTGACGTCGATGACCAGCTCGCCGCGAAGTGGCTGGGCGGCGGCGCGCAGACCTTTATGGGCGGGGTTGCGGATGTCTTCCAAAACGCGGGTTCAATACCAAGCACCCTCGACAGCTACGAGGACGCGGTGGATGTAAGCCACCTCGAAGCCGCCAAAGGCCTCTGAGACAACACAAGGGCGGCCCTCGGGGCCGCCCTTTTCGCATGAACAGGGGCACTGTATGACCGGGCTTAATATCGACAAAATTTCCATGCGCTTCGACCTGCCCAACGGCAGTCATGTCCAGGCGTTGCTGAACGTTTCACTGGATCTGAAGAAAGGCGAACTGATGTCCGTGCTGGGCCCGTCCGGTTGCGGCAAGACCACACTTCTGAACATCGTGGCGGGCTTTCTGGCGCCAACCGAAGGGACAATAACCCTTAATGGTCACACAGTAAGTGGTCCGGATGCCGAACGTGGGATGGTTTTCCAGAAGGGCGCGTTGTTCGAATGGATGAGTGTGCGTGAAAACGTCGAATTCGGACCGCGCATGAAAAACATGCCCAAGGGAGAGCGGGACAAGATCACCGACCATCTGCTTGAGACTGTTGGCCTTCAGGATTTCAAGGAAAAGGCGGTTTATGAACTCTCAGGCGGCATGCAGCAGCGTGTGGCTTTGGCGCGGTGCCTGGCGAACGAGCCAGACGTGATCCTGATGGATGAGCCGCTGGGTGCGCTTGACGCGCTCACCCGCGAGAAAATGCAGGGGCTGGTGCTCAAGCTCTGGAAAGAGACCGGTAAAACCGTCATCTTGATCACCCACTCGGTCGAAGAGGCGCTGTTGCTTGGGGAGCGGCTGCTGGTCATGGCACCCAGACCCGGCCGTATCCACAAGGAGTATCGTCTTCCCTTCGCCGAACGCGGCGTGGATGCCGACCTGCGCGAGGTGAAAAAGTCGGAGGGCTTCGCCGAGACCCGCGACGAGATCCTCTCGATGATCTGGGAGATGGAAGAAGAGATCATGGGCCGGACGGAGGACGTCGCATGACCGGATTCCTGATCCTTTTTATCTATGTCGCACTATTTGCGGCAGGCGCCTTCGCCGTGGCACGCTACCGCGCCGCCCGCGAAGTACAGGATTACACCTCGCTCAAGACCGTGACCTTCGGAGATGAAAGCGCGGTAAAACCGGATCGAATTGCGTCGGTGCTGTCGGTCGTTGTGATTTTTCTGATCTGGGGTGCTTTCACGGGTTCGGTCATCACACCGGTACATGTGCCCGGGCCGTTCATCGGAAACACCTCTTTCACCTATACCGCGACAAATTCGGCCGGCGACACCGACGATGCTGAAATTCAGATCGTTGTCCATGGAGTGGATGAAGAGGCCGAGGCGCCGGACATCGAGGAAGGGGACGGCTTTGCCAAGAACGACGCTATCGCGGTCCAGGCCTGGCGTTCCGACCTGATCCGGGCGGTCCGAAATGATGAGGGCGATGAGGTCCGTGTGACCGCGATCAATGGCAACCCGGTGGAACCTGGGGACACGGTCGATGTCGCGTCGGGCACCGTCAATGTCACAGCGCGTGGTTCGCTGAATTTTCAGCCCAGCAAGGGATTCCAGATGGAGCCGATCTGGATGCCGGCACCCGAGGCAGTCGTGACGCGCTTTTTCGAGATCGCGAGCGAAGGCTATCAGAATTTTACTCTATGGGAACATCTGGGCTGGTCATTGGTACGGGTTATCACGGGGTTCATCGCAGGCTCGATCGTAGGCATACCGTTGGGATACGCGATGGGTCTGTCGGGCTGGTTCCGCGGCTGGTTCGATCCAATCGTGGAGTTCATGCGTCCGGTCCCACCCCTGGCGTTGATCCCGTTGGTCATCATCTGGTTCGGGATTTGGGAGACCGGTAAAATCGTACTGCTGTTCCTGGCGGCACTCTGGATCATGACCATCGCGGCGCGGGCAGGTGTCTCGGGTGTCAATATCACCAAAGTCCACGCTGCCTATTCTCTGGGTGCGACCAAATCCCAGATCCTGCGGCATGTCATCGTGCCGAACTCGCTGCCCGAGATCTTTACCGGGGCACGGGTTGCCATGGGGGTCTGTTGGGGTACGGTGGTCGCCGCAGAACTGGTTGCCGCGCAAAAGGGGGCGGGCATGATGATCATAGCCGCATCCAAGTTCCAGCTGACCGACATTGTGCTGATGGGGATCATACTGATCGGCCTGATCGGCTATGGCATAGATATCCTGATGCGCATGGCCGAAAAGTGGCTTGTTCCCTGGAAAGGGCAGTCCTGAGTGGCAAGACGCTTTACGGGCAGCTTCACACAGCAGGCGGCGATCCCCGAGCAGGCGATCGCCGCCGCCATTGACGTCATGCGCTCGGGGCGCCTGCACAGGTACAACACATCCGGTGACGAAGTTCCGCAGGTGAGCCAGCTTGAAGCTGAGTATGCTGCATGGCAGGGCAGCCGGTACTGCCTGGCCGTCACCTCTGGCGGGCAGGCGATGCAGATCGCGCTGCGTGCGGCTGGGGTCGGCCCCGGCGACCATGTGCTGACCAACGGTTTTACCTTGGCCCCTGTGCCCGGTGCCATCGCAGCGGTCGGGGGCATACCGCGACTCGTCGAAATTACCCCGGATCTGACACTTGATCTTGATGACCTTGAAGCCAAGGCGTCGGGCGCCAGGGCGCTGCTCCTGTCGAACATGCGCGGTCACCTTTGCGACATGGACGCGCTGGCAGCCATATGTGACCGTCTGGGACTGCTGTTGATCGAGGATTGCGCCCATACCATGGGTGCTTCGTGGAACGGTACGCGGTCCGGTAATTTCGGCGTTGCCGGATGTTTTAGTACGCAGACATACAAGCACATGAATTCAGGTGAGGGTGGCTTTTTGACCAGCGACGACCCGGACCTGATGGCGCGCGCAATCATCCTGTCAGGATCCTACATGCTGTACGAGCGGCACGGGGCCGCACCGCCCGCCGAAACCTTCCGCGATATCCGGCTGGACACCCCGAACATGTCCGCCCGCTTGGACAATCTGCGCGCGGCGGTCCTGCGCCCGCAACTGGAGGCGATCGAAGGCGCTCTGACGGCCTGGACCGAACGCCACGATCTGATCAGCGACGGCCTGCGCGGAACCCCCGGTTTGCGCTTGCCGCAGCGCCCAACTGCCGAGACCTATGTGGGCTCGTCCCTGCAGTTTTGCCTCGACGGTATCTCGCGACAGGATGCGCGCAAGCTCCTTGCCAGCGCAGCTGCCCGTGGTGTCGAGTTGAAATGGTTTGGTGCGGACGAGCCACAAGGCTTCACGTCGGCGCATAGCAGTTGGCGTTACGTACCTGCGCAGAACCTTCCATGCACCGATGCCGTGCTGGCCGGCCTGTTCGATCTGCGCATTCCTTTGAGCTTCAGCCCCGCGGACTGCCGGACAATTGCCCAGATCCTGTCGGAAGAGGTTCGGGCTCTGAACCAAGTATCCGGGCCTGCCATATCGGTGCCGGTCTCCTGACCTGCAGCCCTTCTGTCCGCTTCGGCGGTCCATTTGCCTTCGCGAACCTCGGGTGGCGTAGCGATTTCATGGAATGTTCATTTGCACTTTGCCGAGTTATTGAGGGGGTGGTGTGTATGTGTCGGGCATGGCTATACCGCGAGCCGCGGCCCGGCTGGTCGGGTCCGGCGTGATGGTCGGGCAGACTGAAAGCGCTGGACACATGTTGTCGTTCGCGGCAAAGGCTACAGCGCGTTTTGCGCGGATGCACTTGGGCAATGGCGAACAACAGACGTTCAATAAGATCAGGCAGCGGTACAGGGATGGCCCGGGCTACATCCTAAAGGCGTATCGCCATGCACAGAACAACCCTTGGGCGGCTCAGCCTGATTAATCCCCGATTCATGGATCAAATTCATCGGAATTCCGGATGTTCGACGAGGCAATTGTGTTGATTTCACGAACACGCCACAGTTAGTTTTGCCTGAGAACTTCAAACTGCATGTCCGAAAGCCCGGTGGGGTTAACCGTGACCAAATGTATTCGTTAGAGCCCCGAGAATGTTCTTGTAAAAGCATCTTTTTGCCATTTTTTCATAGAATATCATGCTGGAGGGTGTTCAGGAGGTTGTTTGACCCAACGCCGCTTCTTAATGGGCTTGGAGGCCACAAATGAACCTGACACGGCTAGTATACTACAGCCAGCGCAATCCATCGATGAGCCTTGAGATCCGCGAGTTGATGAAGACGTGCCACAGAAACAACTCACGCGACAATGTGACGGGTATTCTGCACTACAACGGCAATGCGTTTCTCCAGGTACTCGAAGGGGGACGCGCGGAAGTAAGCGCGATCTATCACCGTATCGCGGCCGATCCGCGCCATATCAACATCATTCTTATCAGCTGCCTGGACGTGCGCGAGCGCATGTTCCCGACATGGTCGATGGGGCTTCACGAAGGTATGGACGAGCAGACCAAGGGTATATTCCTAAGGTACTTTGCCTCCAACGATGTGAACCCCGAGACGGTGAGTGTGGAGAGTCTGCTGGATGTGTTGCAGGATCTGTCTGACGAGCTGACCTGATCAGACTCCGGCGCCGCCGTATGCTTGTCGCGTAACCTCTGGATTCCGAAAGCGCATGGACGCGAACCGACGGATCTAGTGGCGCCCCTTTGTCCAGATAACGCGTTTCACCTTTACGTAATTTCACGCACCACGGCCTGAGATCTACGTCTGTAAAGCGATCGCTCCCGCCTGCCGCGGTCAACGACGAAACGCTGTGATCAGATGCGCTTGCGCGCGGCTTTGGATTTGCGGGATGCGCGGCGAAGGCGTTCCATCTCTCCCTTGGTTCGTTTTAGTCGCGACTCCGCAGTATTCAGTCCTCGGGTCACACGGGTCAATTCCGACTGGTATACATCCTCTATTCGCTCAATTTCACGCTTCTGACGTTGCGATCCAATGCGAGCGAGAGAGATGAGGAGCGCAGCAGCGAGAGCGACGATGACAATATCAGGTACGGGCGCCTCGATGGCCGCAAGTGTATTCAGCATTTGAGTGACTTGATCCATAGTACGTAAGTTGCCTAGTGTTAATCCGTTAACGTGATTACCGGATGGTCAATTCGATCCGTCGGTTCAGCGCATGGTCGGCCTCGGTTTCACCTTCGCTGACCATCCGTCTGTCCCCGTAGCCGATCACCTCGATCCGATCCGTATCAAGGCCATTTTCCCCAGCCAGAAGCAGCGCTGTTTCCGCGCGCTTCCAGCTGAGTTCTACGTTGAAGCCAAATTCGCCAACCTTGTCTGAATGGCCCCCGACCTCGACAAATGCCTCAGGGCATTCGGAGATCTGGCGGAGGCTGGTGATCATCCGCCGTGTATCTGTCTCGTCGAGTGAGATGGCGCCCCGTTCAAAGTAGAATACAGTTGGACTTAAATTTTCTCTAAGGGAGTCGACGCAAGACTGTTCGATGACGACGGGCACGGTGTTTGCAGCCGGTATTGGGTCCGAGAGTGTTGGCACAGGTGCATCCAATTGCGCCTTGGCAAGGTCCGAAGGCGTCGCGGCGAGCAACGGGATATCCGTCATCACGCTGAACCCCTGATCATACTTTGTTTCGGAACTGAGCTTGGGTAGCAGGGACTTTGGTTCCAGCGATGCCGACGCCGCAGGAACGACAGCCGCTTCCTGGCCTGCGGCAACATTCACATCGCTCATATTATCCTGTGTTCGTTCAACCGGCCCGGAGACGCGCGGTGTGGCCCCCGCCGTTTCATTGCCCTCGAAGTTCAGAAATACCGCAGCTGAGGCGAGCGCAACCACCGGCGGCAAAACCAACAGCCAAACGATGCTGAAACCGCCCTGTTCCGACTGTGTTTTGCGGACCCGACTGGCCCGCGACAGCTTTAGGCCCGCCCGGCGACTCTGGCCAAATCCGGAAGTACTATCCTTTTGCTTTCCCATTGTAACACTCTTTGAAACACATAACACACACGTGGCACTGACCTACCGTTTCCGTCGGAACGTGAAGATGGTAACCCCGTTCGCCTGATCCCGTTTGAATTCAACATTCATCATCATCGCCAGATCCGAAAACATCTTCTCGTTTTCGGCTAGTTGAACATCAGAACCCTTGTCGCTGAGAGTGAGGGCTAGACCCAAGTCCACGACAACTTGCTGAAGGATGCCCTGCATCCTGTGGGAGTATACAATCTTTGACACGACTAGCCTCTGACGATAACAATGTCTTGCCCAAATATCACCTTAAAAGCATGTCCAAATTAAGATGTTTTAGGGTCTTAGTATGATCTTTATTCTGGAAACATGAGTAACGGGCAGAGGAATGGGCATGCTATTGGGTGATTGGTTATCCGGAGCACTACCTCCGGAGGTTGCAGTGTATCGGGGCATGCACGAAAATGCGTTTCTCCGCGAGGTGCTTGAGACGTCGGAGCGCAAACTCCGGTTCCTGTGCGACAACAAGCTGGGGCAGAAAATTGCGATGGTCGCGAATGACGTGTTTCGCAATCAACCGGTCCTATTGGCAAGTAAACAGCTCGACCGTGATCTGATGGATACGCTTGCGGATCCGGATGACCGCATGCTCGTGGTACCGTTTACGGCGATCGGGAAGTATGTGCTGAACCAAACCGAAAGGCTTGGACGGGCAGTGGACCTGACGGCGGGCTATGAGATGCCCGAGCAACAGATGGCCGCATTTGTGATCGGCGGTTTGCGGGAAGTGGTCGAGCGTGTCGCGCTACTTGGAAACTGCCCGGTTCTTCTGCACGACGCTGACGGGGGGTATCTGCTCAACCTTGGACCGGACGTCGTGCTTCTCGGAGACCAGAGCGGCGAGGACGTCGTAGCACAGCTTACTCAGGGACCTATGGCCGCGGCAACGGAGGGCGGTGTCCGCGCGCACGTCCGGTTTCTGGTTCAGACAGAGCTGCCGGAGCTGCGCCGCCTCCATGACTTTTCCGCGCCGAAGAGTGTTAAGCTGAGCATCATGAACTTCTGGAAGGGGAATGTTTCTGATCTTATGGAGCAAACCGAGGATCGCGATCTATGGCTTGATTGCCAGGAAGCCATTGAAAAAATTAATAAGTCCTTCGCCTGAAGATGGTCGCCACACCCCTTCGGCCTGAGGGTGATCGTGTGGGTAGGACGAGCGGGCGGACACGCGTGGTTTCGAATGGATGCCGATTTCAGACCACGCCAGCACTTGAGGGCCCGTGTAAAAGAAACCTGCTTTGCAATTCCGGTCAGGGGGATAATTCGAGAGGGCGAATAGCGCGTGACCCGCGAAAGCGATCCAAACACGGTCGGTCGTGATTTGAACCTGATGCCAAGTGCACCCGAATGATGATCCCGAGGCTAGCTTTCAATCGCTTCTTTGAGTTTGGCCACCGCGTCGCTCAGCTGCTGCGCAAGGTCGGGCGTCGTCAGATGTCCGGCGTCTGCATCGAAGTGTTCAGAGAAGGGGCCAAATGAAAAGCTTGCCTTGATGTCAGCCCCGAAAAAGGGTCCCGCCGTAAGCACCGTCTGCAGCACATTCTGCCCGCCACGACCGCCGATCGACGTGGCAAGGGCCAGCATGGGCTTGTCCTGATAAATCTTCATGTCGATCCGACTGCACCAGTCAAAAATGTTCTTGAATGCGCTTGTGTAGGAACCGTTGTATTCGGCAAAGGAAATGATCAGGGCGTCAGCCGCGCCAAGTTTGTCAAAAAAAGCCTGGGCCAGCGGTGGGATACCTTCGGCCTCCTGGCGCTGTGGGCTGTAGATCGGCATTTCGTAGTCGTTCAAGTCTAGCGAATAGATGGTCACATTGGCCGCCAGATCCACCTTGAGGATCCTGGCGGCATGTTGGGCCAGTTTTGCATTGATGGAATTGGTGTTGTTGCTCGCGGCGAACGCCAGAACGATCTTGTCAGACACGGTACTTATCCAATCTGGTTTACTGGGGGTGGATCGCGGCACTTTTGCGCCAGAAATGGAAGACCAAGACGCCGCACAGAACCGCAAGAACCAGCGATGGGAGTGCTGAGGGCCCAAGCACGAGCAGGTGGAACAAGGCGGCGCATATCATCGTGATCATGAGCAGCCCAGCGCCCAGGAGCTGAAGCCCCGGTACCCAGAGCAGGCCAACGCTCCCGATTTCCACTGCGGCGGTGACATATCGGAACCACTGGCCCCACCCGATGGTGTCGAAGGTCGCGACCATCATCTCAACCCCGGCCAGTTTTGCGGCACCGGCACCAACGAAAACGACGGAAAGCAAGACGCGCAACGCGAGTGAGACGATCTTCATTGGATTTCTCCGGGCTTGGTATCCCCTGGTCGCGTCATATGATATGCTGACTGAAAGAGCGCAACGCGCGAATTTCCGCATTCTATGCGCGTAAAATAGGCATAACGATCATGGACAAGTGGGCGGAACTGCGTACCGCGTATCAGGTTGCGAAACTGGGCACGGTAAGCGGTGCGGCGCAATCCCTGGGTCTGCATCGGGCGACGGTCAACCGCCACATAGATGTGCTGGAGCAGGAGATCGGCGCTCGGATATTCCTCCGCCATGCGCGCGGCTACAGCTTGACGGAACTGGGTGAGGAAACACTTCGCGTCGCGCAAAAAACCGAAGAGCTGTTTAATGATCTTGCCGGCCGTGCGCGCGGCCTGAACGCGCGCGCCGAAGGCGAGATCAAGCTGAGCGTTCTGCCGCTCTTTTCCGGGCTGGTCATGGGTGCCATAAGCCGCTTCCGCGCGGACAATCCCGGATGCCGCGTTGTGATCATGGCAAGTGAGGATCTGGCGAAGCTTGAATATGGCGAAGCGCATATCGCACTTCGGGCCGGACCCGAGCCGGACCACCCCGACTATGTGGTGCAGCTGTTCAGGCGTTTCTCGCTGAACCTCTATGCGCATGACAGGTATATCGCGCGCAAGGGTATGCCGCTTGGCAAAGCCGATCTGCGTCGGCATGAATTCGTCGGACCTCCGACCGCGAACCCCAGAACCCCGTTCGCTGCGTGGTTCGCAGAACATGTGCATCCATCCCAGATTGCGATCGCGACAACAGATATGGATGTGGCACGGGACTCTGTTTTTTCCGGGCTGGGCCTGGGATTTCTCAGCGATATGGATGTGGATTGTCGCACGGATGTTCATCCGGTGCTGCCGCATGATCAGGCGATACCGGTTTCAATCTGGATGGTAACGCATGTGGATCTGCATCGAATTCAGAAGCTCCAGTTGATGCTGGCCTGTCTGAAAACGGCAGCAACAGGCAACGGGGCGGAAAAATGGATCAAGGCTTTTGTTCATCCTGATGGTTGACAGACCAGGTCGGTACTTGTTGTTCACACATGTGTTTGAATGAACCTCAACAGTTCCTGGGCGCGCGATCCCTCGGGACGTGATGCTCTTCGGTGCAGGCACCCATATTGTGGTGAACTAAAGCCATGGCGCGGATCGCAGACCCTAGCTTCCGCGATAGGTGGAATACCCAAAGGGCGAAAGCAGAAGCGGGACGTGATAGTGTGCCGTTCCGTCGCTGACGCCAAAACGTATAGGTATCTGATCAAGAAACCGCGGTTCATCGGCGGCGTCGTCCATGGCTGAAAGATACGCGCCGGTCTGGAAAATCAGCTCATAAGTGCCGGGGGTGAAAGCCCCTTTCGCAAGCAGCGGTACGTCCGTTCGGCCGTCCGCGTTGGTGACAGCTTCGGCGATCTTTCTGTGGCTGTTGCCGCTGACACGATACAGTAGAACCCTCACCCCATCCGCCGGGCGTCCACGCGCAGTGTCCAGAACATGTGTTGTCAGATAGCCTTCGGACATGTGCCCCCCAGAGTTGCCGTTTTGCCCCGCCACGTCTCTCCGATCCTTGGGTCTGACGTGACGGCCTGACACCTGATTATGCCGGGTAGCCCCCCGCCGCAATGCAAGAGCACGAGGGGGTTGGCGCGGGTGACCGTGCGTCCCTGACAACCCAAAGCCATTGACAGGGAATTGCGATCCCCTAACGTTGCCGAGCCGCACAAAAGATGCGGCTTTAGGAATATTGGGAGGACATGATGCACAAACATCTGATGTCAGCCGCTGCGGCGCTGGCACTTGTAAGCGCGTCGCCGATGGCCATCGCGGATGAGGCAGCGGCGCAAAAGTGGATTGACGAAGAGTTTCAACCCTCGGTGCTGAGCAAAGACGAGCAGATGGCCGAGATGAAATGGTTCATCGATGCCGCAGCGCCCTTTAGCGGCATGGAAATCAACGTGTTGTCAGAGGGTATTCCGACACATGGCTACGAGTCGGATGTTCTGACCAAAGCGTTTGAAGAGATCACGGGGATCAAGGTCAACCATCAGATCCTGGGCGAGGGCGAGGTTGTCCAGGCTGTTCAGACGCAGATGCAGACCCAGCGCAACCTGTATGATGCCTATGTCAACGACAGCGACTTGATCGGTACTCACTCGCGGTTGCAGCTTGCCTACAACCTGACCGATTTCATGGCCGGTGACGGCGCGGATGTAACAAGCCCCACCCTCGATCTGGATGACTTCATGGGCATTCAGTTCACCACCGGCCCTGATGGTGACCTTTATCAGTTGCCGGATCAGCAGTTCGCGAACCTGTACTGGTTCCGCAAAGACTGGTTCGACAACGAAGAGTACAAGGCAGCCTTTCAGGAGAAATACGGCTACGAGCTGGGTGTTCCGGTGAACTGGTCGGCCTACGAGGATATCGCGGCGTTCTTTAGCGAGGATGTGGGCGAGATCGACGGGGTGACCATCTACGGGCACATGGATTACGGGAAACGCGCCCCGGATCTGGGCTGGCGTATGACGGATGCCTGGTTGTCCATGGCCGGCGCGGGTGATGTGGGTGAGCCAAACGGGATCCCGGTTGACGAATGGGGTATCCGGATGGAGCCCGGAACCTGCAACCCGGTCGGTGCAAGTGTCACCCGCGGCGGGGCTGCAAACGGCCCGGCGGCGGTTTATGCTATCCGCAAATGGGACGAGTGGCTGCGTAACTATGCCCCTCCTGCCGCGGCCAGCTATGACTTCTACCAGTCGCTACCCGCACTGGCACAGGGGAATGTCGCGCAACAGATCTTCTGGTACACGGCGTTCACCGCGGACATGGTCAAGCCCAAGTCCGAGGGCAACAATACCGTCGACGACGAGGGTAACCCGCTGTGGCGGATGGCGCCAAGTCCGCATGGCCCCTATTGGACCGAAGGTCAGAAGGTGGGGTATCAGGACGTCGGCTCCTGGACGATCCTCAATTCGACACCGCTGGACCGTGCCAAAGCTGCCTGGCTTTATGCGCAGTTCGTCACGTCGAAAACAGTGGATGTCCGCAAGAGCCACGTGGGCCTGACCTTTGCCCGCGACAGCTCGGTCCGGCACGAAAGCTTCACCGAACGGGCGCCGAAACTGGGCGGACTGGTCGAGTTTTACCGCTCGCCCGACCGCGTGGCATGGTCCCCCACCGGGATCAACGTGCCCGACTACCCGAAGCTGGCGCAGATCTGGTGGCAGCAGATCGGTGACGTGAACTCGGGGGCCTTTACCCCGCAGGAAGCGATGGACCGGCTGGCCGAGGAAATGGACATCACCATGGCCAGGATGCAGCAGGCTGACGAGGCTGCCAACGTCTATGGGGGGTGTGGCCCGCGCCTCAATGAAGAGCAGGACGCGGAGTTCTGGCTGTCTCAGGACGGCGCGCCCAAAGCAAAGCTGGACAATGAGAAACCGCAGGGTGAGACGGTAAACTATGACGAACTGGTCGCCCGCTGGGCGTCGCAGTAGTCCACCATACCTATCGGCCGGGGCCCGTCCAAGGGCCCCGGTCCCTCACGGAAAGACATCCAGATGGCGCTAGAGCTTCGGTCGGTGACCAAACGTGTCGGCGTGGATATGCACATCCACGACACCTCGATTGCGCTTGAGCCAGGCGGGTTCAATGTGCTGTTGGGCGCAACAAACGCGGGCAAAAGCACATTGATCCGCTTGCTCTCGGGGCTTGAGCGGCCGACGTCGGGCTCGGTCTGGATGGACGGCGAGGATGTTACGGGCATGACACCGCAGAAACGTAACATCAGCCTGGTCCACCAGTTTTTCGTCAATTACCCGCACATGAACGTGTTTGACAATATCGCCTCGCCGCTCAGGGTTTCGGGGGTTCCAAAGTCAGAGATTGCCGGACGCGTGGAGGAGGCCGCCAACATCCTTCAACTTGGCCCTATGCTCAAACGCAAACCACAGGAACTGTCCGGCGGTCAACAGCAGAGAACAGCGCTGGCGCGGGCCATTGTCAAGGAAAGCAGGGCGGTGTTCCTGGACGAACCCCTGGCCAACCTCGACTACAAACTGCGCGAAGAACTGCGCGAGCAACTGCCCGATCTGTTCGCCGGCCGCGGTGCCATCGTGGTCTATGCGACCTCCGAGCCCTCGGAAGCGTTGCTGTTGGGGGGGTATACTGCATTGGTGACCGAGGGGCGTGTCAGCCAGTTTGGTCCGACCGCACAGACATATCGCACCCCTGCAAATCTGGATGCGGCCCGGGTATTCTCGGATCCCCCGATCAACACCGCGCCCGTCACCAAACGCGGCGCCGAGTTTCATCTGGGTGGGGTCACCTGGGCGGCAACCGGCGCGGCAGCGTCATTGAGCGATGGCAGTTACACGGTCGGTATTCGTCCACACCATGTGACCCCAAATGCACCCGAACGCGCCTCGGTCTCGTTATCCGGCACGGTGCTGATTACCGAGCTCAGCGGTTCGGAAAGCGTCGCGCATTTTGCCCTGGGCGATCAAGCCTGGGTCTCGCTTTCGGCGGGTGTCCATCCTTATACCTTGGGCGAGGCGCATGACTTTCACATGATTCCAGAGGCGTGCATGTACTTTGCATCGGACGGGGCGCTTGCCGCCAAAGGGGCTGCGGATGGCTAAGATCACCCTTGCCGATCTGCGCCACAGCTATAGTCGGATGCCCAGTGGACCCGAGGACTACGCGCTGAAAAGGATTGACCTCGACTGGTCGGACGGCGGGGCATATGCCCTGTTAGGTCCTTCGGGGTGCGGCAAGTCAACCCTGCTCAACATCATCTCGGGGTTGATCGTGCCAAGTCAGGGGCGCATCCTGTTTGACGGTCAGGATGTCACTCACCTTGCGCCGGACCAGCGCAACATCGCGCAGGTTTTTCAGTTCCCGGTGATCTATGACACGATGACGGTGTACGACAACCTTGCCTTTCCCCTGCGCAACCGGGGTGTGGATGCGGAACGGGTCGACCGGCGCGTGCACGAGATCGCAACGATGCTGGAACTGGATGATGTGCTGAACCGGCGCGCGGCCGGACTGACACCGGATGCGAAACAAAAGATCTCGATGGGCCGTGGGTTGGTGCGCGACGACGTGAATGTGATCATGTTCGACGAGCCCCTAACCGTCATCGACCCCGCGCTGAAGTGGAAACTGCGTTCAAAACTCAAGGAGCTTCACCAGAAGGTGGCGGTCACCATGATTTACGTCACCCATGACCAGACCGAGGCACTCACATTTGCGGATCAGGTGGTTGTCATGCAGGACGGTGAGGTGGT
>JBCCYF010000041.1:0-34344 GCA_039190275.1 Pseudomonadota bacterium | reverse complement strand
GCTGCGCGCAGCGCACCGCCCCCATGCGTGATCCCCAGTGCACTCATGCCCGCTTCTATGGTTGCCAGGGTTCCCAGTATCATGGGTGGGTTCAAGTGACCCATATGGCCGATACGGAACATGCCTTCGGCATGGACCCCGGACTTGGCCTCCATCCCCAAGCCGATCCCCAGGGTCAACCCGGCCTCTTCCTCGGCCCAGCGGCGCAACCTCACGTCATCGCCCGGCCCGCTCCGCAGGCAGGTCACCGCGACCGACCGGTGGATCCGTTGCGGAACATTGGCGGCGACCATCCCTGTTTCGCCCCAAACCTCGGCCGCGGCCCATACCGCTTCGGCCAGCACGCGGTGCCGGTTGAGGACATTTGCCAACCCCTCCTCCTTGAGCAGCATGTCCAGCGCCTCGCGTAGACCAAAGATGTGATGCGTCGGGGCGGTGCCGAAGAAGTTCTGATAATACATCTGGGGATGAAACCGCGGGACCCAGTCGAAATAGGGCGACACACGGGACAGGCTCTGCCGTTTTTCGAACGCGCGCGGATTTGCGAATGTAAAACCCATGCCCGGCGGGGTCATCAGACCCTTCTGACACCCCGCTACCATGACATCGACGCCCCAGGCATCCATCTCGAACGGTTCGCACGCCAGGCAGGCGATACAATCGACCTGAAACAGCGCGGGGTGACCGGCGGCGCGAATAGCCTGGGCAAGCGCGGGAATGTCGTTGTTGATGGACGAAGCCGTGTCGGTCTGGACCGTGAGTACGGAGGTGATCTCATGCGCCGTGTCCGCGCGGAGCCGTGCCTCAAGCCTGTCGGGGTCCAGCGCTGCCGTCGTGCCACCGTCCAGGAACTCGACCTCTGCTCCAAGCGCGCGCGCAATCTCGCCCCAGCCCAGTCCGAAGCGCCCGGACACCAAGACCAGCACCTTGTCCCCGGGTGCGACCGTGTTGGCCAGCGCGGCTTCCCATGCGGCATGGCCGTTCCCGATGTACATCGCAAGATGATGCCGGGTCCCCGCGACTGTCTTGAGGTCCTGGGCCACCGTTTCGGTCACCGCGACGAGTTCCCCCTCGTAAATGTTCGGCGCAGGCCGATGCATCGCGTTTAGGACACGGTCCGGAATGATGGACGGGCCGGGTATGGCACGGGTTGGACGACCGTAGGCAAGCGACATGGGCGAACTCCGGTTAATGCGATGTCACAATACAAAATTCGGTGCCGGTGCCAATGGGGTCACCGGCGATATTTTTCCACCAGCCGGGCCGGGTCGCGACCCAGCAGGTACAAAAGTAGCGTCAGCAGGTTTCGCCCCCCCCTCCGCAACCAACCCTGGCTTTGGTAGCGGATGGCCGAGGTCACGATGCGGTGGCCCAGCGGTCTGAGCAGACCCTTGAGCGCCCGGCTGAACGCGACATCCTCCATCAGCGGAATGGCACGATAGCCGCCGGTCTGGTCATAGAGGGCCCGGCTCAGCAAAAGTCCCTGGTCGCCATAGGGCAGTCCAAACCAGCGCGACCGCAGGTTGGCCCAACCCGCAACCCAGCGCGGCGCACATCCTGAGACATCGAAGCGCAGGTCGAAGTAGCCCGCTTTCCCGGGATGATCGGCCATATGCGCGCGCGCCGCCTCGGGCCAGCCGTGTTCGGGGCAGCTGTCGGCATGCAGCACCAGCAACCATGCCCCCCGCGCTGCGGTGATCCCTTTGATAAGCTGTGGTCCCCGCCCTGCGGGACCTGTGACCAGTTCCGCGCCTGCTGCTTCTGCCACTTCGGCGATATCGTCCGAGGAGCCGCCGTCGCTTAGAATCAACTCTGCGATCAGCCCGGCGTGCAAACCTTCGGTCAGCGCGGCCAGCGTGGGGCCGATACGTACCGCATCATTCAGGGTCGGTATGATGATGGAAATCGGCGCTGACATGGTAAGATCGCTGAAACGGGGGTGACAGTCGGGGGCGCACCCCCTAGATCCCGTGAAAACAGGAGGCGCAACCGATGGCAAGGGGATTTCTGGCGGCAGACCGCCACGTGCTGCGGGTCAGCGGCGCGGATCATCGCAAGTTCCTGCAGGATCTGGTGACGAACAATGTCGACTTGCTGGCCGACGGAGCGGTCTATGCCGCGTTGCTTACACCTCAGGGTAAATATCTGAGCGATTTTCTGATGGTGCCCGAGGAGACGGCCGTACTGTTGGATGTGGCCGCCGCCCAAGCGCCGGATCTGCTCAAAAGACTGACGATGTACAAGCTGCGCGCTGACGTGGCCCTGGCGGACACTGGGTTACAGGTCATTCAGGGTTGGGGCACGCCGCTGCCCCGGGGGGCGATGGCCGACCCCCGGCATCCGGAACTTGGGTGGCGTGTCTATACCGAAACGCCCGCCGACCTTTTGGATGCGCTGTCGCCTGCGGCGCCGGACGACTGGGATGCAGTGCGCGTCCGGCTTGGCGTGCCCGAAGCCGAGGTCGAACTGCTCCCAAACGACAGCTACATTCTTGAGGCCGGTTTCGACCGCCTAAACGGCGTGGACTTTCGCAAAGGCTGCTATGTCGGACAGGAGGTGACGGCGCGCATGCGTCACAAGACAGAATTGCGCAAGGGGCTGGTCAGGGTTTCGGTGCAGGGTGACGTGCCGCCGCCTGCCACCACCGTTGAAGTCGATGGCAAGCCGGTTGGCACACTCTTTACCGTTGCGCAAGGCGAGGGGTTGGCGCATCTGCGCTTTGACCGGGCAACCGGCGAAATGCGGGCGGGTGGGGCTCGCCTCACCCGGCTGGATACCTAAGCGGCACCTACTGCTGCTGCGCCAGGGTCAGGTGCTGCGTATGAGCGTGGTCAGTTGCTGGTTCACTTCGCCGTTTGTTGCGATGATCCCCCCGCCTTCCAGCACCGGCGCGCCTTCGGTCAGCGGTTCGACGAACCCGCCCGCCTCCCGTACCAGCAGGATCCCCGCGCCGATGTCCCAGGGATTTAGACCGATCTCCCAGAAACCGTCGAAGCGGCCAGACGCCACATAAGCCAAATCCAGTGCCGCCGACCCCCAACGCCGCAGCCCGGCGCATAATGGCGCCAGTTTGGCTTGCTGTTTCAAGTGGCGTTGCAACATCGGGTTGGCAGCGAAGGGGATCCCGGTTCCAAACACCATCTCCATCATGTCGCGGCGGTCCGAGACGCGCATCCGCCTGTCGTTAACCCAAGAGCCCGCGCCACGTTCGGCCGTGAACATCTCGTCTTTTACGGGGTCAAAGACGACCGCTGACACAACCTCGCCCTTGTGTTCCAAGGCGATGGAAATGGCCCAATGCGGCATGCCATGCAGAAAATTGGTGGTTCCGTCCAACGGATCGACCAGCCAACGGCGCGTGGGGTCCTTGCCTGGCACCGGCTCGGACTCCTCCGCAAGCCAGCCATAGTTCGGACGCCCCTCCGTCAGGTCCTCGCGTATCAGCTGTTCGGCCTTGATATCCGCGCGGCTTACGAAGTCACCGGCGGCTTTGGAGCTGACCTGCAGGTTCTCAACCTCGCCAAAATCCCGCAGGAGGGAGCGGGAGGCTCTGCGAGCAGCCTTGATCATCAGGTTCAGATTGGCGGAGGCTGTGGTCATGCTGGGTTTCCTTGAGGCGCGACGTGCGGGGCCCTCTTACGCCGAACTTCTGGGTATGAAAAGACCGGTCGCAGGTGGTATATCCGGCGTTCCACTGGCAAGGACACCGGCGTGACGGATAGTGGCTGAAACCACTTGCCGCGCGGACCGGGTGGCAACCTGTGTGGGTCTTGCCGCAGACAGTCAGCAGGCGCTGCTGCGCGCAGACTGTGGTATGCTTGCCCGCGAAAGGTGGGCTGGGGCGCATTATGGGCAAGGCATCTCTGTTGTTGGGGACCGGTAAGGGCGCATTCACATTGTCGCGGGTACGCGGCGGCTGGGATGTGACCGGCCCGCTTGTGGATACCTCGCCGATCAATCATGCGATCGCGGATCCGGTGACCGGGCATCTGCATGCGGCGGGTGGGGGCTGGTTCGGTCATGGCGTATGGCGCAGCACTGATGATGGCGACAGCTGGTCCTGCATAAACGAAGGCATCGCGCTGCCAGATGAGGAGGTAACAGGCGTCTGGAGCTTGGCGCGGAGCCACGGTCGGCTATATGCGGGGACCAAACCAGCAGCACTGTTTTCCAGCGATGACGACGGGCTGTCCTGGTCGCCGGTCACTGGCCTCAACCACCACGAAACCCGGAGTGAGTGGTGTGCGGGCGGCGCCGGCATGGTGCTTCACCACATCGTGGTACATCCAAAAGACCAGAACCGTCTTTGGGTTGGTATATCAGTCGCCGGGGTGTTCGCCACCGAGGATGGCGGCGACACATGGGAGCCGCGCAACGCGGGCACGCGTGTGGAGTTCGGGGACGTTGAACCAAGCTACCCTGAGTTTGGCCAATGCGTCCATTCACTTGCCCGTGCCGGTGGCCCCTTGGATGTGTTGTACCAGCAAAACCATTGCGGCATGTACCGCAGCCCGGACGGAGGGCGAAACTGGACCAGTATTGAGGCCGGACTGCCCAGCAGCTTCGGTTTTCCGGTGGCCGTACACCCGCGGGATGCCGATTGTGTCTGGCTGTTTCCCTTGAACGGCGACGTCCAGGGGCGTTTCGCACCCGGGGGCCGACCGGCCATCTGGCGCACACGCGACGCTGGCGCGTCCTGGCAACGGCTGGATCGGGGGCTGCCTGAGCGGCACGCCTACTTCACAGTCCTCCGGCAGGCCATGGCGGTGGAACCCAAGACGGGCGAAAGCCTTTACTTCGGCACCAACACTGGCGAAGTTTGGGGCAGCGACGATGCCGGAGACAACTGGCGTTGTATCGCCCGGCATCTGCCGCCTATTCTGTCGGTTGAGGTGCACAGCAGCGTGCTGTAGCGCCGTTGGTGCATCAAAACTGCAATACAGTTGCGCTAGCTATGGCGCGAAGCGACAAGGGGGTTATAGATATGGACAAATATTCGCATTCTCGCCGGGCGTTTCTGGCAACCACAGGGGCCGCCGGGGCGATGATCGCACTCCATCCTTTTGCAGCGCGTGCCGCGGCCAGTCAGGCGCATTTGCGTGTGCTGTCGACCACGGATCTGCATGTGCATGTGTATCCCTACGACTACTATGGCGACCGTCCCTCTGACAGCCTGGGGCTGAGCCGGACCGCAAGCCTGATCGAGGCGATCCGTGCCGAGGCCGGGAACACGATGCTGGTCGACAACGGCGATTTTCTGCAAGGGAACCCCATGGGGGACTACATCGCCTACGAGCGCGGCATGAAGGAAGGCGACATGCACCCGATCATCCAGGCGATGAACGTGCTGGGGTATGACGCCTCAACGCTGGGCAACCATGAGTTCAACTACGGCCTGGACTTTATGATGAAGACCATCGCAGGCGCGAATTTTCCGGTTGTGTCGGCCAATGTCGTCAAAGGCGCCCTGGCCGCCTCCCCGCGCGAGGATACGCTGTTCGTCAAACCCTATGTAATTGTGGACAAGACTGTGGTCGATGGTGCGGGCGCCGAACATCAGGTGAAGGTCGGACTTATCGGGTTCTGCCCGCCCCAGATCATGACTTGGGACAGCCGCCACCTTGAGGGGTCGGCAAATGCACGTGATATTCTGCTGACCGCGCAGGCCTGGGTTCCCGAGATGAAGGAGGCCGGGGCGGATATCATTGTCGCGCTGAGCCATTCCGGCATTTCGACGGACACCCCGGCCGATGGCATGGAAAACGCTTCGCTGCATCTGGCGGCGATCGACGGTATCGACGCGATTGTAACCGGGCACCACCACCGTGTTTTCCCGGGCGACGGCTACGAGACCGGCAGCGGCGTCGACACCGAGGCCGGGACGCTGATGGGCAAGCCCGCGGCGATGGGTGGCTTCTGGGGATCGCACCTGGGGGTCATCGATCTGATGCTTGAGCAAGATGCCGGTGCCTGGCGTATCATCGGTTCGGAAAGCAGTACGCGCGCCATCTATGAGCGGGATGGCCGCGACTATATCCCCCAGGTCGAGGATTTCGCGCCCGTGCTTGCTTCGGTCACGGAAACGCATGAGGCGACGCTGGCATATGTGCGCCGCGCGGTGGGCGAGACAAAGGCCGCACTGCACAGCTATTTCGCGCTGGTCGCAGACGATCCCTCGGTACAGATCGTAAGCCAAGCACAGAGCTGGTACATTGAGCAAATGATGCAGGGGACCGAATGGGAGGGTCTGCCAATCCTCTCGGCCGCAGCGCCCTTCAAGGCGGGTGGACGCGGGGGACCTGACTACTACACCGACGTCAAACCGGGCCCCGTGGCGATCAAGAATGTCTCGGATCTGTATCTGTACCCCAATACGGCGCGCGCTGTTCTGATCGACGGCGCGACCGTCAAGGACTGGCTTGAACGCAGTGCCGGGATTTTCAACCAGATCGAACCGGGAAGCAGCGACGCCGCCCTGCTAAACCCTGATTTTCCATCCTACAATTTCGATGTGATCGACGGGGTCAGCTATCAGATCGATTTGAGCCAGCCTTCGAAGTTTGACCCCGACGGTGCGGTGATCAACCCGGACGCCTCGCGGATCGTGAACCTCACATTCGACGGTGCACCGATTGACCCGACCCAGAAGTTCGTGGTCGCCACCAACAACTATCGCGCGGGCGGCGGTGGGGCGTTCCCCGGCGCGGATGGCTCGACCACGATCTTTGTCGCGCCGGATACCAATCGTGACGTTATTGTTCGCTATATCGTGGAACAGGGTACAATTAATCCCCGGGCGGATGCGAACTGGACCTTTGCACCGCTCGACGGCACTACGGTAACCTTCGAAACAGGGCCGGCCGGAGAGGGGTATGCCAAGGACGTGCCAGGTGTCGCAATCGAGCCCGCGGGTGAGGGCGCGGATGGCTTTGCAAAGTTCCGGATTTCGCTTTGACGCGGTAACTATTTTTTTGGAAGTGGCTTCTATCTGCTGGGGCTATGGATCAGACCCGGCAGGTAGAATTTGAGGCGTTTCTTAAGCAGTATCGGAGCGTCGTGCGGCCGGTGGGCTCGATCGAGCGTACGCGGTATGGGATGGGGATCGACGGGCAGTTCTTTGCGTCATTCAAGGGATTACGCTCGCGCTTGCGGCTAGAGATTGAGCGCTGGCCAGAGATGATTGCCATCCAGATTTCGCAGTTCCGGGACTTCTCCGACAAGCTGGACCACGTGGGGATGGACTTGTTTCGGGACATCTGTGAGCGCCACAAGCTGGCGGTGCTGGAGAACAAATTTGACGATAACTACTTCAGCACCATCGAGGAGTTTGCGCTGTTTTTCCTGTATCACGAGATCCGCGCCGTCTGGGTCGTTGGCACGTTGACGCAAGTGTTTGAACAGTCCATGGCGCGCACCTACGACCGGAACGACCCAGCCCGTCGGGACGTTATGGTGACATTGTTCAAGTTCATGATGCTTGAGATCAGTCAGATTCAGCGCGTGTACATCCGCTATGCCGAGTACCGGGAGGTTGCGTTGCGGGATGTGGATGGGGCCGACACACTTTCGGCTTGAGCGTTTGGGTGTCAGCCCGCGTCCAACTTCAGGACCAGTCCGGGTTTGGGTCAATCAGGCGCGTTCGGCGTATTCCATCGTTTCGGTGTTTACGATGATCTGTTCGTCCTGACCGACAAACGGCGGGATCATCACGCGCACGCCATTGTCCAGAACAGCGGGTTTAAAACTATTAGCTGCTGTCTGGCCTTTGACCGCAGGCTCTGTCTCGACCACAGTGCAGGTCACTTTCTGCGGTACGGTGGCGCTTAGCGCCTCGCTTTCATGAAATTCAACCGTGATCGTCATGCCATCCTGCAGAAACGGCCTGCGGTCCCCCAGAATGTCGGACGGCAATTCGATCTGCTCATACGTGTCGGTGTCCATAAATACCAGCATCCCGTCGCTTTCATATAGAAACTGCTGGTCTTTCTGTTCCAATCGCACACGCTCGACCTTGTCGGCGGCGCGGAACCGCTCGTTCAGTTTCGAGCCGTTGCGCAGGTTTTTCATTTCAACCTGGGCAAATGCGCCTCCCTTGCCGGGCTTTACATGACCGACCTTGACCGCGACCCAAAGCCCGTCGTTGTGTTCCAGAACATTACCGGGGCGGATTTCGTTACCATTGATCTTGGGCATGACGGGACCTCGAAGCCAGGTGGATGCGTTGCTGGTGCCTAGCGTCTGGCGCGTCCGGGGGCAAGGGTTTCGGTCGCCGCAAAACGACATCTGACGGTCGTATCCGCCCTTGCGTGTTGCGGGCTGGAGGGGTTTGGTGACGGCATGACCTATAACGTTTGGCAGGTGATCAGGGAGGGGCTCCGGGGGCAGACCGGCTGGACGCCCGTGTGGCGCAATCCCACACCGAAACCGGCCTATGATGTGATCATTATCGGTGGTGGCGGGCACGGATTGGCGACTGCCTATTACCTGGCCAAGAACCATGGGATTACCAATGTCGCGGTGCTGGAGCGCGGATACCTTGGTGGGGGCAATGTTGGCCGGAACACCACCATCGTGCGGGCGAACTACCACATTGACGGCAATACCGAGTTCTACTCGCACGCGCTCAAGCTTTGGGAAGGGCTGGAACAGGACCTGAATTACAACGCGATGATGAGCCAGCGCGGCGTGATCAACCTGGCCCATTCGGACGGTCAGATGGATTTCTATGCGCGCCGGGGCAACATCATCCGGATGCAGGGGGACGATGCGGAACTGCTGGACCGGGCGGCTGTTCGTCGGGCCTATCCTTACCTCAATCACCAGGATCCCCGTTTCCCGATCTATGGCGGGCTTTTGCAGCGGCGGGGCGGAACCGCGCGGCACGATGCGGTGGCCTGGGGGTTTGCGCGCGGAGCGGACCAGCGCGGTGTGGACCTGATCCAGAACTGCGAAGTCACCGGGTTCCGTATCGAGCAGGGGGTTGTCAAGGGAGTCGAGACTTCGCGCGGGTATATCGCTGCGGGAAAAGTGGGTATGGCGGTCGCTGGCCGGACCAGTCAGGTCGGCGCAATGGCCGGTCTTCAGTTACCCATCGAAAGCCATGTCCTTCAGGCCTTTGTGAGCGAAGGGCTGAAACCAATCCTGCCGGGCGTTGTCACATTCGGAATGGGGCATTTTTATATCAGCCAGTCGGACAAGGGCGGGCTTGTCTTCGGCGGGGATCTGGACTTCTACAACTCCTATGCGGCGCGGGGGAACCTGCCGATGCTGGAACATGTTGTGGAGGCGGGGATGGCGCTTATGCCGATGCTTGGAAAGGCAAGAATGCTGCGGTCCTGGGGCGGTATCATGGATATGAGCATGGACGGCTCGCCCATTATCGACCGGACGCCGGTGGAGGGGCTCTATCTGAATGGCGGCTGGTGCTATGGCGGGTTCAAGGCGACACCGGCCAGCGGGTGGTGTTTCGCGCACCTCCTGGCAACAGGCACGCACTCGGAACATGCGACCAAGTTCCTGTTGAACCGCTTCGAGACCGGCCATGTGATCGATGAGGAGGGTACCGGTGCGCAGCCGAACCGACATTAGTAACGGGCGAGGCCGGTGCGGCCCGGTGGCCCGGTCCGTGCTTGGGGCGCGACGATGCGCCTGACGTGTCCCTTGTGTGGTGTGCGGGACATCAGGGAGTTCACCTACCTCGGCTCGGCAAAGCTGTTGGAGCGCCCGGCCGGAGACGCAGGCGCGGCGGTGTTCCACGACTATGTGCATCTGCGCGACAACCCGGCCGGTGCCAATCGGGAGCTGTGGTATCACGGTATGGGCTGTTGCGCCTGGCTTCATGTGGTGCGTGATACCCGCGATCATACGGTTCTGGACGTCCGACTTGTGCAGGAGGATCCGGCATGAGCCGATTGCCCGACGGTGGTATGGTTGATCGAAGCAGGGCGCTGAAGTTTCGATTTGACGGCCGGTTGTATAAGGGATTGGCCGGAGATACCCTGGCGTCAGCCCTGCTGGCAAATGACGTACGGCTGGTCGGGCGCAGCTTCAAGTATCACCGGCCCCGAGGTGTTCTGAGTGCTGGCTCGGAAGAGCCCAATGCCCTGGTCGAACTTGGCGAGTTCGCGCACCGCCTTCCCAATACGCGGGCCACAACCCAGGAATTGTTCGACGGGCTGGTTGCGCGCAGCCAGAACCGCTGGCCAAGCCTGCGGTTCGATGCGATGGAGATCAATGACCTTTTGGCACCGTTTCTGGCGGCGGGATTTTACTACAAGACCTTTATGTGGCCGGCTGCATTCTGGGAAAAACTCTATGAGCCTGTGATACGCCGTGCAGCGGGACTTGGACGCTTGTCAGGCCAGCGCGATCCGTCGGAGTACGACAAGGCCTGGGCGCATTGCGATCTTCTGGTCATCGGCGCCGGTCCTGCGGGGCTCTCGGCCGCACTGCGTGCGGGCCAGAGCGGGGCGCGTGTGATCCTGGCCGACGAAGATTTTGTTCTGGGCGGGCGGCTGGTGGCCGAACGCCAGGATCTGGGGGGGTGGACGGACCAGGTCGCGGCCGAATTGGACAGTATGCCCAATGTCACTGTGATGCGCCGAACGACGGTGACCGGGGCCTATGATACCGGCACCTATGGCGCGCTTCAGAGGGTCGCGGATCACCTTGGCCACGTGCCGCAGCATACCCCGCGACAAACCTTCTGGCGCATTGTAGCGCGCCGCGCCGTGCTGGCCGGAGGGGCAGTTGAACGGCCAATCGCGTTTCCAAACAATGACCGGCCGGGCGTAATGCTGGCCGGGGCTGTACGGGCCTATGTCAAGCGCTGGGCGGTTGCACCTGGCCGACAGGTGGCGGTTTTTACAAATAACGATGACGGTTGGAAAACGGCTATCGATCTGGTGGCTGCGGGGGTTCGGGTCAGCGCGGTCGTAGACAGCCGGTCTGGCGTCACCCTTCCGAAGGGGCCGTGGCGGGGTTTTACGGGCGCGGTGATCCAGGACACCGCCGGGCGGCAGGGCCTGCGCAACGTCACGGTGCGTGATGCAAGTGGTACGCGCCGGATCGAGGCGGATTGTCTGGCTGTCTCGGGGGGCTGGAACCCCAATGTCCACCTGACGTGCCACATGAACGGGCGTCCGCTGTGGCGCGAGGACATAGAGGCGTTCGTATCCGCGTCCGGCGCTATCCCGGGCCTTGCAGTCGCTGGAGCGGCGGCGGGCGCATTCTCGACGAAGGCGGCGCTCGAACAGGGTTCTGCGGTCGCCGCAGAGGCGCTGGAGGACCTGGGCCTCACGCCAGTGCCACTGGACCTGCCGGAGGCCGAGGATGCGCCGGTCAAGACCTCGGCCTTCTGGCATGTCCCCGAAGGCCGGGGCCGCGCCTGGGTGGACTTTCAAAACGATGTTACTGTCAAGGACATCCAGATCGCCCATGCCGAGAATTTCCGCTCGGTAGAGCATATGAAGCGCTACACCACTCTGGGCATGGCAACGGATCAGGGCAAGACTTCGAACATTGCGGGACTGGCCATCCTGGCCGAACTGGCTGGCCAGACCATCCCCGATGTGGGGACGACCACCTTCCGCCCCCCCTACACCCCGGTTCAGCTTGGCGTATTGGGCGCGCGGGCACAGGGCAACGGGTTTGCCCCGACGCGGCTGACACCGTCGCATGCGGCCAGCACTGCGCGCGGCGCCCCGATGGTCGAAGCGGGGCTTTGGCTGCGCGCACAGTGGTTCCCTCAGTCGGGCGAAACATATTGGCGGCAGTCCTGCGACCGCGAAGTTGCCATGGTGCGGGGTGCTGTCGGCATTTGCGATGTAACCACCTTGGGCAAGATCGACATACAAGGTCCGGATGCGGCCCAGTTTTTGGATCGTGTGTATAGCAACATGATGTCGTCGCTGGCCCCCGGGCGTGTCCGCTATGGGCTGATGCTGCGCGAAGACGGCTTTGTCATGGACGATGGAACCTGTGCGTGCCTTGCGCCGGGGCATTACGTGGTGACCACCACCACCGGGGCGGCGGGCGAGGTCATGGCGCATCTTGAGTTTTGCGCGCAGTGCCTGTGGCCGGACCTGGATGTGGCGATGATTTCCGTAACCGAGCAATGGGCCCAGTTCGCGGTGGCCGGTCCCCTGTCACGCGCGGTCGTCAACGGGGTCGTCGATCCGGAGGTTACGGACGGCACCTTTCCCTTTATGGGCTGCGGGGTGCTTACGGTGGGCGGCGTGTCCGGGCGGTTGTTTCGGATCAGTTTTTCGGGCGAACATGCCTATGAGATAGCCGTACCGGCGCAATACGGCGATGCGTTGTACAGAAACCTTGTCGCGCGCGCCGAAATGCTTGGCGGCGGTGCCTATGGTATGGAAGCGCTCAATGTCATGCGGATCGAAAAGGGCCTTCTTACCCATGCGGAACTGCACGGCCGCACAACCGCCGACGATCTGGGGCTGGCGCGCATGGTGTCGGCAAAGAAGGATTGTATCGGCAAGGTGATGAGCCAGCGGCCAGGTCTGCACGGCCCTGAGCGGGAACAACTGGTCGGTCTGCGCCCGGTCGACCGCACCGCCAAGCTGACCGGTGGCGCACGCCTGACGCGGCCCGATGCCGAGCCGGTACGTACGCAGGATGAGGGCTATCTCACATCTGTCTGCCATTCACCGGATCTGGGCCATATGATCGGCTTGGCGTTTTTGCGCAACGGCCGCGCGCGTCTTGGCCAGACTGTACAGGCCGTGGATTTCCTGCGCGACGGGACGACGCTGTGCGAGGTGGTCGCGATACCGTTTATCGACCCGGAAGGGGAGAAGTTGCGTGGCTGAACTGACCTCCTTACCACCAGGCAGCGGGCTGGACCTCCCACTTCAAATCGGATCAGCGGCACTGGCACAAGCGGGGCTGGGCGCCTGCGCCTCGGTGATGCCCTTCAAAGGGCAGCTTGCCGAGGTGAACACCAGGTTGAAGAGCCATTTTAGCGCGCGGCTAGCGGACGTCGGACGCTCGCAGGAGGCGGCGGTCTGGACCTGCTGGATGGGCCGCAATCAGTGGTTCCTCTGGGGTGTTCCGCCAACGCGACTGGCAGAAGCACTTTCGGGCGCGGCGGCGGTCACTGACCAGTCCGATGCTTGGGCCATCATGGATCTGACGGGTCAGGATGCCGGACACATCCTGGCGCGGCTCACGCCTATCGATCTTGCCCCAGGTGTTTTCCCGCCTGGGGCAACGGCGCGGACTGAACTGGCACATATTATGGCCAGCGTTACCGCGCTGGGGCAGGGGTATCGGATCATGGTTCCACGCTCATATGTGGGCACGTTGGTGCATGACCTTGGGCAGGCGATGCGCTCGATCGACGCCCAACAGGCGCTGTCCTAGAATGTGGCTGGAATGGTACCGACACCCCGGCTCGAACGGGGGACCTCTTGATCCACAATCAAGCGCTCTAACCTACTGAGCTATGTCGGCACTGTGGCGGAGGGCCTAGCGTTTCGGGCGGCGGAATGCAAGGGGGCAAGGCTTTGGATCGCTTGAAATCCCAGGTCGGCGTGGCTACCTTCCGCTGCGCAATTCAAAGGAGTGTCCGGTGGGCATCAACAGCGAAAACGACACCGGCGGCAGTCTCCAGATTGGTCCGACCGATCGCGGCATGGTCCGCTTATACCTCTCGGGCGAGGGCGTCGATCTGCCGCTGGATTTCGATCCGGACGAAGCCGAGGATATCGCCGAGGAGTTGCGCATTGCAGCCGCGCAGGCGCGTAAGATCAAGTAAACTTTCATCGGCCCAAAGCGTTTCGTGTTTGCCTTGGGCCACCAAACGCAGCCCGACACCAAAGGTATCGACGCGTTGGGGGATCCTTGGTTGATCCCGGTGAACGCGAAACAACGCGGTCCCGCATATGTGGCGTGAGCCGTCAAATACTTGCGTTGGCCGGACTGAAATAATCCCTGTTCTTGGCGGAATTTATGCGAACTTAGCTCAAACCGGTCGCACAACCTACACGGTACAGACGATCCGCGGCATTGCGCGCAAGTTTCAACGTCAGCGCCTTGCGGCGTGCAGGGGCAAGACGGTCCTCAGCGCCCATGCGCAAGATGGCGGCGTCATAACGGTCGGCCCTGATAAGGCCGGACCCAGCCGGTAGCAGAGTGTCCGGGAAATCGCAGTCGACCGCCCAGAAGAAGCGATCGCACCAGTTCAGGTAGCCCTGCCACTTGTGGTCCGACAGGTAATCCGCCCGGCTTGATTTGCACTCAACAATCCAGATGTCCCCCTTTGGTCCAAGACCGATGACATCTACACGCAGGCCCCGCGTCGGTACAAACTCAAAGAGCGTTGCAAATCCAAGACTGTCCAGGTGCCGCGCGACGCCACGCGCCAAGAGTTGCCCGGGCAGGAGGGTTTCGTGAATGGATCCGGCATCCGACATCGCGACGTATCTGAACATTTAGCGAACATTTCGTCAAGCACCGCTTATTCTGCAGCGATCAGGCCGCTGTCCCGCGCGCTGTCTCGTGGCGCAATAAGTCCCAACTCGGTCAGGCGGGCGGCGTACCTTTTTGCCTGTCCCGGCAGGGCATAGTCGGTCTGCATCATCAGTTGACCCGCATGCGCGCGGCGCAAGGCCGGAGCAGGGTCTTCGGCGATGTCCTTAAGCGCCCGGGCCAGTGCGGTCACGTCGATCTCGGCCCACCGTGCACCGGGCGTTTCAAAGATGGCATGCCCCCGGGGCACGGGAACAAGCTCGGCGCGGACCGGAGCACTAGTTTCCGGCGTGCAAAAATCCCGCGTGCCGCCATGATCCGTAACCACAACGGGGACGCCGAGGCTGAGCGCAAAAGCCGGAAAGTACCCGAATCCCTCGGCCCTGTGGGGCGAGACCAGAGCGGTGGCGGTCGAGATCAGCCCAAGCAACTGGCGCATCGGCAGGTGTTGTCGGATCACCCGGATCCGTGGGTCGTGCGCCGCAATGGCATCAATTCGGCGCATCTGGTCCTCGGGATCGCCCCAATGGCTGGCCTCGGTCGGTGTGCTCTTAATAACCAGTTCCACATCCGGGTCTGTGGGAAAGGCCATACGAAACGCCTCGACCGCCGCCAGCGGGTTTTTGCGCGCGACCGAGGATCCTGCGTCAAAACACGTTATGAACCGCCGTGTCCCGGGTTTGGGCTTCGGCATCGAAGCGGCGGGCGGCAGAACCAGGGCTTTGCGCATAAAGACAACTTTGCGGTCAAAGTTCCGTTGGTAGACATGCCGTAAAAACACCGAGGGCACCCATATCTCGTCAAGCATCTCAAGGGCTAGGCGATGGGCTTTTGGCAGTCGATCAAGCTCCCATAGCAGAAAGCCGATGCCATAGGCCGGGGCACGGTTCAGCATGGTTTGCGGAAGACGGTCTGCATTGAGGTGATAAATCGCGGTGGGCCTTAGGCACTGGTATTGCGCGGTGTCCGGTATGCGGTTCTCGGCCGTCCGGTTGGCGTCAACCGGGTCGATGGTTACCGGAATACCAGCGTGACGTAGCGCGGCAGCGCTCATCGCCAGGTTTAGGGCCAGTCCCGTTTCGTTTTCCGTAAAACCGGCGACCGTTACGGCATCGCTCTGGGATGGTGTTCCCGGCACAATCTCGGCCCATCTCGCCCGGAGTGTCTTTGCCATCGTTGATGCCGACCAGGGCGCTGCGAGGGTATCGGCATCAGAAATGGGCAGGCGCAGGGCCACTGCGCGCATCCACTCCATACCCGTCAGTCCACCCGGCGCCGCCAAAAGGGCGCGTCGCAGGGGCGCCACAAGGGTTGCATCCTCAGGCCGTCCAGCCCCGGCGAGATCCCGTAGTATTGCGCCGCCCAAGCTGTCCGACCGCTCCAAAACCGACGGCGGCGCCGGCGCAAATCTGATCCAGTTGCGCCGGGCAAGGCGCAACAGGCGCATATGTTCCACGATCCGAACCGAGCCTTTGTCCTGTAGTCCGGGCGCATAGGCTGCGCGAAAAGGTCGTGGCGACCGTGGCGTCACCTTTTGATCGGCGCGACGCGCTGCGGCTTCGATGTCCCTGGGTTTCAGTGTGGCCGCAATTCTGGTCAGGTCGCGGATTTGCCGGGCAGCTGCTGGCGACAGTGCGGCGCCGGCCGCGCCGTTCAGCGCGCGCAGGACATGGGCCTCGGCCAGGCGCAGCGGATTGATCGAGCGGTCCGAGAGGGTCCGTAGTGTCCAGTCTTCAGCGTCCGAGTTGGTAACTGGTGCGGCGGTGATCAGACCCATGCCACGCATTATTCGATATGGATTTTGCCGCAAGCCATGCCATGCGACCCGGTGCGGAAAGCGGCACAGAAGGACAAAAAGTATAAGAATCTCTGCCACATACATCCATTGCAGTGCAGGACGTGTTGTGATCACCGCCACACGGGCACTCCTGGCGATCAGCCGGTTCATTGACCGCCACCGCCGGATCCAGGCCCGTTCGGGGCGGCGTCCACTCAACCTCAGCAGGGTGCGAAGGTAAATCACCCCCAATTGTGGCCCCTCTGTCGACATATCCTCTACGGAGTTGTCCGCAAACGCGCCTGGATGGAATGACACTGCGCGGGCGGCTATCCCGGTTTCGGCCGCGACCATAAGGCTGCTGCAGGCATGCTGCACCAATGCGGCCCCGGTCAGCGAAAAGCTGCCAAGGACCCAGACTTCGGCAGGGGCGGGGCTGGATCGTGTGGCGCAGGTCATCTGCGCCATGCTCGGCATCTATGGTTAATACGGCTTTAAAGGAGGAGGTCTTGACCCAGATCCTCTTCAAATTTTGCGCCGCATGCCTATGTTGGGCGGTGGCGGGTTCTGCTCTTCCCGTGACGGGGCCAACATCCTAGTGGCCTTAATCTTTCTTGAGGGAGCTGGCTCTGTGCTTGACCCTGGTCTCGCGTATCTGGCGCCCACCTGGTTTTCCAGGCTCTCAAGGATCCAGCGTCCCAACGGTTGCTGCGGGCCCGCCACCCCCTTGAAAACCGAAGTCCGCTGTGACACCGGGACGCATGAGCTTATGCAAACCCGACCTCCGCAAGGTGGCATTTGAGGTCCGCAAGACGGCCCACGCCTCGGTCGATCCATCCTCCGCACTGGCCGCGCTTCTGGCCGAGGTCGTTCGGATGGACCCCGGCCGGGTGGCGGGTTATCTGCCGATCCGGACCGAGCTTGATCCCAGACCCGTTCTGCACCAGCTTCATGCGCGCGGTATGCCCCTCTGCGTGCCCGTGGTCGTGGCGGCTGGACAACCATTGGTTTTTCGGCCCTGGACGCCGGAAACTGAGCTGACCAGAGGCGCCTTTGGGGTCAGTGTCCCGGTTTCGGGTCCGGCCGTGACGCCGGATGTTCTGATCACCCCGCTTCTGGCGTTTGACCCGCGCGGATATCGGTTGGGGTATGGCGGCGGATACTATGACAGAACGCTCAGCCAGTTGCGCGCACGCCACGCGGCTGTCGCAATTGGCCTTGCCTATGATGTGCAGGCCGTTGATCGGGTCCCGTCCGAGACTACGGATCAACCGCTGGATGCAGTGATCACCGAGGCGCAGGTCTATCGAACCGCCGGGTAACGTCCCTTGCGTTTGGGGGTCAACCCTTCTAACCCCGATCACATGAGAATACTCTTTCTGGGGGATGTTGTCGGGCGCACCGGCCGCAGCGCGGTGGTTGAGCGCATCGGCGGATTGCGTGCGGCATGGAAGCTGGATTTCGTTGTGGTCAATGGCGAGAATGCGTCCTCCGGCATGGGGCTCACGGCCGCCAACGCGCAAAGCTTGCTGGAGGCGGGGGTCGATTGCCTGACCTTGGGTGACCATGCCTTTGACCAGAGGGACATGCTGGGCTTTATCGAGAGTGAACCGCGAATTCTGCGTCCGCTCAACTACGCCAAAACGGCCCCCGGTCGGGGCGCAAGACTGTTTACGCTGCCGGGCGGCGGCAAGGTACTCGTGCTTCAGGTTTTGGGCCAGGTGTTCATGAAGCGGGCGTTTGACGACCCATTCTCGGCCGTCGACGCCGCCTTGAAAGCCGCCCCACTCGGCGGCCTGGCACAGGCCGTTGTTCTGGATGTCCATGCCGAAGCCACCTCGGAAAAAATGGCCATGGGGCACTGGTGTGACGGGCGCGCCTCGCTGGTCGTGGGCACACACACGCATGTGCCCACCGGCGATGTGCAGATTTTGCCCAAAGGCTCGGCCTACATGACCGATGCCGGGATGTGCGGCGACTACGACAGTGTGATCGGGATGGACAAGAGCGAACCCATCGGCCGGTTCGTGACGGGAATGTCCAAAGGCCGCTTTGCCCCGGCGATGGGCGAGGCGACGCTCTCGGGCGTCCTGGTCGAGACCGACCGACGCAGCGGCCTGGCCGTTAACGCGGCGGCCGTGCGCCTCGGGGGGCGGTTGTCCCCGGCGGATCCGGGATTTTGATGTCACGCCATTGGGCCTATGGCACGCTTGTGGGGCTGGGGATGTGCTGGGGGCTGACCATCCCGCTCACCAAGATCGCCGTTTCAACCGGTCACCATCCGCTTGGGCTGGTCGCGATGCAAAGCCTGCTGATGACGCTGCTGCTGGGTGCTGCAATCGTGGTCCGCGGCGGAAGGTTCAGGGTCGAACCGCGCATTCTGTCACTTTTCCTAATTATAGCGCTCAGCGGATCGCTTGTCCCCGGTTTGTTTTCGTTTACCGCCTCGGCCCGGCTTCCCGCCGGTGTGATGGCCATAGTTATCGCCCTTGTCCCGATGTTCTCCCTCCCGATCGCGCTGCTTTTGGGGCTGGAACGACCGAACCTGCGCCGTATGGGCGGCGTCCTGCTTGGTGCGGCGGCGGTTGTCTTGCTGGTGGGGCCCGAGGCAAGCCTGCCGGGCGCCGGCGCGGCCTGGTTTGTGCTGGTCGCGTTGATCGCCCCGGCCTGTTACGGGTTCGAGGGGAACTACCTGGCGCTACGCGGGACCCAAGGATTAGACCCCGTTCAAGTGCTGTGGGGGGCGAGCGTGGTGAGCGCGCTGCTCAGCGTGCCCAGTGCGGCGGCCGCCGGGCTGTGGGTCACCCCCGATGATGGGTTGGGTTGGCCCGAAACAGCGATCGGCTTGGTCGCGCTGGCAAATTGTGCGGCCTATGTGGGCTATATCTGGCTGGTCGGGAAGGCGGGTGCCGTTTTTGCGTCGCAGGTCGCATATCTGGTGACAGCCAGCGGTGTGGTCTGGTCGATGCTGCTGCTGTCCGAGCGGTATTCCGGTTGGATTTGGATGGCACTTGGCTTGATGCTGACCGGGTTGGCGCTGGTCCGACCCGCCAAATCTGATCAGGCGGCCGCTCGTAAAGCCGCTTGAGCCGCGCGACGATTTCCGCCATTGTGCGGCGCTGGATACTGCCTCCAATCGATGGGCACACCATTTGATCGACCTTATCCCCATCGCCGGGTTTCCGGCATTTTTCACCCTTGCCGTTCTGTTGGCCATGTTCGTGCTTTTTGTGCGAGAGAGCTATCCGACCGAAGTCGTCGCCCTGCTCGGCGCCTGCGTGCTGCTTGTAGCCGGCGTGTTGAGCCCTGAGGCGATGCTCGGTGTTTTCTCGAATCCTGCCCCCTGGACCATTGCGGCGATGTTCGTCATTTCCGGCGCCCTGGTGCGCACGGGCGCGCTGAATGCGCTTGCCAATCGGGTCGGCGCGCAGGCTGCGGCGCGGCCCGGGTATGTTCTGGCACTGTTTGCGCTGGTGACACTGGGGGCCTCGGCCTTCATGAACAATACGCCCGTCGTTGTGATGTTGATCCCGATTGCGTTCACTCTGGCGCAACGCCTGCAGCTTTCGCCCTCCAAGCTTTTGATACCGCTTAGTTATGTTGCGATCCTGGGGGGCCTTTGCACGCTGATCGGAACCTCAACCAACCTGCTGGTCGACGGTGTGGCGCAGGCCAACGGCCTGGCACCGTTTCGGTTGTTCGAGATTACGCCATTGGGGCTGATCCTTGCGGCATATGGGCTGGTGTATCTGCGGGTTCTCGCGCCACGTCTCCTGCCCGACCGCGACAGTATGGCCGACCTGCTAACCGATCGTAAGACCATGAAATACTTTACCGAGGTCGCGATTCCCGATGGGTCTCCGCTGATCGGCGAAACGGTTTTCAACGTACCTCTCTTTCAGCGCGCCGGGGCGCGTGTGATCGACGTGCTGCGTGCGGACGAGTCGTTGCGCCGCCGGTTTCCGGACGTGACCCTCGAGAGGGGGGATCGTGTGGTCCTGCGCACCGCGGTGGGCGAGCTTCTGGGGCTCAAGGAAAGCGGCGACGTGAACATGGTCGATGAGCTCGCCTCGCGCTCAACCACCACGGTGGAGGCATTGATCTCGCCGGGCTGTAAGATGATCGGGCGCACGTTGGGGGACCTGCGCCTGCGGCGGCGTTTCGGTGTGTATCCGCTCGCTGTTCATCGGCGAAATCAGAACATCGGGCGGCAATTGGACGATGTGACGGTCCGTGTCGGCGATACCCTTTTGCTTGAGGGCACGCCCGAAGATGTCAGGCGGCTGGCGATCGAGATGGAACTGGTCGACATAGCCCAGCCCACGGCGCGGTCCTATCGCCGCTCGCATGCGCCACTGGTCCTGGTTGTTCTGGCCGGTATCGTCGGTCTGGCGGCGTTTGGTGTCGCGTCGATATTTTCGCTGGCCGTTGTCGGCGTGGCGGCCGTATTGGCCGCGCGCGCCATTGATGCGGACGAAGCGTTTCAGTTTGTCGAAGGGCGCTTGCTGATCCTGATCTTCTCTATGCTGGCAATAGGCGCTGCGCTGGAGGCGTCCGGCGCCGTTGAGCTGGTGGCACGGGCCATCGCGCCAGCATTGGGGCACCTGCCGGGACCGCTGTTGATCTGGGGGGTGTTCCTGCTCACGTCCCTGCTGACCGAACTGGTGTCAAACAATGCGGTGGCCGTTGTGGTCACGCCTGTGGCGATCGGTCTTGCCGCGGCGCTGGGCGTTGATCCGCGACCCTTGGTGGTGGCGGTCATGGTCGCGGCGTCGGCGAGTTTCGCAACACCCATAGGGTATCAGACCAATACGCTGGTCTACGGCCCAGGTGGCTACCGGTTTACCGATTTTCTGCGTATTGGTGCGCCGCTGAACCTGAGCATCGGGTTGCTCTCGGGCCTTTTGATCCCGGTGTTTTGGCCGCTTTAGGCGCGTCTTCCGTCAGACTGTTGAAGTACGGTTGTATGGCCGTCAAGTTGGGCTGTCGTGCTCAGGACTTCGGCGCCCAAAGCACGCCGTTGGTTGATATCATCAAACAAATTCATAGTGATGTACAACGCTTGCCTCTGGCAGCCGATCACCCCAGGCGCTTGTGGGCTGTCACCTCACTATACGTAGCGTTATACAGTGGCGGGTCAGCGAGTCGAGAGCGTCAGTGTCGGTGTGGACAGTCGTGCTCAGGCCATCGTCTGACCGACAACCACAGGCCGGTTTAAGTCGTCACACACCCGGCGGGCAGTTGCGCCCGCGAAGGGCCGATAGGGAATTGGGAGGCCACATCAGCGGGTGTTTTGCGGATTGTGGCTTCGTCCGGCGCATACACGACGTTGCGGTCTTGGTTTAACACCGTGAATGCGCCCTCCCAAACCTAAGCGACGGACGCTCGAGAGCACAGGGCGCCAGTTTCCCGGAGGGGGATGCGCCGGAGTACAGCGCCCTGTGCCGCGCGCAGGGTCCTGTAGTCGAAAACCTGCGGTCCTTGCGAGGGCGTCCGCATCCCGCCATCTTGCCCGGAGGGGACGCTTGAATCCCCGCTCATGGACCTTCTGCCAAGGCCCATCGGCCCAGGTTCGTTTGCTGTCTTTGATATTAACGCACATGCTTGGCGTCTGACCTGCGATGCGGAAGCACGTCGATACGTTTCGGTTTTTCGGGTGACGCATGTCCCGTGACCCGCATGCCAGGTTCTCAATGTGCAACGGGACACAGGATGTGTCTCGTCAACGGCGAAGCGCCAGAGCCGCAATACTCTGATTGCGCGGACCGGCGTCAAGCCGCTTTGGCAATACCGGCGATCAGCTGATCCAGTGTTCTCAGTCCAACCGGTTTGGGCAGTACGGTGTTTATGCCGTAAGGCGCTACGGCGTCGTCGCTGTGGTACGCACTATCGGCGGTCAGCGCGACAATGGGCGTATCCCGTGGTGGGTTCTGGTGTGCGGAGCGTATTCTGAGGCTCGTGTGGAGGCCCGAGCATTTCGGGATGTGCAGATCCATCAGGATCAAGCCGAACCAGTCTGGACGCTCGGCCAGACGTGCCATGCATTCGTCGCCACTCCTGGCGATCGCAAAACTGTATCCTAGCGAGTCCAACATCTCCGCCATCATGAATTGGGTCGAGGGGTCATCCTCCACAACCAGAATATGAAAGCCATGGGTGGGCTTGGTTTCCGCCATTATCCGGTCCCGGTTCACTGATGATTTTCAACAAACAATCGGAATACACATCCGGAGTTACTATTTTTGTGCAAAGTAAGGTCCATATCCATCGCCTCTGCCAGGTCCTTGGCGATGGCAAGGCCCAGCCCCGTGCCGCCAACAGCGCGATCAATGGCGTTGTCGACCTGCACGAACCGGTCGAAAATAGCGTTGACCTGGGACTGTGGAATGCCTGGCCCGGTGTCCGCGATATCAATTGTCACGCCATGGCGCCCGGCGACCGTTGTCGCAGTCCCGATTTGCAACTGAACAGAACCCCGCTCGGTGTACTTCACCGCGTTGTCCAGCAGGTTCGTGACGATCTGATGGGTACGCCGATCATCAAGATGAAGTTGCATTGGCACGTCTTCGGCCTGCTCCAATCCGTAGTCCAGGGGTTTGCCGCTGCGCCGGACCATCCCCTCCAGGGCGATGCGCCACTGGTCGCAAAGCTCCTTAAGGTCAACCTCTCTTGGATGGAAAGAAACGGCCTTTGCGCGAAGTTTGCTGATTTCGAGGACCGCGTTCAGCTGGTCGAGCAGGCGTTCGGCTGCCGAGCGGCCGACAGCGGCCTGTCGGCGCTGACGTTCTGGCACATCCGCCGATTGGATCAACTCGAACATACCCATGATTGCGTTAATTGGTGTCCGCACCTCGTGGCTCATGGTCGCGAGAAATCTGGACTTCGACTCACTGGCCTCAATCGCGCGCGTTTCAGCCTCCCTCCGGATTTCGACTTCCTGCGCAAGCGCGGCATTCGCGTCGTTCAATTGCAGGTTTGCGGCCACCGCGCTCAAACGTTCGCTCTGGGCCAGCCGCATAGTGGCGATCATGCCCCCGATCGCCAGTGCAATACAGGCCAGCAGGAAGGCGACAATCTCGGGCACGCGGTCCTGGCGAAGCATCGGGGCACCATTGCTTGAGCGTAGCCCGACGACGATGGATTGACCGTAGAGGTCCACCGGTGTCGACATCACGGACAGTGAATCGGGCGACTGATCCCACCCTCCGCTTTGAAATATCACATCGTCGTTCAGACGGATCTGCTGTTCGAAATGCGGTTGATAGTTACGTTGCGCGTTTTCCAGGAATAGGGCCCGCAGCCAGGACTGAACATGGAACACGGCGCCGAAAGACCCCAGGTAAACGCTTTGCTGGCGCACCGGTACAAAGATGACAAATCCACTGCCGCTTCCGTCCAGAAGTTCTATCGACGGGGTCATCGAGGGCGTATCTTGTCCCTCGGCCCGGCGCAGGGCATTGCGGCGATTTTCACCAATAGCCGCGATATTGCGGCCGCGCGCCTGACTATTACGCCTTGGAACAACGTAGCGCGCAACATCGTCCTGATCGGTGAAGGAGAGCGCGCGAAATCCTGGCATATCGTTGAAGTAATTTCGCGCCTCGGCTGTGAATACCTCCTCCGACATACCGCCGAGGTGGTCCCAACGTTTTGCCATCCGCTTTACAGCAGCGATCCGCAAGGCCAAATCCCGCTGGACCATGCTGGAAAGATACTCAGCCTCGGCCGATTTCATGTCGTTGACGTGGAACCGTCGTTCCGCGTTCATGGTCAGCCAGACCCCCACCGCCAGGACGCAGTATAGGACCAGCAGTACATAGGGTAGACGGGAAAGGCGGAGAGGGTTCACAACGACAGGTACTGCGGGGTCTCGACCGGCGCTGCTGCGGCAGCCTTGCGTTCCGCGGCCACGCAGCCTGCGTGGTCCACCATGGCTACGAAATCGGCGATCGGCAGGGGTTTGCGTAGCAGCCAGTCGATATTTGGCGTGATAGCCCCGAAATCGCCATGCGGAAAGAAGCCTGAGCCGGTCACCACGATCACCGGCACCGATGGCATTGCGTAGGAGATGTAGTGTGTAAGTGACAGGGAGTTGCCATCGCTGAGCAGCAGGTCAAGGACGACCACGTCGAACCTGTCCGTCATCAGTGCCCGCATTGCTTCGGGCGCGCTGCTGACGCCGGTCGGCCTGTGTCCGCTGTCCAGGAGAGCGTCTTCCCAAACGGTGCGAAGCGCAAAATCATCCTCGACAATAAGTATGTTCATGCAGTGCCTCCTTGTCTCCGCATCATGCAATGATCATCCTAAACAGTGGGTTAAGCCGGGTATGGGTTTTTGGGCGTTGCGCGCTTGAGTTTTCGGAGCTGTCTGGCCTATAAACCGCACTGATCATGGAATAATCCGAGGTAAGACAGAATGGCCGGGCATTCCAAATGGGCCAACATCCAACACCGAAAGGGTCGTCAGGACGCGGCAAGGTCGAAGCTGTTCTCCAAGCTTTCAAAAGAGATCACGGTAGCGGCGAAAATGGGGGATCCGGACCCGGACAAGAATCCGCGCCTGCGGCTTGCGGTGAAAGAGGCGAAATCAAACTCCGTGCCCAAAGATGTCATTGATCGGGCGATCAAGAAGTCGCAGGCCGGTGATGCGGAGAACTATGACGAAATCCGTTATGAAGGGTATGGCCCCGACGGGGTCGCCGTGATTGTCGAAGCCATGACTGACAACCGCAACCGGACCGCGTCGAACGTGCGTTCGATATTCACCAAGGCGGGCGGAAATCTGGCCGAAACCGGCGCGGTCAGTTTCATGTTCGACCGCAAGGGTCTGGTTGTGTACCCGGTGGAAGCGGGGGACGCAGACACAATCATGATGGCCGCTATCGAAGCCGGTGCCGAGGATGTTGACAGCAGCGACGACGGGCACGAGATCTATTGCGACGGCTCAGACCTGAACGAGGTTTCGAATGCGCTGGAAGCGGCGCTTGGGGAAAGTGAGACAACCAAACTGATCTGGAAGCCACAGACCTCGACCCCGCTTGAGCTTGAGAGTGCGCAAAAACTAATGCGGCTGATCGAGAGCCTTGAGGATGATGACGACGTGCAGACTGTCACCGCGAACTTCGACATCTCGGATGAGGTGATGGCGCAGCTTTGACCGCGAGTGTGCGGATAACGCGGTCGCGAACAGCTGGTGCGACGCGGTGCAGAGCCGCACGGCAGGGCTAACGCAAAACCGCCTCGAGGTGGTCTGAATCCTGCCGGTGTCAGGTCTCCCCCCGAACATCAGATCACACCGGCTCGGGCGTCTTAAATTGACCGAAAGTAAAAATGGAGATCCCCTTCGCTCGACTATGCGAAGCTCTCGATCCAAGGACGGTTTCATCAATGCTCTGTCGCGTTGGAACGATGGAACAGCTTAGATAGCGGACCCCGGGGCCTGCGCGGGACCGGCCTTTGACCTTACTTGCGGCGCCGCACGAATAGGAATTTTTCGTGTCCAGTTGATGGTCCTGGCGTGTGTTCGGCTTACCTCCGCGGAATGGAACACAAACGATCCAACGGCCCTCGCTTAATCCTGGTGCTGGGAGATCAGCTCAGCGCTGGGATATCCTCGCTCCGCTCAGGCGACCCAAAGCGGGACATCGTCCTGATGGCCGAAGTGATGGAGGAAGCCAGCTACGTTCCGCACCACAAAAAGAAGATCGCGTTCGTGTTCGCGGCGATGCGCCATTTTGCGGCAGAGTTGACCCGGGCGGGGTGGACCGTACGCTATGTGCAGTTGGATGATCGCGACAACAGCGGCTCACTGATTGGTGAAATTGAGCGGGCTCTTAGGACAAATTCCGCCAAGCAGGTCGTCGTCACCGAACCCGGTGAGGAGCGCCTGAAAGCTGCTTTGTCCGATTGGGCAAGCCCCATCCCATGCATGCTTCTTGAGGATGACCGCTTCATTGCAAACCATACGGATTTCCAGACATGGGCAGAGGGGCGCAAGCAATTGCGGATGGAGTACTTCTACCGCGAAATGCGTCGCAAGACTGGCCTGTTGATGCGGGGTGATAGCCCAGAGGGTGGCAAATGGAACTATGACGCCAGCAACCGAAAACCGGCCAAGGCGGACCTCTTTATGCCGCGTCCGGTCCAGATCGAACCGGACGACATCACATCAGAGGTTCTGGAACTGGTGGAGGCCTGGTTCCCGGAAAATTTCGGCGAGCTTCGCCCCTTTTGGTTCGCAGTCACGCGAACAGACGCACTGCGGGCGCTTGATCACTTCGTGACGGACGCTTTGCCACGTTTCGGCGACTATCAGGATGCGATGCTGAGCGGCGCGCCCTTTCTCTATCACTCTGTGCTCGCGCAATACATCAATGTGGGTCTGTTGGGTCCAATGGAAGTGTGCCATGCCGTGGAACGCGCCTACCATGATGGTTCCGCGCCCCTGAACGCGGTTGAGGGTTTTATCCGCCAGATCATTGGTTGGCGCGAATACATGCGCGGGATCTACTGGCTCAAACCGCACGGCTACACGCGGCAAAACCATCTTGAGGCCACCCGCGCCTTGCCGTCATTCTATTGGACCGCTGAAACAGATATGGCTTGCATGGCCGCGGCCATCGGTCAAACACGGGACGAGGCCTATGCGCACCACATTCAGCGTCTTATGGTCACGGGAAATTTTGCCATGCTGGCGGGCATCGACCCGCATCAGGTGCATGAGTGGTATCTGGCGGTCTATGCGGATGCCTATGAGTGGGTCGAGGCCCCGAATGTCATCGGAATGAGCCAGTTTGCCGACGGAGGCTTCTTGGCCTCGAAACCCTATGCCGCCAGCGGCAACTATATCAACAAAATGTCCAATTACTGTGCGGGCTGCCACTACGATGTGAAGCAGAAAATCGGCGACGACGCATGTCCGTTCAATTCACTCTATTGGGATTTTCTGGTCCGAAACCAAGCGAAGCTGGGCGGTAACCCACGCTTGGGTAATGTCTATCGTACGTGGGAGAAGATGCCGGAGGACAAAAAAGCCGCCTATCTGAACACGGCCCAACGGGTGCTTGATGCGCTTTAAGGCGTTTGACGAAATAGCTGAAGCACCCTGCACCACCTAACGCGTTGAAACCTTCAGTTTCAGGTAGCGTTAGGTGATGCAGGTTTTTCGCATAACGCTCTAGGCGGCGAGGCCGAGTTCACGCAGCAGTGCGGGGATCTTCTTTTTCAAACCGAAGAAGCCTCTGCCACTGTGGCGCCAGGCCAGGGTATCGTAGCGGCGCTGCACCTGATACAGGGTCAATCCCGCCTCGGTCAGGTCAGTACCGGCCAGTGCGGTCGCAACCGGACCGATCGGAGCATAGGAAGTGACCACCGCTCTGGTGCCGGCTGCCTGTGCCGCTTCGATGATTGAGGCGCTCCAACTGCTTTCTATTGCCGCACCGGCACTTGCGCCCTCAACCGCGGCATTGGCAAAGGCGCTTGCGTGGTCCCCGATCGGTAGGGGCGACCGCTCACCGGTTGCCAGCAAGCCTAGTTTGGCGATGGGTGGGTGCGGCAAAACACTCTCATTCATGCAGTCTTCTTCCGTCACCAACTGCAGGTAGTCGCTCTCAGGCGGGGGTAAGGGCGCGGGCAGAGCAATTGGGGCGTGCTCCTCCGCTTCATGCAAAGGCTCTGACACCGGTGAGAGCTGCCCAACAGGGTTGAACCGACCACTGGTGTATTTCGCGATGTTTGACGCCCGCGCGAGGTAGGTTTTGCCCTTGGTGTGCAGCCCCGCAACCCATCGCCAACCGAGCGTATTGGACGCCGGATCCCCATCAAGCAAATGCCGCAGAAAGAAGTCCGCCCCAATTTCCCAGGGCAACCGCAATGTGAAAATCCAGATCGAGGCAAACCACATACGGGCATGGTTGTGCAGATATCCGGTCTCTACCAGTTCGCGCGCCCATTGATCGAAACAGTCGATCCCGGTACGCCCCTCAATCGCTGCACGGCAGTCCGCGTTGCGCGTGCCATCGTCAAGCGCCCGCGATAGCCCCACGCGATAACTCTGCCAAACGGTTGGGTGCTGCTCCAGCCAGCCCTTGAAATAGGTTCGCCAGAACACCTCCTGCACGAACTTCTCCGAGGCAGACAGAGAGTGCCGCGCCAGGCACTCCCTCAGCACCTCCTCTTCTGTGATCAGCCGATGCCTGATCCAGGGTGACAGGGCAGATACATTGCTGCGTTGATCGGCGCCATGGTCATAGTTGCGCTGCCTGGCGTAGTGCGCTCCCGCCCGCCCGACAAATTTTGCAAGGCGGTCCAATCCGGCTTGCCGCGTGGGTTCGAAGTCCACCGTTTCGGGGGGCTGCTCAAGATGGGCAAACATATCAAGATCACTCATCGCGCCCGCCTGCACCTCTCCGAGCAGTACCGCACCTCGTCCCAGACCTTCGCCCATTTCTTGCGCCAAGTGAACGGGCGACCGCAGGTACGGCAGGTCTTGCGGGGTCGTTCAGATTTGCGCCGCATCCTTATGGAGTATCCTCTAGAGGGAGTGACATTTGTACCTGGTCCCTTGTCTTGCGGCGTTGTCCGCGATTTGGGATCCCGCTTTTCCGGCTCCCGTGTTTGCTGGCGATGCGTTTGGCTTCACTGTGAAAACCGTCGCCGCGCCGCACGGCCCAAATCCGCTCACGCGCCTCGCGCGCTGCGGCCAAGTGATCGACGATCCGCATAGGGTAGGCCTTTCCCAGAACGGTATGTGCGTTTTCGGCCTTCCATGGCTCTTGCAGAAAATTGTCAGATATCTCTGCCAGTTCGGGCACCCACCGGCGCGTGAAACACCCGGTCGGGTCCTGATCATAGCCTTGTTTGACCGGGTTATATATCCGCACAGTGTTGATGCCCGTCGTACCCGATTGCATCTGCACCTGGCTCCAGTGAATGCCCGGTTCATAGTCTGTGAAATACCGTGCCAGCTGTTGCCCCGGTGCACGCCAATCGAGCCACAGATGGTAGCTCGCCGTCGCCATCACCATCGAACGCATCCGAAAGTTCAGCCACCCCGTGGCGCGTAAATAACGCATACAGGCATCAACGAACGGGAGCCCGGTCTCTCCCTTCGCCCATGCTTCCAGTCGCAGTTGATCCGGGGCGGATGGCCGTTTCCCGTCGTACCAACTATGCAGGTTTTTATGCTCTACCTGGGGCTCGTCTTCGAGTTTCTGGATAAAGTGACAGTGCCAATGCAGACGTCCGTTAAACGACGTCATCGACGGCCGCCATCCTGTCCGATCCGCTGCCGTTTTCAGAGCGCGCTGCCGCGCCCATGTCGCTTGCGCGACCTCTCGCATCGATAGAGTGCCCCACGCCAGATGAGGGGAGAGGCGCGAACAGGCCGTTTCACCGTCAACGGGGGAGGACATGGCTTTTCGGTAGTTCTGCCCCCGGATCTGCAAGAAACTCTCCAGCCGCTCCAATCCGGCACTGCGCCCGCCCGTCTGGCGGCCCGGACAGGCATCCCGCGCAATTCGGAGGTCGGTCGACGTCGGAATGTGGTTCAGATCTATTGGCAATGGCTCAAGCTTTGGCGCGTGTGAGACATCCTCGGCCATCAACCGGTCCCAATTTGCGGCCCACCCGTCGCGAGACTTCAGACGCCGCTGGACCCCATGGTTCTGAATTTCGTGCCAATCAATACCGTTCGCCCGACACCACGCGGCAACACGCTGATCACGTCGGTAGGTCCAGTCGTTCCCCGTTTCCTCATGAGACCACAGGCCTGATACTCCGTGCTGCTTCAATAGGGTGGACAACACATCCACGACATTGCCGACGCGGACAACCAAAGGCTGTCCGCACTCCGCCAACGCGCACCTCAGCTCCCGAAGGCATTCCGCCACAAACGCCCACTGCCGGGCAGACATATCCCGCTCTGACCACATCTCGGGTTCGGCCACATACAGCGGCAACACAGGTCCGTATTTGGCGGCGGCAGACAAGGCCCGGTTGTCCTGCACCCGCAAATCACGTTTGAACCAGACAATATGCAAAACGGCCCCGTCACGATTTTCGTACTATGATGTAGCTAGCGCAGCCGCCGGGTTTTCAATTCGCGAACCGATCAACACCCACCGCATTGCACCGTCCGGCTTTTGCGCCCGCATAGGGCGACGTCCCGGATCGCTGTTTGCCGAACGCTGGGTCTCAGAATTCGAAACCGTCCAGGTCCTGGAGGTACGCGTCAAAGAAGTCCGTGAACGTCGCGACAAGCGGGGGTAGCGCTTCGTAGGGCGGGTACAGAAGCGATAGCCACAACGGTGGCAGTGACCAGTCTTCTAGAATTGCGATGACCTCGCCCGTGTCGATGCCCTGTGCCACATGAAACTCCGGCAGCATGACAATCCCGGCCCCTGAGCGGGCGAACTGATAGAGAAGGTCCCCATTGTTGGTGTGGATCGTCTGCCCGACGGTGAACGGACGCTTCAACGCGCCCTTCTCGAATTTCCAGACTTCTGGCGCATCCTCCTCGCCATAGGACAGGCAAATCTTGTGGTCGAGGTCATCGGGTGATTTTGGGCGTGGATGACGGTCAAAGAGGTCGGGGGCAGCCACCACTTGCAACGGCACTTCACAGAGCTTTCGCCAGATCGTTGTTTTGTGCGATGGTGGGCCGGACACCCGGATTGTAAGGTCACAACTTTCGGACACGATGTCCACCAAGCGATCCGTGAGCCGGATGTTCAGATCAATGTTGGGGTACGCCAGCCTGAAGCTTTCGATGAGTTTTGGCATGATCCGCAGCCCGAAGGACATCGGGGCATTGATGGACAGCCGTCCACGGTTCGGTTGTATCTCTCGCTCCAGGTCTTGTTCGACCTTATCAAATGCCTCAACAAGAGGCCGATAGCGGGCCGCCACCAGGGCCCCTGTGGATGTCAACGACACCTGGCGCGTTGTGCGCAACAAAAGCTGCTCGCCAAGGTCCTCTTCCAGGTTGGCGATGATCCGCGTCACGGATGCGGGTGTCATTCTCAAAGATTTTGCTGCCCCGGCAAAGCTTTGCAGGGTCGCGACTTCCAGGAACACGCGGACAGGTTTGAGGTCTGGCATGGGATGATAATTATCAAATATGCAACAATAAATGCAATTCAATTTCCATAGTTTTTTATAATTCCGCGCCTACCTTTGTCTCAACGCAGTTTCAGACAGACTGGAGACGGACCATGGAAAAGCTGATCAAAGGCTTGCACCACGTCACTTCGATGGCGGGCAATGCCAATGAGAACAACCAATTCTTTACCAAGACGCTTGGGCTGCGCAGGGTCAAGAAGACCGTGAACTTCGATGCGCCTGAAGTGTATCATCTGTACTACGGTGATGGGGTCGGCACGCCCGGTTCGGTTATGACCTACTTCCCGTTTGGTCAGATGCCCAGGGGCAAACGCGGCGTTGGCGAGGTTGGCGTAACCGAATTCGCCGTACCTGAAGGCACGCTCGATTTCTGGAAAGAACATCTGGCAAACAAGAACGTAACCGGCCTGAGGACGGACAGTTTCCTCGGTGAAAACCGCCTTGAGTTCGATGGGCCGGACGGCGACAGCTTCGCTTTGGTCGAGGCTCAGCCGGATGGGCGCACAGCATGGACCGGGGACGGTATTGGCAGCGGCGAAGGGATCCTTGGATTTCACGGTGCGCGGTTCCGGCTTCGCGAGGCGGCCGCAACGGGCGAGCTGCTGGAGTTCATGGGCTATCAAAGGGATGCGACCGAAGGGGCCATCGCCCGGTACCGGATCGAAGGCGGCAACGCAGCCCGCACGATCGACCTGGAAGAGCTTCCAGATGCCGGACACGCCAACCAGGGCGCGGGGTCGGTGCACCACATCGCCTTTGCCGTCGAGGACCGTGCCGCACAGCTGAAGGTGCGCGAGGCATTGATGGACACCGGATATCAGGTCACACCGGTGATCGATCGCGACTATTTTTGGGCGATCTACTTCCGGACACCGGGCGGTGTGCTGTTCGAAATCGCAACCAATGAACCGGGTTTCGACCGGGACGAGGACACGGCGCATCTGGGCGAGGCCCTGAAACTGCCCGAGCGCTATCGCCCTTACCGGGACCGGATCGAAAAGCGTCTGCCGGAAATCGCATAAGGAGGAGTGGAGATGTCGATTGACAGCTATCAAGCCTTGACCGGAAACCCCGTCGCGGATGCCCCCCTGGTGTTTGCCTTTCATGGAACGGGCGGAGACGAGCGGCAGTTTTTCGAGCTCGCGCAGGAACTGGTCCCGGGGGCGGGCGTTGTCTCGCCCCGCGGGGATGTCTCGGAAATGGGTGCGGCGCGGTTCTTTCGCCGCACCGGGGAAGGCGTCTATGATATGGACGATCTTGCCCGCGCGACGGACAAGATGGCCGGCTTTGTCGAGGCCTGGAAAGCCAAGCACCCGGACCGTCCGGTGTTTGGGTTTGGCTATTCGAACGGGGCGAACCTTCTCGCCGCGGTGATCATGGCGCGACCTGATCTGTTTGATCGCGTGGGTCTCCTGCACCCGCTCATCCCGTGGGATCCTGCGCCGGTACCGGGTCTGAAGGGCAAGCACGTTCTTGTCACCGCGGGGCGGCAGGATCCGATTTGCCCCTGGCCGATGACCGAGGCCTTGGCGGCATGGATCGGAGATCAAGGGGCGAGGCTCAGCACAGCCTACCACGATGGCGGGCATGAGTTGCGCCGTGAAGAACTGACCGCGCTCGCCGAACTTATGCAATGCAAAGCAGAGGCAGACGCGTGAACTGGGCGCCGTATCTGCTCTCGCTCGGCGTCGGGTTTGGTGTGGGCGTGCTCTACGGGCTGGTCTCTGTGCGGTCACCCGCCCCGCCGATCATCGCTTTGCTTGGTCTCCTCGGTATGCTCACCGGGGAGGCTGCGGTGCAGTGGCTCAAAGGCCATTCCCAGCCCGTCGCCAAGGCCTTCCACCTGAAGTCGTTCGAAGTCGTTGACCGAACGCATGCGTCGGATCCCTCCGACAGCTGACGTATCGCCAAACACTCTGAAACCCAACCGACCAAGGAGACCCAAATGTCGAAACTTGAGATGATTTCACCTGAAAACACGGCACTTGTCCTGATCGATTATCAGCCCGCCATGTACCAAGGGATCGAAAGCCACGACCGTCTGTCTGTCTTCAACAATGTGCAGATCTTGGCGAAAGGCGCTAAGCTCTTTGACCTTCCCACCGTGATCTCAACGGTTGCGAAAGACAGTTTTTCAGGCCCGTTCATGCCGGAGGTCACGGACCTCTTCCCCGATCACGAAGTTGTCGACCGCACCTCGATCAATTCTTGGTTGGACGACAACTTCCGGGCTGCTGTCAAAGCGACAGGTCGCAAGAAAATTGTCCTGGCCGGACTTTGGACAGAAGCGTGCGTTATGTTCCCGACGCTCGATCTGCTGAACGAAGGCTATGAGGTCTACATCCCCGCAGACGCATGTGGTGATGTCTCGCCCGAGGCACATGAGCGGGCGATGGATCGGCTGGTTCAGGCCGGAGCCGTCCCGATGAACGCCCTGCAATATGTCTTTGAGCTTCAGCAAGACTGGGCACGGGGCGAAACCTATGACGGCGTCATGGAGATCCTGAAAGCGCATACGCCCTATGGAATCCAGGTGCGGTTCTCCAAATGGGCCTTGGGCGAGCACGCCTCAGAAGCCGGGTAAAGCCACCCAACCTTGTTGCCGCCAAAAAGGGGGCACCGCATTTGAGTTTCCCACCTGCACCCCGTCCTCCGAAGGAGCCCAGGATGACCGATACGATCCTTTACAATGGCAAGGTCACAACCATGAACCCCGAGCAGCCCGAAGCGAATGCCATTGCCATCGCCGGAGGTGCAATCGCGGCAGTGGGATCGGACGCGGACATACTGGCAGTAAAAGAGGCTGACACGCAGGTTATTGACTTGCAAGGTCAGCGCGTCATCCCAGGCCTGATCGACAGCCACACGCATATCATCCGCCAGGGCAACAACTTTGCAATGGAGCTTCGGTGGGACCATGTCCCGTCGTTGGCAGACGGATTGCGGATGCTTCGGGAT
>JBCCYF010000040.1:0-34755 GCA_039190275.1 Pseudomonadota bacterium | reverse complement strand
CCCGTCGAAGCTGGCGAGGATTGGAACCCCAGTCCAGCCAAATCGAGCATGTCGATGAACGCATCAACTGCCCGCGCAGGGCTGTCTTCGCCCACGTAATCGTCCAAATATTCCGGCAGCAAAAGCGCCTGATGTCGGTCACCCCTTCGATAAACCGCCCCATGGAAAACCTTCGCATCGAATGCAGAAATCATACCATCATTCAGATCAACAGGGGAGTTTTCACACAGCCTCTCCGGACTTTCCTGACCTTGGAACGCAGCGCGCCAACTGGCCGTTCTGGCGCAAAGCGGTTCTTCGATGCATTCGCTAGGTCCATTTTTCAAAGCTATGTCAAAAAAACGTGCGGACCCGTTAGCTCGAGTTCAACCTAGCCGGCAGTGCGCGCAATCAAAGGCTTGAACGCAAGGACGCTGCGAACATCCGTGCCCAGTCTTTCGCCAAGTCTTCGTCAGTGACTACTTGCGCGGCCCGGGTCGCGCAGTGGCCCTCTATCATCGGCAGCACGATACTGATAGTCCGATTGATGCTGGATTCAGCGGCTCTTCCGTCGCTTAGTGCAATCAGGATGCGCCGATAGACCTCAGTCAGGCGATGGTAGTAAGCGGCAAGCTCCTGCTGTAGCTCGCGGCTCTGGTTGGATGCAGCCCAGATTTCCATGAAGAATGTGCAAGCCACCTCGAAGTCAGGGCTTTGCAGAATTCGCAGGAAGATCGCCTCAAGATCGTTCTGTAGTTTGCCGGAAGGGACGAGATCGAGGCTTTCCAATTCCTGCTCATAACGGCTCAGGAAGCGTTGTAGCAGTGCCGTCAAAAGATCTTCGCGCTTAGGAAAGTGGTATTGCAGGTTTCCCAGGCTGATGCCTGTACGGTCGGACACCTTCCGCATCGTAAGTGCGGCACCACCGGCCTCCACAAGCAAGCCCTGCGCCGCATCCAGGACTGATTGTCTCCGAGCTTCGGTCTTCGTGGTCGTCATCTTTTTTCCAATGGCTTTGTGGGGCGGGCACGCGTGTCGCAATAACGTTATTGACAGTTTGGGTCAACTGACCTATTTACAACCCAAGTTTTAGGTCATTTGACCCAAATGGAGAAACTTCGATGAAAGCCCTTACAAATCTGAACCACACCTTGAACCTCGTCTCTGACGTCGCTGAGCCAGATCTCGTCGCAGGAGAGGTTAAGGTTCGTGTGCACTATGCATCCCTGAACCCGACTGACCTCGAGATTGCGGATGGCAAACAAGACTTCTTCCTCAACCTGTATTGTGTGAGGTCCAAGGTACGGACGGGTTTGGAGTTTTCCGGAACGGTTGTCGAAGACAGCTTGAAATACCAAAAGGGTGACCGCGTCTTTGGCTACACACATCTGATCAAGGGGCCAAAAACCCACCAAGAAGTGCTCTCAATCCCCGAGGAGTATGTCGCCGCCATTCCCGACGGCATGAGCTTTGCTGAAGCTGCCGCCTTTCCCCTTGGAGCTCAAACGAGCTTCGTCGCCTTGAATGATGTTGCAGGTCTGACATCCGGGCAGTCCGTCCTGATCAATGGCGGAAGCGGCGGGGTCGGGATCTTTGCCATCCAGATCGCCAAGTCTATGGGGCTGAAGACTACAGCAGTATCCGGCCCTGATGGTCTGGAAATCATGCGGTCGCTGGGCGCAGATACGGTGCTGAACTACAAGGAAACGAATATCGAGGCACTGGAAGACAGGTTTGATGCGATCCTTGATCTCGCAAACAGGCTTCATTTCGGACAGGTGGAGCACCTCCTGACACCGAACGGGACGTTTGTTCCGGTGGACCCGACGCAACACCTGACCTCGCTCGCAGGAAACATCCTGCGCAGAAAGAAGGTTGGCTATCTTTTCGAAGACCGAGGCAACGGCAAGATGCTGGATGGCCTCGCCAAGCAGGTGTCAAACGGAGTGCTTGATGCGTCGCGATACCGGGAATTCGAATTTGCGGACTATCGCGATGCAATTGCTGCGCTGGAAAGCCCAGGCGGCATAGGTCGAACCGTGTTGCGACTGACCTGACCGAAGGATCGCCTCCGCAAATCAACTCCGCCCTTACGTGTCTAATAAAAGCAGCTCTCACTGCGCAGCAGCCCATACGCCAGACAGGCGATCTGCGTAGGTCACACCAAACCAAAAAACGCGATCGATGGTCCGAACGCATGAATCGACGGGGCATCATCGGTCCACGACAGAACCGAACGAAAGGAACACGTCAATGCAGACCGTATTCATTGCAGGCGCCAGCGGCTATCTCGGTCGCTATCTCATCCAGGAGTATGTTCAGCGCGGCTGGCATGTTCGGGCCCTTGTCCGTGACAGGCAAATTGCTGCCAAATCGAACCTTTGCGCACATGACTATGTGACGGCGGAGGCGACCGAGGCTGATACCTTAAGGGGCGTCATGGATGGCGCTGATCTGGTGATCTCGAGCCTTGGGATTACCCGCCAAAAGGACGGCCTCACCTATCGTGCCGTCGACTATCAGGCGAACGTCAACCTGCTGCGGGAAGCAGAGCGCGCAGGGGTCGGGCGTTTCGCTTATGTCCATGTCCTTGGTGCGCGGCAGATGATGCAGGTGCCTCTGGTTCAGGCGAAACAGGCCGTTGTCGATCAGCTCGAATGCTCGTCCCTCCCATCGACCGTGATCGCGCCGTCTGGCTACTTTTCCGACATGGGTGAGATCCTTAACAGTGCCCAGGCGGGTCGCGCATGGGTGTTCGGCGATGGGTCGAAACGGCTCAATCCAATCCATGGCGCGGACTTGGCCAAGGTCGCCGCAGACGCAATAGATCGTGGTGAAACCTGGTTTAATGTTGGCGGTCCGGAGACATTCTCCCAGATTCAGCTCGCGCAGCTTGCTTTCGATGTTCTAGGCAAGCCCGCCAAGATCAGCCACGTTCCCGATTGGGTTCGTAAGGCAGCCATTGCCATCCTGCCGCGCGTCACCCCGATCCATGTTCATGGGCCGGCTCAATTCTTTCTGACGGCGCTCGGTCAGCACATGGTCGGCGAAGCGCACGGGACACGACGACTGAAAGATCATTTTCAACAGCTTGCCGGCGAGACCGATACCGGCGGGCAAGACACAGTGCATTCGGTTGCATCGCAACCGCTTACCTAAGCAAAGCCGCCATGCCCATACCATCCACCGTAGCCGAGTTCTTGCCGGCACTCGAGAAAGCTCGGTCGACCCAGGACATCGATCAGATTCTCGGCTTCTTCGCGGACGAGTTCACCTTCGAAGACATCCCGATGGGCTTTCGTGCCAAGACAAAGGCCGAGATGCGCAGCGTGCTTGAAACAACCTTTGCCAGTGTTCCGGACTTCACCATGAAGATCACGCACCACTATGAGGGTGACCGGTTCGTCGCAACCAAGTGGAAGCAGTCTGACAATGACGGCTCATGAACAGGGCTTGAACCTCGACGCCCACCCCTACGAGGTGCCCACCACTTCCGTGATAACGTTCGATCAACAGGGGCGCATTCGCTCGATATCGGACAACTGGAATACCGGCATCCTCTTCATGTAGCCGACACTGCCACATCTACGGAGCCCTATCATGCGCGCGTTGACTTATGAGCGTTATGGACCACCGGAGGTGGTCCGGATAACTGATGTCCCCAAGCCAGAAGCAGGTCCGGGAGAGGTTTTGGTTCGCGTGCATGCCAGCGGGGTCAATACCGGAGACTGGCGAATTCGCGCGGCGGCCTTTCCCGGCGTCCTGGCCATACCAGGGCGCTTGATGTTCGGCGTTCTCAAGCCGCGTAACCAGCGCCTTGGAACTGAGTTTGCCGGAACGGTTGAAGCCTTAGGCGAGGGCACGACACGCTTCGCCGTTGGCGATCGCGTATACGGATTCGCCTCCAAAGGAGGAGCCACAGCGGAGTATCTTGCGATCTCGCAAGACGCGGCAATCGCGCAGCTTCCGCGTTCTCTCAGCTTTGAAGACGGTGCGGCAATACCTTTCGGTGGTCTGGCTGCGCTCGTCTTCCTGACACAGTTCGGCGCGCTTCAGGTGGGACAGAATGTTCTGATCGTCGGGGCTTCGGGCGGTGTTGGCGCATATGCGGTCCAGATCGCGAAAGCCTATAGCGCCGTTGTTACAGGGGTCGCGAGCCGAGAAAGCCAAGAGTTGATCCATGGTCTGGGGGCGGACCAAGCTGTGGACTATACAGCGACCGACATCAGCAAGCTCGGCGCGCGCTTCGACCTGATCCTCGACACGGTTGGCGCGCTCTCGCCGAGCGAAGCCTTTAAGCTTCTGAAGACCGGCGGCACATTCCTGCCGCTCAATATGGGCTTACGCGAGATCGGCGCGGCGTTGCTCAACCGTTTCCGGGACAAGACGATCAAGCTCGGCGTCAACGAAGACAAGGCGGAAGACCTCGCGACGCTCAACGCCCTGATCGAAGATCGCAAGTTCAGGCCGTTGATTGATCGTGTCTACCCCCTTGATCGCGCTTCCGAGGCACATGCCCGTGTCGAGGGTCGGCATAAGAAAGGAGCCGTTATCCTCCGGGTGTCCAGCGGTTAGCCTGATCCAAGGTCCGCTGCCGGCTCCATACGACCGATCCAGCGTGGAGTACCTAGGTCCGGGTTGGGCTCACAATGGTCTAATGCTCACGCGGCAGTGCTTTCGCGGCACACCGATTGAGACCGGCCATGCGTTTCTGCTTTCAAACCTCGGAAGTTTCGCCGGGAAATCAGACTAGCCGACATTGGGTGTCATCGAACTGCCGTTCGTGCGACCGGCGGCGAAATCTGAAGGTGAGCCCGGAGCAGACGACTTGGATAAATGCTGCGTGCGCACGCAGCGGTGTGACTTCTGCGGGTGCATGATTCCCTGTTTGGCCGCACGGCGCATGAACCGTTCAGTGGTATTGGCCGCGGTAAAATATATAGGTCAAATCCTACCGAAGATTCCCGGAGCTCAAACCGACCTCTTTCGACTTGGAAACCCTTCGAGTGCGGCGAGCGCAGCCCCTCCCAATACCAGTGGCAAAGCAAACACAAAAGCAGGCGCTATCAAGATGCGGAAAATCAAGAGGTCGGCAAAGATCGGCCAGATCAGGGCAACATACTCGAAGGGTGCCAAACGCGAGGCTTCAGCGTTGCGGAAGGCCAGGGTCATCGCGATATGCGCCATACCGCCGAACAGCCCTGAAAGAACCAGCAAGGCCAGAGTCGTGGCATTCGGCAAAACCCATCCCCAGGGGAGCGTGAGAATGCCACCGATCATTGAGACAACGACAAAGTAGAAGGCGATCGCGCCCGGGCTTTCGGTGCGATTGAGCGAGCGGACCATGATAAGCGCAAAGGCCGTTAAGATCGCCATGGCAAGACCATAGCCATAGCCCGCAAGTCTGCGCGCGTCCGGCTCGCCTTGGCCAAGTTCCGGCCAGACGAGCACGACGACGCCAGCGAGCCCCAGAGCCACCCCACAAACCCGCCAAAGCGTCAGACGCTCGGATAAGAATACAACAGCAGCCAATGCCGTGAACACAGGTGTCAGATGCCCGATGAGCGACGCTTCGGCCACGGGCAGGCGCGCGATGGAGGCAAAAGATGCAAACATGGCAAGCGCACCGAAGCCCGAGCGCGCAAAGTGCCCTAGCGGTCTTTTGGTTCTCAAGCCCGTCGGGAATTCTTTTCTCAACCAAAGAAAAATGACCAGCGGGATGAGCGCAAAGAATGATCGAAAGAACACAACCTGTCCAAGCGGCACGTCGAGACTAACCGCTTTGATGCAAACGACCATTGCCGCAAACAGGAGGCCCGAAAAGATGCGCAAACCAATCCCGAGGACTGGCCTTTCTGCAGGGTTTGCAGTAGCCAGCGTCATCACGCGCGCTCTGGTGTGGCGAGGCTGTCGCGAAGCGCATCGCCGGTCAAATTAATCGCGAGGACAGTGATGAGGATCGTCAATCCGGGCCAAATCATCAACAAGGGGGTCGACCGCAAATGCACCCGCGCATCCAAAAGCATCGTGCCCCATTCGGGCGTCGGCGGCTGCACGCCGAAGCCCAAGAAGCCGAGGCCGGAGATGAACAGGATGGAGCGCGCCAGCATGCCAGTCCAGACGACAATGAGCGAAGGCCCTAGAGCGGGAAGATAATGCCATTGCGCGATGGCGATGGGCGACAGCCCCGCAAGGCGTGCCTGAATGACATGTCCGCGTTCCCGTAGCGATAGTCCGACCCCACGCGACACGCGGGCATAACGCATCCAGCCTGTGACGCTTAAAGCGAAGATGAGACTCCAGGTACTTGCGCCGAGGACACCGGCGATCACGACCGCCGCGACAAGTTCGGGAAACGCAAGAAAACTGTCCGTAACCCGCATTAGCGCCCAATCGACGAGACGCCCCCCCATGGCGGCGGCAAGCCCTATCAAAGTACCTGCAGCCAACCCGATCATCGAAATGATGAATGCCAAGCCGAGCGACCATGTTGCCCCGTGCAAAAGACGCGAGAGGACACACCGGCCCAAGGCGTCGGTCCCAAGCAAGTAGGTTCCGCCCGGAGACGCAAGACGGTTCGGGATGTCGATGGCATTCGGGTCGTTTGGCGCCAACGATGGTCCGAAGACCGCCAAAGCGCCGAGCGCAACGGTCAGGGCAAGTACGCTACGCACCTGACAAGCGGGTCCGTGGATCGATCACGCGATAGACGAGGTCGATGAGGAGGTTGACGGCCACAAACAAGAGCGCCGTGACGATTACGACTGCTTGGACTTTCGGGAAATCCCTCGCAAAAATGGCATCGATCAGAAAGGTGCCGAGTCCGGGTCTAGCAAAGATTACCTCCACAATGACCGCACCTTCAAGCAGGAACGCCAGCTCAAGACCCAAGACCGTGACAACGGGGATCGCGGCATGTGGGGCGACGTGGTCGCGGCCGATCCGGTTCGCCGGAACGCCGCGTCGGGCAAGCGCAGGTAGAAATGGCGCCTCCCTTGCCTCAAGAAGGCCCGATCGCAGGATACGTGTGAGAGACGCAGCGACACCGAGGCCAAGCGTCAGTGCGGGCAAGATCAGGTGCGTCGGGCCTTGCGCGCCCATCGCAGGCAACCAGCCCAATCGCACCGAAAAGAGCAAGATCAAAAGAAGGCCAAGCCAATAGGCAGGCATCGCAGCCCCGATCGAAGCGACTGCCACCGCGCCTCGGTCAATCCAGCTTCCGGGCTGCCGTGAGGCATAGATTGCGAGCGGCACGGAGATCAACAAACCTATCGCGAGCCCGGCCAGAGCCAGCGGCACGGTCAAGCCGAATGCATCCCTGAGGTCGGGCCAGATAGGCCTGCCGCTGACGGATGAGTTGCCGAAATCGCCGGTCAGAAGCGGCTTGATCCAATGCCAGAAGGCGGGCCAATAGCCCGCATCGAGCCCTGTCTGGGCGCGGATCTGTTCAAGCACGTCGGGAGGCACGACCGCATCATAACGCGCCAACGCGATAGCCATGGCCGGGTCGCCAGGTGCGTGCCACAGCAGAGTAAAGGTGACGAGCGCCGTCAGGGTCAAGACAACGATCGAGCGAAGTAGGACTTCAACAAGAACAATCATGCAACCCGCTCCAGCGCGCCGAGCGCGAAGGCCGCATCGCAGAGTGCGCGACCATATTCGGTCTGCGGAGCGCGGAAAAACTGCCCCGCCGGTGCCGTTTCTTCGATGCGCCCTTTCTTCAGGATCACGATGTCGTCGGCGTGTGCCGCCGCATAGCCAAGGTCATGGGTCACCACAAGTGCCGCGAACCCCTCTTCACGCTGCAAAGTCGCAATCAGCTTCGCTGTAAGCTTCTGGGTAACGGCATCCAATGCAGACAAGGGCTCGTCAAACAGAACAAGCGGGGCTTCGGCGATAAGTGCGCGCAGAATTCCGAGGCGTTGCGCCTGACCGATTGAAACCTCGTACGGACGTCGCTTCAAGAGAGCGGGATCGAGTTCGAGCCCGTTGCAAAGGCGGTCGATACGGCCGTCTGACAGTATCAGCCCACGGGCCTTGACCGGCTCCATGACCGAACGCCCAAGGGAAAACGCCGGATTGAAAGCCGCACGCGGTTCCTGCATGACGAGTGATGGGAAAACGGACCGCAAATCTCCGCCATTCCATGAAACGTGCCCGTTTTGCACCGGCAGGAGGCCAAGGATCGCGCCGACAAGGGTCGACTTTCCCGCTCCGCTCTCGCCAATGACAGCGACTGTTCGACCCTTCGACAGTGTCAGGCTTATGTTTTCCAGCACGCAGCGCTCGCCACGCCTAACGGTCAGATCTTTGACCTTTAACATGGCAGCACCGCCCAATTACGGTGTGCGACCAAAGCTTGCGCAGCAACCGATGCAGGCGCCGCGAGCAGGTCCGCGGTCTGCGCATCCTCGACGATGTGACCCGCGTCGAGCACCAAGATACGCTCCGCGCGTTTTGCGGCCAAACCCAGGTCATGCGTTATCAGAAGCATGGCGGTTCCGCGCCTGAAAAGATGACGGTCAACCAATTCCATCGTTGCCGCGGCGATGACAGGATCGAGTGCCGAGGTCGGCTCATCGAGGATCAACAGCTTCGGCGCGCCGATGAGGGCCAAGGCGATCACGAAACGCTGTTGCATACCGCGGCTCCATCCCCATGGGCGAACGCTCAGGTCAGCGTCTGGCAGACCGAGTTCCGCGAGCAGTTCCGATTGCCTTCCGGAATTATGTTCCAGACCGAGAGCCATCTCTGCTTCGCGCCAGTGAAACCGTAGCGTTCGCAAAGGGTCCAATGCGTCGTCCGGGCTTTGCGGGACATGCGTTACGGCTTCGCCGCTTTCCCGAATTTTGTCGAGTAACGCATGCCCGAGGGTGGATTTTCCAGAACCGGAAGGGCCGACGAGCGCAATGCGCTCGCCAGCCGGTATTTCAAGGTCTGTGGGAAACAGGATCGTGCGGCCCGCCCTTTGGACGGACAGGCCCGAGACGGATAGCGTCATTCCGAAAGGCTGACGTCCGCGTTCAGCCAATAGGTTTCGGCCGGATGCACCCTGAAGCCTGATAGACCTTCACGCCCGACACTGGTCTGGTTGCCATGGAAGACCGGAATCAGGGCTGCTTCCTCAACAATTAACTCTTGGATCTGGGTATAGATTGCCCTGCGCTCGGCCTCGTCAAAGGTTTGACGCCCTAGCGCCAAGAGATCGTTGAGCTCTGGATTGTCGTATCCACCGACATTGCCGCCGATATTGAATGACGGTCCCGCAAGCAAGAGCTCGGGGAAGTAGCTCGGATCGCCCTGAGGAGCGGTTCCGAATGCCTGTAGGTGCATGTCGGCTGTGCCGTTCCGGATCGCATCGTTGTTGGCCCCGAATTCGCCAATGGATACGGTTGCGGACACACCGATCGCTTGCAGGAAAGCCTGCGTAAGCTCTGCTGTCGGCGGAAGAGCTGCACGCGAAGAGTAGGTCACGATCCGGATCGTTAGCGGCTCACCCTCCAGCATCCAAAGGCCGTTTTCCTTCACGGCACCGGCTTCCGCAAGCAGGCGCTCGGCTTCTTGCGGGTCGTAGGTCGGCGCGATATCTGCCGCCCATGCCTCCATCGCCTGCGGGAAGATGGTGCCCGCCGGAACACCGCCCACATCCGAAAGGACAGCCGCGACGATCGCATCTCGGTCAATCGCCAGCGACACAGCGCGACGGATCAGAGCGTTCGTGAGCGGCCCGGAGCGGTGGTTCACCGCATAGTGAAACAGGCGCGTTGTCGGCGCCGCGAAACCTTCGGCACCTGCGGACACGATGCGTTGATAGTCGGTCTCGGGATAGTTGATGACCAGATCGATGTCTCCAGCTTCAAACGCCAGAGCCGCCGCTGCGGGGTCGGTCATCTCGCGGATTGTCGCCTCGGCAAGCGCCGGTGCACCGTCTCGGTAATTCGGGTTCGCTTCTACGCGATAAAACTGATCCGTCACCGCCTCGCGGAAAATGAAGGGGCCGGTTGCGTTGATCGGGAACTCTTCAGAAGCTTCGCCAAGCACAACGACGCCTGGCTCCGTCAGTGTCCAGGCAAACGCCGCGTTGGGCTCGTTGGTCTCGAAATCCACCACAAGATCACCGTCCGTAGACATGCTCGCCAGATTAAGCAGATCGACCAATCTGACGTTGTGCGCTGGATGACCCTCTTCTGAAATTGGCGTGAGACTGTCGATCACGGATTGCGCGGTCACGGGGCTGCCATCATGAAAGGTAACGCTCGGGCGCAACGTGACACGCCAGGTCGTAGGGCTTGTCTGCTCGATCCCCTCTGCAAGGCGCGGGTAAAGCTGTAAGTCGTGGTCCAGCCCCATTAAGGTCTCTGTGACGCCCATCTGGTTCGACAACCAACCCCACTGGCGCGCACGCGGGTCCGGCGCTTCGCTCCCCGGCCCTGAATGATACGCAATTGTCAGGTTGCCTTCCTGTGCAGCGATGGGCTGCGCAATTGGCAAGGCAAGCGCTGCAAGTGCGGCAAGGGCAAGTGATCGGATCATCATGTATCTCCATAACGTAGGGGCGCAGAAAAGGCCGCAATTCGACATCCGGGCTGGCGTTTCGTTTCCGCAACACCGGTAAGACGGGCTCGTGAAAGCCTCGAGTCTGTCACGTAACATATCCAGTTACTAGACCAACGCAACACAAACGGTTACGTGATTTGAGAGCTGGAGAAAACTGCCTCAATGAAACGAAATTCGCGCCGGTCTCTTGCTCTTCACACACTCGGCCATATGGCGGGCGAGCCGCAGCGTATGCGGACCTCAGCGGAAATCACGGAGCATGCTGGCACGAACCCCGTCGTTGTGCGGCGCGTGCTGGGCAGGCTCAGAGAGGCAGGGCTACTGGCATCCGAGAAGGGGCATGCAGGAGGATGGCGGCTGGCCCGCGAACCGCAAGGGACACGCTGGCAGACGTATATCTCGCTTCAGACGAGCGCTTTGTCCCAACGAGTTCGGGAGACGACCTACCGTCCTGCGCCGTCGAGCACCGCCTGCAGAGGAAGGTAACTTCGGTTATGGAAGAGATTGAGCGCAGCCTGATCGAACGCCTTTCGAAGACAACTCTTTCCGAAGTACAGGACTTACCGGAGCCGAGCCATGGATAGGCCCGTGGTCTCTCATCAACCAAGCGCCAAGCGATGGGACGCCCACGCGAAAGACTATGTAGAACTCTTCGCACCTCTTACGGGGCACGTAGCCCGAGCGATGGTGACCATAGTGCAAGACAGGCTGCCGGCTTCGCCAAAACTCCTCGACATCGCCTGTGGACCAGGGGACCTCGCGGTCGCAGCGGCGCAGCTTTGTGCCAAGTGGGGGGCGGGTTCGGTTTTCGCCACGGATATCTCGACGGAAATGGTCGCGACCACGGAGCGGGCTTTGGCTAGTATTAATGCCGAGACACAATGCGAGGTCCGCGCTGGACCTGCCAAGCGGCACCTACGATGCGGCGTTCTCCTGCTTCGGTATCTTTCTGTTTCCCGATCGTGCTACTGGATGGCGATCTGCTGCGGAAGCGCTGCGACCCGGTGGTCTCTTTGTGACATCTGTCTGGCGCGGCCCCGAGTTCAACGAACTTGCGCGGTTTCAGATGGCGCCCCTCATGGCCGCGTTGCCTGCGCGTCTGACCGATCCATCACCGCAAGCGCCATGGGCGGGTATAGGAACAGCCGACGGACTAATTCAGGAAGTCACCGATTCTGCGCCATTCGATGATCCAGAGGTGCACATCGTTGACGCAACACTCGCAATTCCCAGCCCAACGGACATGTGGCGCGGCATGGTCGGAAATCCCATAACCGGGGCACTTATCGCGCAATGCGACACGGTCGAGAAAGACAAAGTTCGGCACGCTGCCATCGAGGCATTCGAGCAGCGCAGCGGCGGCAGCGATCGACCCCTCCTCGTACAGGCATCATGCCACGTACTGGTTGCCCGGCGGATGGCTGACGGTTTTAACTGAACCGCCTTCAGACGTCAGCGCGCGCGTTTAGGACAGAGATTAATTGCCCCGTGACTCGCAACGATCCGGAGGGTGTGCAAGATTCGTGCATCTCGTATTCAGCGCAATTGGGTTCCGCGCACAAAAGAAAAGGTTGCTTGTCGGATTCGATTAAATGACGATGTTGAGAACATCTTCTAAGTGGACGCCAAGGTAGCGGACGGTGTTATCGACTTTCGTGTGACCTAGGAGAATTCGACCGGCTCGAAGGTTTACCGTCTTCCGAAAAATCCCCGCCGCCTTGGCCCGGCAGAGCGAGTGAGTGCCGTTTCCACATTGTTCTAGGTTGATCGAAGTGACACAAGCCCGGACGAGACGCCCGTACTGCCTGGTCGAGATATGAGACCGATCGTGGAAGCGGCTTGGAAACAGGAACTCGCTGTCGAACACCTCGGGTGACTTGATCCAAGCCAAGACCGTAACAGCGCTGCACTACAAAAAGCTGCGTCGAGCAGTAAATGGATGCTGCATCAGCAATAGCCGCGGGTGCAAAAGGCTGCTTTGTCCCGCATGATCCCTGCCTAATCGGGCTGCGGCGAAAGGGCGGTGTCGGTTCAGGCGCAATCGACCCCCGTGAACGACTGCAATGACGACATGCGCTGCGTCGCAACAAAAGACGTGCCGCAGGCGCGAGAGGATGCTGCGTCAGCGAAGGCTGAAAATCCAAGGTCGGTTTTGTCCGCACCACTCCAGTTCATGCAACCCCGCAACGAATGGATGCTGTCTCCCGAACCCGCCACACATCAAACACGCGGCGAAGGCTACTGGAGAGCCCAACTTGATCTTCGGATGCGATGCAGCGAACGGCAGGTTAGATTTCTCGAAACCTTGCGCCTCAACCCAAGCGAGCAACTCGTAGGCTTTACAGATCCCAGGTGATCGGTAGAGCTTTCGGGCAAACCACACGGAAAGATCGCCTGGAATGAGGGCGTTTGGCGCATCAGGATTTACAGCCAACTATTGGCAACTGGAAATGCAGGACTTCGTGTTGCGCGACCGCACTTTTTGCAAAGACCCTCAAAAATTTGGGACTTAGTTAGCCCAGTTACGGATCTCTTCAGCTAAAAAAAGTCCTTCTGATCTGACCCTATTGGTTTGTATCTCGCCATGTCCAAAGACATTAGAAAATGGAATATTATATACGTCACAAAGGGCGAATGTTAGCGCCTTAACTTCTCTGACTTGTTCATCGGTTGGGCGAAAGCCACTGCTCGTGCCCGCTCGGGCACATGTAATCCCGATTGAATTGGTATTCTGTGCAAGAGAGCCAAAGCTACGACGCACGGAAGAACTAGGGCTTACGTGATTGGTTCGCATAGTCAGCGGAGCGCCCTGATAAATGAGACCAGCTGGCGATATGTAGAAGTGATATCCAAAGTGCCCGCCGCGAACTGGATCGCCGTCGATTTGGTATTGCATGTACCATTCTGTTGTGTGTCTGGGCGATGTATGATGAAGCACGATACCTGCGAAGGCTCGCCTGTTCCTGGTAGCGGTTCGACCGTATGGACAGTCGTCGGATCCTCGATAGATCACGTCAAGCCCGTCATTTCCGGACGCCACCTTGCCGTCAGGCGAGATCGTTAGTGAAGGGCGTCCAAGCAGCAACCTGCTAGTATCAGCGCCCAATCCGTCGTCTACCTCGACTTCAGCCGCATCAAGGAGTGCCCGTGCTTCAGGAAGTAGCCCCAATACCTTTTCAACATAGTTCGGGTCTTCGGCCCAAATAGGACCCACATGACGGATGAACTCAATTTCATCATGGGCAAGTTCGCGCCATCCTTCATAAGGACTCCGGTCAAGAAATGCCCAATAACCCGCGATGAAATCAGCGAGCGTCGCAAATTGGCAATAGTAACCATTCCCATCGTGCGCTTCGTAGTTAACCCGTTTCGCATACGCACTGATCTCGCTGCGATATTTCATTCCAGCAAAATTTCGGTGGTTTACCGCAAGGCCGGATTCCCCACGCCCAGATTCTAAAACCCACACCGCGACCGTGACTGGTTTGAGATTTGGAAATTCTATGTCTGTTGCTTTGTAAATTTCTACGAGTTGACGAAATTCAGGTGTCATTACAAAATCCTTCGAAATCAAGGTTCTTAAGTCTAATGTCAGAATTTGAGATTTTGCAACATTGAGGTTGGGAGCGCGCCTGATTGAACTATCCCTTAAGGAGCCTTCGGCGCACTTAGCAATCTAGAGGTGTTTGAACGCCGCAGAGCGGACAATTGGTCAATGGCCGAAGAGTCGGCGTTTCATCCCTTCACCATAGATCGAAGCGAGCAGATGCAGCGAACGGCGGCAATGCGGGCTGCAGATGCAGAACTCGAAGAACCTGCTCAAGGTCGGCTATCGACATCCGCATGGTTCAGGCACTCCTCGGGCATGCAAACCTCAAGACGACCGAGATCTACGTGAGGGTTTCGAACCATGCCCTAAGGCGCGCGCTTGAGCGGGTCGATGTGCTGAGCGAACTTTGGCAGTGACAGATCAATAAGAGACATTCACTGCTCGACCCCAACGCTGCAGTCGCAGCCCGCAAAGCCGCCGTTCGCCGCACGCGCAAATTGAGGCGTTGGGCGAACTCGTTAATGTAGTGATACTGCGTTCAGAGGTTTTGGTTTGAACCTCAGTGACAATCATCCTCTCAAGTCGCAGGAATTGGCCCCATGGCTTCCTGGAACAGGACGACCCCCTTTCGAAATCACTGGTGACCACAAATCCCGACGGCAAATTTCCCGGCGACCAGACTGAACGGCGCTCACGTGTCGCGATGATTAATCGTTTAATTAATGATTGACTCGCCTCATCGATACCCGCTTAATCGTTCAATCATGGGGGCAAAGCTTGGCAAGTCTGAAGGACATCGCGAGCGATCTGGGCGTTTCAGCGGCAACCGTGTCAAACGCGTTGACCGGCAAAGGGAGGGTGTCTTCTGAGTTGGTGACACGCATTCGGTCCCGCGCGGAAGAACTGGGCTACCGCCCAAGCAACGCCGCACGAGCGCTCAAGACGGGCCAAACCGGGATCCTGGGCCTGGTGATGCCGGACCTGACCAACCCCCTTTTCCCGCGCATTGCACAGACCCTTTCCATCGCAGCCGACAAAAATGGGCTGGGTATCCTGATCGCGGACTCCCGTGGAAGCCCGCAGGAACAAAGCGAAGCGCTTCGGCGCCTTCTGGAGCGTGGGGTCGACGGTATGATCGTTGTGCCCCAAAAGGGCACCACCCCCGAACCGATGCCGGTGCCTATGGCTGTCATTAACACGGCAGCCGATCCACTGAATTCCGTTTCTGCCGACCACGCGAATGGCGGCGCACTGGTCGCGTCGCATATTCTCGAGATTGGACACAGGGATGTTGTCATCCTTGGCGGCGACCCGGTGTCCGAGGTGCAGCGCGACCGGGTGAAGGGTATGAGCGACATGTTGGAGGATACGCTGGCTGGCGTGTTCTGGGGTGGCACGGGCATTGACGAAGCAATTGCTTCTATTGCGTCGGGCGTCACCGCGATCCTGACGACCTCAGACCTTATCGCACTTCACGTGCGCAGTGCGTTGATGCGTTCCGACTTGTCCGTGCCAGGCGACGTTAGCCTGACGGGGTTTGACGATATGTCCTTTGCGCCTGTGATGCATCCCGCGTTGACCACTGTTGCCCAGAACGTCGATGAAATCGCGGCGCGGGCGATTGATATCATTTCGGCGAAAACTCGGGGTATGACCCATCCCCTCGAAGGCAAAACCGTTCCGATGCGGCTTGTCATTCGTCAATCAACCACCATCGCGAACCAATCTGCCAAAAGGAGACACTCCACATGACCCGACGCCTTTCCCTGCTTGCCTTCGGCACGGCATTCGTCGCGACCAGCGCCCCGGCCCAAGACACGCTTACAATCTCGGTCTATTCCTTTGCTCAGGACGCCTACAAAGAAGCGCTCTATGATCCCTTTGAAGAAATCTGTGGCTGCGAATTGGTCATTGAGACCGGCAACAGCGTCGAGCGTATGGCCAAGATTGAAGCCAACGCGGCTGACCCCGTTATTGATATGGCGGTGATCTCTTCACACGACGCGCTTAGCCTTGCGCAAAAGGGTTTGCTGCAACCGCTCGACCCTGCAAAACTGTCAAGCTTTGACCGCCTTTATCCGGCCGCACAAGACCCGATCGGGGACAACATGGCGGTGGGGTACACCTTCTACGCAAGTTCCATCGTGTACCGCGAAGACCTTGTCGATATAGAAAGCTGGGGCGACCTGTTCGGCGATGCGTTGAAAGGCAATGTCGCTTTGCCCAACATCACCGGGACACAAGGCCCGCTAACCCTTATGATGCTGGACAAGGCTGCCGGTGGGGATGCCAGCGACTTTTCCGGCACGATTTCGACCATAGGCGCCAATGCCGACGATATCGTGACCTTCTATTCCCGCTCGTCCGAACTGGCGCAGCTTATGAACCAGGAAGAGGTGATTGCCGCCCCCGTCGGCCGCTTTGCCTGGAGCCGGTTCAAAAGTTCGCCCCTACCCTTCGCCTGGGCCGATCCGGCTGAAGGGCAGGCCGGAGGCATGAACGTCATGATCATGGCCAAAGGCAACGGGAACGAAGAACTGGCCTACAAGTTGATGGACTACTGGCTGTCGACCGAGGTCCAGACCCGCATTGCTGAAGCTCTGATTGACAGCCCAGCCAATATGGATGTGCAGGTCAGCGACGAGGTGGCCGAGAACCTGACCTATGGTGCCGAACTGATCAATTCACTGAACATCCTCGATCCCGCCGCGATCATAGCCGGCCGCGACGCTTGGGTTGAGCAGTGGAACAGCGAAGTCATCCAGTGACCAAATCGGGCGGTTTGAAAGCCGCCCTTTCACATCCTTCGGACAGGTCGGTATGTTTCTCAACAAGACAGAAGGGCTCGCGCTTGCGCTTCCCGCCGCGCTCTTCACCTTTCTGGTGTTCCTCGTGCCGGTCGGGATATTGCTGTCGATCGCGTTCCAGACCGAGACCGGCGCGTGGAGCATCCAGGGCTATGTCGACTTCTTCTCGAAGCCTCTGAACCAGACGGTTTTCCTCCGAACGCTCAAGCTTGGCATACTGGTCACGGGCACGGCGGCTGTGATCGGCTACGCGGCTGCTTTTTGCATCGTCAACCTGCCGGCATCCTCGAGGGGGCGGATTTTTGGTCTGGTGGTGTTGCCTTTGATGATCTCGCCGGTGGCACGCACCTATGCCTGGATCGTAATTCTGGGCCGCACCGGCATCGTCAACGACACGCTGGTCGGGTTAGGGCTGTCCGACACGCCGGTGCGTATTCTTTTCACCGAAGCGGCTGTCTTCATCGGCCTTTTGCAACTGTTTTTGCCGCTAATGATCATTTCGCTGGTGTCCGCAATGGAGAACATCCCGCGCGATGCGATCCCTGCGGCGCGTGTGCTGGGGGCAAGCTGGTTTCAGGTGTTTTTCCGGATCATCCTGCCCCTGACGAAGGAGGGTCTGGTGATTGGCGGCACGCTGGTCTTTACCGGTGCCCTGACGGCCTACATCACACCTGCGATCCTCGGCGGTTCCAAAGTTCTGATGCTTGAGACGCTGCTTTACCAGCAAGTCAATGTGTCGAACGATTTCGTTTCGGCCAGCGTCATCGCGATGATCCTGATCGTCATGTCCTTTTCAGCAAACCTTCTGCTGAAACGCATCGCCACAGCGCGGAGGTAACCCATGTCGCGTCTTGCCATCTGGACCATCCTCGGGATCACGCTGACCTTCCTGATCGGACCCTTCCTGATTGTCATCCTCGCGGGGGCATCGGCAGGTGAGGCGCTTGCCTTCCCGCCGCAAGGACTGTCGCTCAAGTGGTATGCCAAGGTCTTCACCGTCGAGAGTTTCCGCGCCAGTTTCGCGCTGTCGATGTTTCTGGCGATCTTCGGGACCCTTGCGGCGCTTCTACTGGGGATACCGGCGGCCTATGCGCTGCACCGCTATGACCTGCCGGGGGCCGAGACCATCCGTACCATCGTGGCGGCGCCCGTCATCGTGCCAGGGATCATCGTGGGCCTCGCGCTGTTGCGCTACTTCGTGGTTCCGTTCGACATCACCATCACCATGGCGCTGTTTGTGACGCATACGGCACTTGTCATGCCGTATGCGGTGCGCGTGGTCTCCTCCAGCCTGAACAACCTGCGCGCGGATATGGAAGAGGCCGCCGTCATTCTTGGCTGCACGCGCCTTCAGGCCTTCACCAAGGTTGTTCTACCCAACATACGCGGCGGCATCCTGGCCGCCTTCATCCTTGGGTTTGTGGCCAGCTTCAACGAGGTTCCCGCCTCGCTGTTCCTGTCCGGGCCCGGCGTGCGCACGCTGCCTATCGACATGCTGAGCTACATGGAGATCACCTTTGATCCCTCTGTCGCTGCCCTGTCAGCACTTCTGGCCTTCATGTCCGTCGCCATCGTCTTCATTGCCGAACGGCTTTTGGGATTTTCTCGCTATGTCTGACGCTTTTGTATCGCTCGAAGATGTCACTCTATCCTATGGGCAGACTGCTGCCGTGCCCAACCTCAACCTGAACATCCGCGAAGGCGAACTGATCGCGCTTCTCGGTCCCTCGGGCTGTGGCAAGACCACCAGCATGCGGGCCATTGCCGGGCTTTTGGCCCCGTCCAGCGGACGGATCATCATTGACGGCGCGGATGTGACACGGACCCCCGCCAACAAGCGCGGCATTGGTCTTGTGTTCCAGTCATATGCTCTGTTCCCGCATCTCAGCGCCTTCGAGAATGTGGCTTTTGGTCTGCGTCTCAAACGCCTGCGGGAAACCGAGATCCGGGCGAAAACCGAGGCAGGCATGGCAACCGTTGGCCTGACAGGGTTCGAGGCGCGCAAACCCGGGGAAATGTCGGGGGGGCAGCAACAACGTCTGGCACTGGCGCGATCGCTGGTGATGGAACCGAAGGTGCTGCTGCTTGATGAACCCCTGTCGAACCTCGATGCGCGTCTGCGCCTTGAGATGCGCAACGAACTGCAGCGGGTGCAAAAGGACACCGGCATCACGATGGTCTTTGTCACCCATGACCAATCCGAAGCGCTTGCCCTTGCCGACCGCATCGTCCTTATGAAAGACGGCAGGATCGAACAGCTTGGAAAACCTGCCGAGCTTTACGCCGAACCCGCCACGGCCTTTGCCGCCGACTTCATGGGGTTCGAAAATATCTTTCGTGCCGAGGGCGCTGCCCTGGTGTCAGAACAGGGCCGCTTGGCGCTGGACTTCGATGCGCCCGCCCCCTTTCTGGCCTGGCGTCCCAGCGGGGTGACGGTTGGCGACGGTCGTCACAGCGGTAGGGTTGTCGCCAGCAGCTTTGCGGGCGCGCACCGGGAATACGTGCTGGAAAGCGATCTGGGTCAGATCAAGGCCGAAGCACCCATCGAGACACCCGAAGTGCCCATCGGGAACAGCATCGTTTTCGACCTGCCGCAATCCACCGCAAGGCCGCTGGCGGCGTGACGGGTATCTGGGTCGATACCGATTTCGGTTTTGACGACCTTTGGGCGCTTTTGCTTCTGCGCCATCTTGGTTGCGCGGTGGCGGGGGTGTCTCTGGTCGCCGGGAACACCCTGTTGCCACAGGTCGCTCGCAACGCGGCCGGGGCCAAGACAGCCTACGGATTTGACTGGCCCCTGTGGCAGGGGGCGTCACGCCCATTGGTACGCGCCCCGGAAACGGCGACCCGCATCCTTGGGCCAACCGGAATGCGCAGTCGCGGCAAGATGCTCAGCTCGACGGACAAAGACCTGCCGCCACCCGGGGCCGTAGATGCTCTGGCCAATTGGTTGCGCTCTGACCTCGGCACGCCGCGCGAAATCCTTGTACTTGGCCCGCTGACGAATATCGCTCGGTGTCTGGAGGCCTTCCCCGATTTGGTAGGCCGCATTGGCCGGCTCGTCTGGATGGGCGGCAGCGCGGGCCCCGGCAACCATACAGCTTTGGCCGAGTTCAACGCGGTGGCCGATGCAGAAGCTCTGGACGTTGTTCTTGCAGCAGACCTGCCTCTCGACGTGGTGGACCTGACATTCTGCCGGACAGTCACCTTTGGGCCAGATGACATGCCAGATGCCGATCCGTTGACCTGGGACCTTGTGGGGGGTTATCTCGACATCGCGCTCGAGCGCGGCCGCCCAGGCATGGCCATCTACGATCCGCTGGCTGCTTTGGCCATTGCGCGACCCGAAAGCATCCTGTTCACGCCCTGCACGATCACAGTCGAAACCGATGCGACCGAAGCGTACGGGGCAACGACATTCACCACCGCAGGGTCGCGCACGAGACGATCCGTCGGCGCGACAGGTGACCTGGCACGGCTGTGCCTCGACGCATTGGAAAGGGAGGTCGTCGATGGACCGTGACTTGAACGCGCCGGACCTGCGCGCGCGCGCGGTAAGGGCTGCGCGAGGTTTAGCGCCATTCGATCTTTTGATTACCAATGGGCACGTTCTCGATGTGGTGACCGGTGCCATACGCCGCGCCGATGTGGGGATCGTAGGTGGCCTCGTCGCAAGCGTTCACCCACCCGATCCGTCGCGATTTGCAGGCGAAACGCTGGATGCCGAAGGCTGCCACATCGCACCCGGCCTGATCGACACGCATATGCATGTCGAAAGCTCGATGATCACACCGGCCGAATACGCTGCCGCCGTTGTCCCGCGAGGGGTGACAACCGCGGTCTGGGACCCGCACGAGTTTGCCAATGCGTGCGGGGTCGCCGGCGTCGACTATGCCATAGAGGCCGCGCGGGGCCTGCCGCTTCGGTTGTTGACCCTGGCGCCTACCTGCGTGCCATCTGCACCCGGATACGAGGCAAGCGGCGGGGATTTCGGGCCGGATGTGCTGGCCGCCTTGCTTGCGCGTGACGACATACACGGTGCGGCGGAACTGATGACCATGCAGCCTTTGCTGAACGGTGATCCTCGGGTGACCGGCATCGTCAACGCCGGGCTGGCCAGCGGCAAACGGGTCTGTGGACATGCACGCGGGTTGGGGGGCGCTGACTTGTCCGCCTATGTCGCAGCAGGGGTCGAGACGGATCACGAACTGACATCCGCCGCGGACCTTATGGCGCGGCTTGAAGCCGGCATGACGGTGGAACTGCGCGGCTCGCACGGACATCTTCTGCCCGAATTCGCCGAAGCGCTTCTCAAGATTGGCCACCTGCCGCAAACCGTGACGCTCTGCACCGACGATGTCTTCCCGGACGAATTGCACAATCAGGGCGGCCTGGATCACGTCGTGCGCCGGATGATCGAGTATGGTCTGCCGGTCGACTGGGCCTATCGTGCCGCAACGCTGAACGCCGCTACCCGGATCGGACGGCCTGATCTCGGCGTTGTCGCGCCGGGCAAGCGGGCCGACTTCGTCATACTCGATGACGTCGACAGCGTAGTTGCAAAAGCCGTCGTTGCGGATGGAATCCTTGTGTCTCAGGGGAAACGCCTCAGAGCCACTCCGAAGGGGATCGCTCCCACAGCGGCCCTGACCAACTCCATCAAAATGAAGGAGATCCGCGTCGAAGACTTCGAGATCAAAGCCTCAGGGGCAACCGCGCGCATCGCCACGCTTTCCAAACCTCGCTTCCCCGAGTGGGGCAAACGCGTCGTTCCCACGCGTGAGGGCGTACTCGTCCCGCCCGACGATATGATCCGGATGGCAGTCATCAACAGATATGGACGCAATACGCCTCTGCGTCTTGCCTTTCTGGAAAACTGGGGCGTCTGGCGCGGCGCATTCGCGACGACAGTCTCGCACGACAGCCATAACCTGACAGTGTTTGGGCGCGATCCGGACGACATGGCGATTGCAGCCAACGCCGTGCGCACAGCCGCAGGCGGTCTGTGTGCAGTTTCAGGTCAAAAGGTCGTCGCCCAGGTCGATCTTCCGCTTGCAGGTCTCGTCAGCGAAGCCCCGCTTGAAATAGTGGCGGGCGATTTCGCTGCGATACGTAAAGCAATGGACGAAATCGTCGACTGGCAGCCCCCCTACCTGGTCCTAAAGGCGCTGTTCGGAGCCTCGCTCGTATGCAATGCTGGCCCACGACTGAGCGATGTCGGCATCGTCGATGTCTTTGCAGGAAAGCTGCTGGACTCTCCTGTGTTGTGACGGAATTCGCAGATCCACTGAGGCGCTCTGAGGGACGAACGGCCCAAAGCCGACATTGAGCTGGGTTTTCAGATGCTGCGGTCGCAGTCCGTTTTGCGGCCATTCGCTGCGAGCGCGAACTTTGAGGTAAGTCTGGCTCACCAGAATGTGGACTTTTCGACCTTTGATCTGATCCGGACACAGTAATCGTCTGGAGCAACGGTTTAAACTTAGATTTGCCATGAACCTGTGCGAGACGTCGGCGCCCACAGAGGTGTGGGAGAACACGCCAGCCCGCTTGGCTATCGGCAAACCGGAAAGCATTGAGCAAAGAGCAAAGAGCAAAGAGCAAAGAGCAAATGATTAAAGCCACCAACTTCAGCAAGCAGTACAAAGGCTTCACCGCCGTGAATAGCCTCAGCTTTTCGGTCGAACCTGGCCAGATCCTTGGATTGCTTGGGCCGAATGGGGCGGGCAAAACAACGACCTTGCGCACCTTGTGCGGAATTATTCCGCCAAGCTCAGGCAGCCTTTTGATTGCCGGCCATGACGTTGTCCAGGCACCTCTCGCGGCCAAAGCGAACCTCGGCTATATTCCAGACGATCCACGGCTTTTTGACACCATGACGGTCTGGGAACACCTGGCGTTCACGGCAGCGGCCTACAAACTCGCAGACTTTGAAAAGGATGCCGAAGCGCTTCTTGCGTCATTCGAGCTCACACACAAGCGCGATACGCTCGTCCATAACTTGTCGCGGGGTATGCGCCAAAAGGTGGCGATCGCTTGTGCCTTTCTCCACGACCCCAAAGTGCTCCTCTTCGATGAACCCCTGACGGGGCTAGACCCCCAAGGCATTCGGGGGATCCAACAAGCTATCCGCGACCGCGCGAGCGCTGGGGCGGCCATAATCATAAGCTCGCACCTTCTGAGCCTGTTCGAGAATCTGTGTACGCACATTATGGTGCTGAACCACGGCGAGTGCCGCCGATTTGGCACGATGGATGAGCTGTTGCGCGAGGTCGGCCATACCGACAGCACGTCCGCCCTTGAGGAAGTGTATTTCTCGATTACGCAAGCTCCGGACCAGAGCTCAGAGGCGGCGGTGGTCTAAACTATGGATGCAGCACTTTCTCAACTCCTCATGTTGCGATTGCGTGGCGGTCTGCGCCAGCGTTTGCTCCAGTTGGCAAGCCTGCGCGGACTGCTGTTCTCCGCGGCTTTCGCGGGGATCATTTGGTTCTTAATCGCATCGAACAGTGCCTCAGGCACGGGCCTCTTTGGAACGGCTGCTCTCGACCGGCAAGCCATGGGCGAGCAAATCCTCACCTACATGCCGCTCAGCATGCTGGGGCTGTCGCTCTTTACCGTATTGCTCACGACCGGTCCTACGTTTCATTTTTCGCCGAATGAGATCAATTTTCTCTTTACCGGGCCGTTCCGGCGACGGGATCTGATCCTCTACAAATTCGCGGCCTATGTCGCTGGCGTGACTTTGAGCAGCGTGTTCGTCACGCTCATTGTGCAGCCGGACGCACGATCGATCCTGCCTGTGTTTATCGCAACGCTCCTTACGCTTGTGTTCATTCAATTGAACAGCGCCGTTATCAATATGGCTGGGCATGCGCTCGACGGCAGTAAGTTCGCACGGATACGGTGGCCCGCCACAGCGTTTCTCGGCGCCATTGCAGCGGCGACCGTGCTTTACGCATGGGTCATGCCGGACCTTAGGATTTTCGACCATCTGTCGGAGTTTCGGCACTCATGGATCGGGACCACAATCTTGATCCCCTACATCGTGTTTGCCGAACTTTTTGTGGCGCAATCGCTGTCTGATATGGCGCTTTGGGGGCTCGTCGCCGTCGCCATCAATGCGGCGCTGTTGCGCGCTGTTATCGTGCTCGATGCGCGCACGACTGACCGCTCCCTTGCAGAGAATGCCCGGCTCAGCAACCGATGGGAGCGCATCAAACAAGGGGGCTCATTCTTTGCGACGGAGCGGACCGAGGTGCGCTCGATCCGTCGTGCGCCAACTCTAGGCGGCTTGGGGCCCATTGCCGCGCGGCAAGCCCTCAATGCGCTGCGAAACTCGTTCAAACTCATCCTCGTGTTTGCTGGTCTCGCGGCGTGCATTGCGCCGGTTTCGGCGGCGTTCGGCACGCCGGTCACGGACGCACAGACTTTGATGATAATCTATATCTTTATCGCATTCATCCTGCCGCGCAATTTAGTCTGCGACTTTCGCGGTGACCTCAGCCGGATGGAAATCTACAAAACACTGCCCATTGCTCCTTGGCGCATCTGCGCAGGCCAACTTGTGATTCAAACACTGCTGGGTTACTCCATGGTTTTGACGATAATCGCGAGCGCACTTGTTTTTGAAGAGAGCGTCACCACACAAGTCGCGCTGGTGTTAGCTGCTTTCGCACTTCCCTTGACGTTTCTTATCTATGCGGTCGAGAACACGGTACATCTTCTGTACCCGACAAAGCTCGTTGCGATGGGACGGGCAGACTTCGAATTTCTTGGTCGCTCAATTGTCGAGTTCATAGCGAAAACGATCTTCGTTTTTACTGCTACGGCGGCGTCGGGTGCGGTGGGTCTGTTCACGTTCAGAATGGTTGGAACCACGTTAGTGCTGCCTGGATTGGCCACATGGCTCACACTTTTGTTGATCGGACTTCTGACATTGGTCGCACTGAAATATGCTTTCCAGCGCTTCGCGGTTGCGGAAACCATAGACTAGACAGCTTTGGAGTCTCCGTAGACCTCGGAGCGAGCGCAACCCCAATGGGATTGCCAATCTTGTCCAGATGAAGACGGCCCAATGCTGACATTCGATCCGACTGCAATTACCTGCATCCAGTCCGCCAATGCTGCCGTTCATTTGAGCGATTACCGCTGCTTCCTCCAGATTGTCCGGGTGCGTTTAACCGCCGAGTGATTTCTGACAGCCGCGTCCAGCTTTGCAGTGTCATCGGAAGCGTGAGCGTTCCGTCCACAAAATCCCACGTGTAACTGACGACAGCAAAGATCGCGCCGGTGCTAAGGGCAAGTGCCGTCGTGGCGAACCAGAGATTGAATAGGGCTGCGGCGAGGAGGACGACGAAAACCAGTCCATAGAGCAAAGCCTCGGTGTCCGAAATTCGGACCTCGGACCGTCGGAGCCGCATGAAATGGGCCAGCGCCGGTCGCGCTGACCGTAGTTCCAGGACGTCGACCTGCTTCTCAATTTGGGTGTTCAGTGTACTGTTCATGCGGAAGAAAAGGCGATGGAACAGCGCGTAGATCACCAATACGCCAAGCGCGGCCAGGCCCGCAGCACCGGCAAGAACCGGCGCGTAGGTGAACAGCACGACGATGGCGATCACAAGCTGCACCACCCCCGTCATAACCATCGGCACGGTCTCTTCCAGGAATTCGACGAGTTCACGGCCCATGCCGAGCTGGGCGTTCAGGGCAGAAATCGGCAGGGTGGACCCACGGTTGACCTGGGCCACGCCGAACCGCACCCTAACCGCACCATAGATCCGCGTGTCGTAGATGCGGCGCAGGACGCTGACGGCGATGAGGCCACCGAAAAGCGCAGTCAGATGCCACAGCGCTTCGAGCGTCCCGTCCAGCAGGCCGTCAATCGCGAACCCAATGAAAAGCGGGACAAGCGCGAGAAACGCGGTCTCAATGAGGGTCATGGCCCAAGTCAGTGCGATCCGTCCTGGGAAAAGACGCAGGAGGGTTCCAAGTGAGAGCGTGCTGTCCGATTGCATCTGCGTCACTGACTGTAGTGGAGCGTGACGGCAAAGGTGCCAACGTCGCTCCGGACATCCTCGACCGTCAACTGAATACCGTCGGCCTTGGAAATAGTCGCGACGAGGCAAACCATGAGGCTCAGGCTGACTAAGAGATGCGCAGGCTTCATGATGCCTCCGGGTCTGTTTGGCTTGGGACCGAGGGGGCGCGAAAGAGACCACGAACGTCTTCGGCGATGGCGATCAGGACGGGAACGAGGAGGAGCATGAGCGCTGTGCCGAACAGCTCGCCATAGGCCAGCGATACGGCTGCTGGGATCAGGTATTGCGCCTGCTCAGAGGTTTCCGTCAGAAGCGGCATTAGGCCGATCACTGTTGTCGCGGTCGTCAGGAAGATCGCCTTGAACCGTCCCACTCCTGCGTCCCGGATCGCCACCTCCACCGGCAAGCCTTCCCCACGCGCCTGATTGTAGCGGGTGATCAGAACGAGGCTGTCATTCACCACAACGCCGGTCAGGGCCAGCATCCCGAAAAACGAAAGGATCGACAGAGGCAAACCCATGATCAGGTGCCCAACCGCGGCAGCAACGAAGCCGAACGGAACGATCGCGAGGATCACGAATGGCTGCCAGTAGCTTTTGAGCGGTACAGCCATCAGGACATAGATCAGGACAGTCGCGAGAAGCAGAGCATCGCGCAAGCCGCCTTGGATCTCGCCAATTTCCTCCAGCTCTCCTGCCGCGACCACGCGGACGCCAGGGTAGCGCGCCGTCAAATCGGGAACGAGTTGCTCAAAGACCGCCTGGCCGACCTCCTCCGGTGCCACTAGACCGCGATCGACCGAGGCTGCCACAGTGTTCATTCGCTGCCCGTCGCGGCGGTCAATTGCGCCCGCAGCGTACCCACCATCGAACTCGGCAACGGTCGTCAGCGGCACCCACGCGCCATTTGTGCTGCGGAGCCGCGTCTGCATCAGATCGTCAATCGTATCGCGCGCGGCGTCGGCATTCAGGACAATGACAGGCAACTCGACCCCGTCTCGACGAATGCGCGTCACCTCGGCGCCGCCGAAGCCATAGCCGATCTGGCTTGCCAGGGTTTCGGCGTTGAAGCCCAGGTTGCGCGCTTCGGGTCTGAGGCGAAGGCGCAACTCTGGCTGCCCGCCCGTCAGGTTGTCGCGAACGTTTGTGATACCTTCGATTTTTCCGAGAAACGCCCGCATCTCGGCGCTGGCATCCTCGATTCTGTCAGCGTCGCGGGAAATCAGGCGGATCTGAAAACCACCGGCCAGCGCCTCGGTTCCGGTGAACTCAAGCTCTGTCGCACCCTCGACTTCGCCCACGCGGTCCCGCCAGGCGCGCACGACGTCCAGCACGTCGACATCAGGACGCTCTGCCACGGGGAGAAGCTCGGCATAGATCTGAGCGCCCTCTTGCCCATCGATGATGGTGAAGAAGGACCGGACCGGGGCCACCTCCATGCTGTTGGCTGCGCGCAATTCCTCGTTGAGCGCCCGACCCTCCGCCTCGATGTGATCCATGTTGGCCTGCGTCAGCCCAAAAGGTGCACGGGCGTCCATCTCCATCGACACGGTGATGATCTGGCCCGGGACATCGGGAAAAAACACTGTCTGCACCTTGCCTTTCGCGATCAGGCCGATCCCAAGTGCAGCAGCAGCGACAAATAGGATAAGAACGGCGTAGCGGTGCCGGATCGAGGTGATGAGCGCGGGCTGATAGATGCGGTCGCGGAACCACTCGAGCCCAGTTTGTGCGACGTCCTGCACCTTGCCCCAGGCGCGGGCGGGCAGGCTGCGGCGACCTCTGTCGATGTGGGTTTGCGCAAGATGCGCAGGCAAGATGAACTTGCTTTCGATCAGGGAGAAAACGAGCGCGAGGATCACGATACCGGAAAACCCGGCCAGAACCTTGCCCAGCGGATTGTCGATTAGCAGCATCGGGTAGAAGGCTGCGATGGTCGTGAGCACACCGAAGATGGTTGCCAAGGCGACCTTCTTGACCCCACGCTCGGTGCCCGTGATCGCATCACTGCCCTTTCGGCGCTCTTCGAACACGCTTTCACCGACGACAACCGCATCATCAACGAGGATCCCAAGCGCGATGATCAGTCCAAAGGTGGTCACGTCATTCAGGGAGTAGTCGACCCAACGCGTTCCCGAGACGGCAATCGCGCCCAGAACAGAGACCGGGATGCCCATCGCGACCCAGAATGCGAGCCGAACGTTCAGGAAGATAGACAGCATCAGCGTGACGAGGATCAGGCCCTGCACGCCGTTTGACTGCAGCAGCGCCAGACGGTCCGCGATGTAGCCCGCACTGTCACCCCAGACGGTGGCCGTTGTGTTGCTTGGCAGTTGAGCCTCGAACTCTCCAACCGTCCGACGCACGACGCGGCTAATGTGGAGCAGGTTTTCCTGCTGGCCGACGAGGATTTCCATCCCGATGGTCGGCTCACCGTTCAGGCGGAACAAGAAATCTCCTTCTGCAAACCCATCTTCGACCGAAGCGATGTCGCTGAGCGAGACGTTCGCGCCGTCCGCCCGTTCGATGATCGGCAAAGCTTCGTATTCAGGGGCATAGCGGGCCCGATCGTCGGCGCGGAGGTTGATGGTCCCCCCGTCGGTGCGCAACTCGCCTGCCTGAAAGGTCAGGGAATTCGCCCGGATCGCCTCGGTCACATCAGCGATGGTCAACCCGTATTGACGGAGGCGTTCGGGGTCGGCCTCAATCCGGAGCTCGTGGGGGATCAGGCCCCAAATGCGCAGTCGAGAAAGCTCGGGTTGCGCCAGCAGATCCTCGCGCAACCGCTGCCCCAAAATGCGGAGCGTCGCGGGATCGGCCGGTCCGTGCAAGTTCACGTAGAGCGCGGGGAAATCGTAGCCCGATGCCTCGATCACCGGTCTGCGGGCTTGGCCGGGCAGGTCGCGCAAACCGTCGATCCGGATTCGAACGCGGTCCAGCACCTCTTGCAGATCCTCTCCACCGGCCCGCCGAACCGAAATCGCCGCGAAATCATTGGCTGAGCGTGAGGTGATGCTGCGCACGCCGCGAACACCTTCAAGCGCTTGTTCGATCTTCTGAGTGACCAGTTCGTCGACCTGTGTGGCGGTGGCACCAGGGTATTCCACCGATATCTCAACTGTTTCAGGCGGAACTCGCGGAAACCCTTCGATCCGGATGGAAAAGAGCGTCTGCAAGCCCAAAAAGAGGATCAGCACCATCATCAGGTTGGCGGCGACGGGATTGCGGATGAACCATCCGGTCAGGGCGTGCATGGCCTAGCTCCCCGTCTGGTGCGGTGTCACGCGCTGACCGGGCAGGAACAAGGCAAGCGGTGTGATTGCCACCCGCAAGCGCCTGTCACCCTGCGGTGCAGGGATCGTGATGGTAGCGTCCGTGCGAAACAGGATCTCAGGCTGCGTCCGCTCCAATAATCCTTCATCGGAGACGAACCAGACATGGCCCGCACGTGTCAGCGCGGTCTCCGGCAGCGTCAGCGTCTGTTCGATCTGGCGACCTTCGAAGGTCACGCGCAGAAAGTCGCCGGAGAGCACCTCGTCGTTGGGGTCAGCGACTGCAAGGAACACACGTATCTGCCGCGTTACAGGGTCAAGAAACCCGCCGCCCTGACGGATGGACGCCGTCCCAAGGGGCCGCCCGTCCCGATGGAACAGGCGAGCACTGCCACCGGCGATTGGATGCTCAAGGAGGGCCCATTCCGTCTGGCTGAGCTCGGCAACCAATTCGAATTGCCGGTCGTCCGAAAGATGAAGAAGCGCTTCACCCGCAGCCACGGACTGACCCAGACTGGCGACGCGGCTTGTCACAATGCCAGAGAACGGGGCTTTGATGATTGTGTCGTCCAACTGGCGCAGAGCCGCCTCAAGCTGGGCTTCAGCCGCCGCCAGGCTACGCTCCGCGATGCGCCTTTGAGGCAGGTAGAGCGCCAGATCATTCGGTGGCGCTTCACCGTCACGTTCGAACTGGCGGCGCGCGACGATTGCCTGGTTCTCAGCTTGCAAAAGCGCCAGACGTGCTTGCTCGACAGTCATTTCCGCCGTGGCGACCGCAGTCTCGTAAGGCGTGCGTTCAAGTGAGAACAAGGGCGCGCCTTCTGCCACCCTTGTGCCAGCAAGTGCTGCTGTGTGGACCTCAATCACGCGCCCTGAGACCGCAGTGCGGATTTCAGCGTCCCATTGCGGACGAAGCTCTGCGAAGACCGAAACCTCCGCGCGCGCAGTCTCCGGCGTCACTGTCACTACGGAGACGCGCGGCGCAGGTGTCGGCACTTCGAGAGCCCTTACGTCGGTCGTGTCTTCGATGTCGGACAAGACCAGAAGAACACCAACTAAAACCCCAATGGCGACGGATATCCAAACCCAACGCATCCAGAACCTGGGGCGGGTGTCAGATGAGGTATTCTGCATCTCGGTATCCTCGATTGCCATGCCGCGAATCGCACATCTCGCTTGTACTCTTGACTGAGCGGGATATATTTATGAACGATCGTTCGTTCAATAATAAAGTGATAGGAAGATGCCGGGCAGCGAAACCAAACGGGACAAGGCGACAGCCAAACGTCGTGCGCAGATACTTGAGGCTGCCGTGATGTGTTTTCTCGAAAACGGCTATCACCAGACAGGAGTGCGCGAGATCGCCAAGCGCGCAGGGATCAGCCTCGGAAACCTCTACAACCACTTCAACGGCAAGCATGACGTCTTGGCAGAGATTGCTACGATCGAGCGCCGCGAGCTTGGTCCAATTCTCGACCTGCTCGGAAAAGACGAACCTGCCGATGAAGTGTTGAAGCAGTTTCTGGAAGCCTATGTGAGGTCGCTGTCTGAACCCGAGATCGTTATTCTGACGCTTGAGATCACCTGCGAGGCCATGCGCAAACCGGACATCGCGGAGTTGTTCTCTGAAAGCCGCGTGATGCTTGTTACATCTTTGGCCCGCCTAATTGACCGCGGTGTCGCGGAGAAGACGCTCCGACCTGTGCCAGACACCGAAGAAACCGCTTACCTCATCCTCGAACTGATCGAAGGTAGCTCCTATCGCATCGCGATAGACGATGCGCCTCTGGAACGCGTTCTGAGAAACCTCATCGCGCTGGTGATGTCTTCACTTGTGTTGGAATGATAAGCCGCGGCGGCCAGTTTCGAAGACAGAGAAAGGGCTCAAACTTGACCTTCGTTGCTGCCATTAAGATCCTGGAATTATAAGGCTGCCAGCAAGAGGCTGGGGCGGAGGTGGATAGTGGCGGATCGGAGGAATTGCCATGTCTGTAATCCACCCGCCAGCACTCTGCCCAAGGCGTCCGGCTTGGAACAAGGGCAGAAACTTCCACTGCTTCCTAAGCATGTTTGGGCCATCCGCGTCCGTTTTGAGATAGCACAGCAAGTGAGGGACCTCGCACTCTTCAACCTAGCAATAGATAGCAAGCTGAGAGGCTGCGAACTGGTGAAGTTGATGGTCGCTGGCTTCTATGCAGCGGGTCAGCTGAAAGAGCGCGCATCGATCATCCAAAGTAAAACCGGGAAACCAGTTCGTTTCGAGATCACGGAGGGCACGCGCAAATCGATTGCGGAGTGGCTTGAGGATCCGCTGATAACTGGATCCGAATACCTTTGGCCTGGCCGTTTCCAAGACCGGCTTCACATTTCTACACGCCAGTATTCGCGATTGGTGCGGGATTGGGTATCGTCAATTGAGCTCGAACCGAGTTCCTATGGCACTCATTCCATGCGCAGAACCAAGGTCGCCCAGATCTATCGCAAGACGGGCAACCTGCGTGCCGTCCAACTATTGCTGGGCCATACCAAGATGGACAGCTCCGTTCGACATCTCGGAGTTGAGTTAGAAGACGCTCTCGCCATTGCCGAAGCCATCGAAATCTGACCTGTTGGGTCGCCTGCACGCAGGCGGCCCAATCCGGACATTCACCAACAATTCGTAATGCTGCGGTGCGGCCCGTTGAAGCGGACCTTCACTGGAATTGCGTAATCCAAGTCTTGTCGACTTAAGCAAGCACGAAAGCTGTTGTGCTTCCTGGTTGAAAGTGAGGTAACTACAAAAGTGAACCGATCAGTTCAAAACGAACTTGACGCTTATGAAGCTCTCAGGTAGCCGAACTCTTGGCTACAGACGCCCGCCGCCCGCTGACGCTTTGTCTTGGTGAAGTTCTGCTCAGATACGATCTTGGTCATCCTCGGCATTCGTCGCGTGGATGGTAATGCGGGCCCCATCTGTCTTCGCGACTTGAGCCAGAAGGAAACCGGGTCATGTCGTCCCAAACAAATACCTATCTCACCGGGCCATTGGGTCCAATTTACGCCAAAACCGCATTCCCGATCATCTTCGTTATGGGGATGAACGGCCTCCTTGCCGTGGTCGATGCGTTGTTCCTGGGCCATTTCGCCGGGCCCGACGCGTTGGCGGCGGTCACGCTGATGTTTCCGCTCTACATGCTGGTGGTCTCTTTGGCGACGCTTGTGTCGTCGGGAATGTCGAGCGTGCTGGCCCGATCACTGGGCGCTCAAGACCTGCATCACGCACGCAGCACCTTTGCCGGAGCCCATGGCTTAGCCGTTTTCATGGGTCTTGTGCTTATCCTGCTGTTTTTGGCGTTCGGTGCCCCCGTTGCGCTGTTGCTCGCAAGTGGGTCAGAGCACCTGGCTGAGCTTGGGTTGATTTATCTACGGATTACCGTGTTCGCGTCACCTTTGGTTTTTGTCTTGTCGGTCAATTCCGACGCCTTGCGCAATGAAGGCCGGGTGCTGTTCATGGCGGCGATGAGTTTGCTCGTCTCGCTGTCGAATATGGGGTTCAATTATGTGCTGATTGGACTGCTAGACATGGGTGTCGCAGGGTCAGCTTACGGCACAGCCTTGGCGCAGGCGCTGGCGTTCGGCATCATCCTTGCGTTCCGTGTTCTGGGTACGACCGACCTGCGGCCATCAGTGCTTTTGCACCATTCCTTGATCGCCGAGTGGGGGCGCATTTTGGCATTGGGTGCGCCGCAAAGCTTCAACTTCATCGGTTTGGCGCTTGGGTCCACCGCGATCCTTGTCGCGCTGCAATGGGTTGAGACGGCGCAGTTTGACGCGACCGTGTCCGCCTATGGCATCATCACACGCCTGATCACCTTTGCCTTCCTGCCGCTTTTGGGATTGGCGCATGCGATGCAAACCATCACGGGGCACAATTTTGGCGCGGGCGCATTTCATCGCAGTGATACAAGCTTGCGCACGGCGGCAACCGTGGCGTTCATCTATTGCCTTGCCATTCAGATCGTCATGTCGGTCTTCGCGGCCGAGTTGGGCGCTGCTTTTGTAACGGATGCGGCCGTCATCTCTGAGGTTGCGCGTATTCTGCCGATCATGTCTGCGGGATTCTTTCTGTCCGGACCGCTGATGATGCTGGCCATGCATTTCCAAGCTATCGGTGACGCGGGACGGGCCGGTATTCTGGGACTGTCCAAGCCGTATCTCTTTGCGATCCCGCTGACATTCGTGCTGGCCGCGCATGTCGGCGAGATCGGGATCTGGCTGGCGGCGCCCATTGCCGAAATCCTGCTGCTGATCCTGACGGGCGGCGTCCTGACGAGATTGGCGAAGACGCGCTCCCTGCGTTGGGGCGTTTTCCAAGCGAGTAAGGAGGGATTCGCATGACCCGGAAACTGCCAACGCTTGTCGATGCGAAATACCTGGCAAAGGCGCTGCGCAATCGCCTTGCCGATGAAGGCGTTTTGCTTGGCCACTCCCAAGCACTTGAGCGCATTGCCCAAGACTACGGTTTTAGAGATTGGAATGCGTTTCACGCCGCTATCGAGAACAATCAATCCAATACTTGGGGCGTCGGCGCGCGCGTGACCGGTCGTTACCTATCCCAACCGTTTGCGGCAACAATCCTGTCATCCGAGCCACTGCGGCCCGGCTGGTTTCGGTTGGTCCTGAACCTTGATGAGGCAGTTGACGTTGTGCGTTTCGAGAGTTTTTCGAACATGCGTAAGCAGATCCGCGTCGAGGTTGGGCCAGCAGGACATTCGAAAGAGCGGACATCGGACGGGAGACCGCATGTGGAGCTTGATCCATGAAACTGGATCAAGCCTCCTTGATGCGTCTCAAGCAGCTCCGTGTGAGACGCCGTAGGCTGCGCAGTTGGTCTCTGGGTTGCGTACCGCATCGACCAGGAAATGGGCCAGCGCGAGACGCGGCACCGCTGTTCCGTCCTTTGGAAGCGCACCCTTGGCTGCACGGTAGGTTGCCTCTCGTGCGTCATTCAAAAAACCTGCACGTGCCGCCGTCCAGTTCAGACCGGAGCTCTGCAGTACCTTCTCCATTTTGTCTGCGCTGCGCACGACATTGGGAACGAGGTATTGCAGCAGCGTTCCGAGCAGTGTTTGCTCGGGAAAAAGCAATGCAGTCGACGTCACAAGCACACGTTTCAGGCCGGTGTCCCATGCTGCTTCAACAATGGCATCGGCAGAGCGGTAATAGACTGAGGTTGCCGACCCCGTCGGCGCGCGTCCGCCAAGCGTGGAAATCAGCGCGTCTTGGCCGCGCAAGACCGTCTTCAAGAACGCTGGGTCGCAAGGATCACCAACGACAGTTTTTAAATTTGGATGCGCGATCTTTGGTCGCTTACTTTCTGATCGCACAACGGCGGTCACGGTCATACCGTCTCCTAACGCAGCGCGCAGCACATGCTTACCAGTGCCGCCGTTTGCTCCCAACACAACGAGTTTCATGATGTTGTCCTTTCTAGTTGATGTGAATTCCGGCTAATGCCTGACACACACCTAAACTGACGAAGTTCGTATATGAACTGAGTAAAAACGTTGGTTT
>JBCCYF010000039.1:0-34766 GCA_039190275.1 Pseudomonadota bacterium | reverse complement strand
ATGTTCCTGCGCGTCGCGCATCGCTGGCCCCGCGCGTGCGGGTCTGCTACAGACGCTCGGAGTTTGCCTTTGGTCCGCTTACCGGAAGACGTCCGAGAACCCATGAATACCCTATCGTCACCCCCACCCGTCTATCTGGTTGCCTCGGACGATGTGGCACATCTGGCCACCCACAGCGATGTTGTGACCCTGTCGCTCAGCGAATGGACGGGCCGTCTGATCGATCTTGGCGACCGGCTGGTACTCAGCGACATGACGGTATTGGGTCTGTGTCTGACGCAGACCGGGCGCGGGGCGCTGGACGCCAACCCGCGGCTGGTCGCGCTGATCGAGGCCCTTGACCTGCCGATCGTCGATATCCTTCAGGATCCAAATCCCGAAACGCTTCTCTCCGCCACGGTCAACCTGCTGATCCAGAGGGACAATGCGGGGCGCACGCAGATGGCCGAGGATCGGGCGGCGCTGGCCGAACTGCGCAAGCTACATATGCAGATGCAGACCGACCATGCCGAGCTTGAGCGTTGGGTCTGGGATGCCCTTGCCCCGAAGTTCAAGCGCCTTCGGGCGTGGCCTGCCACGGCACGATCCATACCGCTCAGCGGGTTGGTGGTCCAACCCCTGCCGGTCCCGTCGCGCGGGCTGATGGCATATGATGTCCATATCCACGAGGCCGCCCCGTCAGAGGGGCGGATCGGCTTTCGCATGGCGCGCCCGGTGGGCGATCCGTTCGAGGGGGCCACCAATTCCGTTTCGGTGCAGACCGGCGACAGCGGCTGGGTCCGGCTGGTCCTGCCGCAGGCCACGCCGGGGCAGCCCGAAGATGCGGAATTACACCTCTGGTGGGAGGGGGAGGGCACCGCCCCGGCACTGTCGCTTGCGCCTGAAACACCGTTTCCCGACCTCGCCGTTGCACAGGACGGGGTCACGGCCTCGGCGCCACTGGCACTTCATGTCTTCAAGTCGTTGCCCCGCCAGCCGGCACCGCCACTCTATGACCATCGTCGCGGTCTGCCGGCCGATGGCATCACGCGCTTTGCCGCCCCCTCCGAATTGGGCAAGCCTGTGCGCCTGCCCTGGTCGAACAATCCAGTGCGCCGTGCCTTTCGCAAGTACCCGGATTTTGCGCGGGTAGAATACTGGGAGAAGGAAAATGTGGTGTTCGTCCACCCGTCGATCCACCGCCCAGTGGTTGCATGCGTCCCTGGTCTGAAGGTCGAACGCTTGGCCGAGGTGACCGGCATCATTCAGATCGGAAAGCTCAGCACCCTCCCCATCGCCTTTGCCCTGGGTGTGGTACCACAGGGCAGCGTGACTGCCGCCGAAGACGCCATTGCGCATCTGGGGGACTGGATGCAATTGCTGCCGGGCGAGTGGGGCGACGTGTGGAAACGCCTCGAAACACCGTTGAGCGGCGATGTGGATCTGCTGCTTGCCACCGGTATGCCGAATGTTCCGTTTAACCGGGATGCAGACGCCCTGTTCCACGGGTTCCGCCTGACCACGGATAGCACAGGTCCGGCCGAACAGACATGACGCCCGATATTGCTATAGTCATACCGATCTATCGCCACAGTGCCCTAGCGGATGAGGCTATCTCCTCGGCTCTGGCGCTTGAGGGTAACTTGGATCACGTCGTTATTGCGGTTGATGACGGTTGTCCAAATGTCGAAACCCGGGCGGCCCTGGACGGTTGGGCCCGCCATGCGCCGGATCGCTTCCACCATTTGCACCAGGCAAACAGTGGCCTTTCGGCCGCGCGCAACACGGGTATCCGTTTTGCCTTGTCAAAATATCCCGCGTTGCGCGGCGTGTTCCCCCTGGATGCGGACAACCGCCTGGACGCGCACAGTTTGACCCTGTTTGAACACTTGCTGCACACGGAAGAGGCAGACTGGTTTTACCCGAACTTCGACATGTTCGGGTTGCAGAGCTATGCGCACAACGGTGGGCGTTTTGCCCTACCGTTGTTTGCGGCGTCGAACCAGTGCGAGGCTGGCAGCCTGATCCGGCGCGAAGTCTTCGACGCGGGTGTCTGGTTCGATGAGGAGATGCGTGCGGGCTATGAAGACTGGGACTTCTGGCTGTCCGCCGCCCGTGCCGGGTTTCAAGGGGCGCCGGTCCGGCAAAATTTCTTTCGGTATCGAAAGCGGCCCGAGAGCATGCTGTCCGGGTCGCATGATCAAGATACGGTCCTGCGGTCCGTCATTCAGAAGAAACATGGCTGGCTTTATGACAAGGACAGTATTGCCCAGCTTGCCGCGCAGCAGATCCCGCGCTTTGCCTGCTTTGAGGGGGATGCGGTACAGGTTTTTACAGATCCGGCAGATCGTACCGATAGCGACCGCGAAGCGCTGATCCATCAGGTAATCAAGGGGCGCGCGCGACCCGAAACCGAATGGGTACATCAGAACTGGGTATTCACCCGACCAGGCGTGATCGACCTGCTTTCCAGATGCAAGCTGTCCCAGTCAATACTCTGGCATTTGCAGGCCGGTCTGATGAAGGCCGATATTGCCGCGCTCCGGGTGGTCCAGGATCCCGGCGGACAGCGCAAGGTTGACGTCACTATCCCCGCCGAACACCCCAAGAACATCGCCTATGACACACCACCGAACCGCAGGCTATGGCATGTTGATAACCGGACGTATAAGCGTGACCGTTCCCGCCAGGCCGAGGTGCTTGAACAGGCCGATGTGCTGATGGTGAGCCGCGACATGATCCAGCGGCTCGGCTTTCCCGACGGCACCGACCTGGCGATGAAGGGCCGGCGCGCGGCACGCATCCTCAAGGCGGCATCGGTGCTGCATGTGCGCGCGGCGATCAACCATCCGCGCCCCGACCGTAGCGGTCCACCACCGCGGGACATGCTTGAGCAATTTACCCGGGACCTGCGCGAACACCCGCATGCGAACGGCTATGTCCTGCACGACCTCAAACCCTGGCGGGACCCGCCCCGGGCCGCATCAGCCAAGGATATCGGGTGGATCCAGCATAACCACGGATTTCACACGGCCCCTTTTCCAATCGTCACACCGCCGGGAACACGCCGGATCGGAATCGCGCTGCCAATCATGCAGTTTGGCGGTGTCGAAAAATGCGCCGTGGCCCTGGCGGCGGCATTGAAGCGGCAGAATGTTCAGTGCCATTTGTTCGTCTATGGCAATTCGCAGATGGCGGGAACCGATTGGCTGTTCGAGCCGTTCGAGACGGTACATCAGTTGAACCATCCGTTGCTGCGCGACTGGCGCGGCGGCCAATACCTGGGCACCAATACCGCCGCGCCGCCGCCGACACATCTGCTGAACCAGATGGTCGGTCCCCTGCTGTCCATGGACGCGGTGATATCAACCGGATCGGCTGCGATCTTTCACGGACTGTCGGCCTTGCGGTCCAAGCGGGTTGCCGTTGCGTCCTGGGAACATTTGGTCGAGACCGGCGGCTATGGCCGCGTCTATGGCACGCCCTATCTGGGTGTCGCCTATGAGGGTGGATTGGACCGGATCCTGACCTGCTCGAAACGGCTGGCGAGCTGGATGCACGCCCAGGGTGTTCCCTCCGAAAAGTTGGTGCCGCTGCCGAATGGCCCGGGCTTTCCCCTGGACGCCGATCAGGTTGCCGCCGCGTTGGCCGCCCGTGCCGACCGCCCCGATGACGCCCGCCTGCGGGTCGGGTTTCTGGGACGGCTGGACAACCAGAAAGGGGCCGACCGCTATCTGGCAATCGCCCGTGCCTGCCGTGACTTGCCAATTGATTTCTCGATCACCGGCAGCGCGGTCATCGGCGAAAGCGGGCTGTCAGTTCCACCCGAAATCACCCATTACCCGGCGGCGTTCGAGGTTGAGGATCTGCGCGAGGCCTTTGCCCGGCTCGATATCCTTCTGATGCCATCGCGAGATGAGGGGCTGCCGTTGACCATAATGGAGGCGCAGCGTGTCGGCCTTATCCCGATCGCCACAGACGTGGGGGCGGTGTCCGAGGCGATCGAGGACGGCGTAAACGGCTTTCTGATCAAGGGCAGCCCGGTTGTGTCCCAGATGGTCGCATTGCTGCGCCGGCTGGCGACCGAGCCCGGGTTGCGGCGGTCAGTGTCCGGAGAATTGGGCGGTGTCGATCAGCGCTGGGACCAAAACGCAACGGCAGTGATAGACGCCCTACTCTAGAGCGTTTCGAGTTTTCGCTGAAACAAGATCTATCGCTTTTCGCGTTCGAGCGAAGCGAGAGGCAGCGAACAAGCGATTCCATGTAAACTCGAAACGCTATAGGCTTCCCACAAAGGTGTCGAGGCGATCCATGGCAGCGGTCAGATCCGCGTCGGAGGCGGCGAAGCTCAGCCGGATGAACGGCGAACAGTTAAAGCCGCTGCCGCCAACCACGCCCAGATTCTGGTCTTCCAACAAGGCATCGACAAAATCCGCCTCGGTTTCGATCCGCTTACCGTTGGTGCGTTTTGTGCCGAGGTGCTGCGCTATGTTAATGAAGACATAGAACGCACCATCCGGTGGCAGGACCGAAAGACCGGGCATTTTCCGCAATCTATGGAGAAGCATTTCACGGCGGGCCGCGAAGGCTTGGCGCTGCTCCTCAACAGTTTGCAATCCGCCGTTCAGGGCCGCCACCGCCGCGGCCTGACCGATGGACGAGGGGTTTGACGTGCTTTGCGACTGCACCACCCGCATTGCCCGGATCAAATGTGCCGGGCCGCCCCCGTAGCCGATCCGCCAACCGGTCATCGCATAGGCCTTTGAGACACCGTTCACCGTCAGAACCTGCTCCCGCAGGTCTGGTCGCACCCCGGCAAGTGTCGAAAACCGGGCATCGCCGAACAGGATGTGCTCGTAAATGTCGTCGCAGATCACCAGAATCTGCGGATGCCCTTCGATCAGCGCACCGAGCGCCTGATACGCGTCGTGCGTTAACACAGCGCCCGTCGGATTGTTGGGAGAGTTCAGCAGGATCGCCCGCGTTTGCGGCGTGACCGCCTCGGCAATCTGCGCAGGCTTGGGTTTGAAACCCGTTTCTGCTGTTGTCTCGACCAGGACCGGGGTCCCGCCCGCAAGTGCAACCATGTCGACATAGCTGACCCAGGCTGGCGTCGGAATGATGACCTCATCCCCCGGGCCGATCGTGGCCATAAGCGCGTTGTAGATCACCTGCTTTGCCCCGGCAGAGATCGTGACCTCCTCGGGCGCGAAAGACAGGCCGTTCTCTCGTGCGAACTTGTCGATGACAGCCTGTTTGAGCGCGGGCGTCCCATCAACTTCGGTGTAGCGTGTCTGTCCTTCGCGCATTGCTGCAGCCGCAGCATCCTGGATATGGAGCGGCGTGTCGAAGTCCGGCTCGCCCGTGGTCAACGAGATAACGGGCCGCCCGGCGGCCTTGGCCGCAGCGGCACGTGCCATGGCTGCAGCTGTCGGCGAGGCTTTCGCCCGGCTCATCCTTTGCGCCAGCGGGATCATCCTAGCTGCGCAATTCGGCGAGGCTGTTCAAAAGGCCAGAGGTGGACCCGTCCTTGCTGTCGGGATCGCCACTACCCTGAACCAACGGCAACATTTGCTGGGCCAGCACCTTGCCAAGTTCGACCCCCCATTGATCGAAGGAGTTGATGCCCCAGATCGCCCCCTCGACAAACACCCTATGCTCGTAGAGCGCGATGATCCGGCCAAGGGTTTCGGGCGTCAGCCGCCGATACATGAGCGTGGTGGAGGGTCGGTTGCCTGGAAACACCCGGTGCGGTGTGTCGGCCTCAAGCCGCCCCAGCATCAGCGCTTCGGATTGAGCCAGGCAGTTTGCCACCAGCAGGTCATGCTGATGCGCCAAATCGGGTTCATTGCCCGTCGCGGCCACAAGGAACTCGCAAGGGATAACCTCGGTGCCCTGATGGATCAGCTGATAAAAGGCATGCTGTCCGTTGGTACCGGGCTCACCCCACACGACCGGTCCCGAGGGCTCGGCAAGGGCTGCACCGTCCTTGGCAACACGCTTGCCGTTGCTCTCCATATCAAGTTGCTGGAGATAGGCTGGCAGGCGCAGCAAGCGTTGGTCATAGGGCAGGACGGCACGGGTGGGATATCCGCATATGTTGTTGTGCCAGATACCGACCAGACCCAACAGCATTGGCAGGTTCCGTTCCAATGGTGCGGTTCTGAAATGTTCGTCCATCTGAAACCCGCCGTCGAGCACCTCGCCAAACACCTCGGGGCCGACAGCCAGCATGACGCTCAGCCCGATCGGACCCCAGACGGAATAGCGCCCGCCCACCCAGTCTTCGAAGCCGAATACGCGCGAGGGGTGGACGCCAAACTCGGCCGTTTTGTCCTGCGCGGTCGACAGGGCCACCAGATGGGCACTGATATCCGGACCGCAGCCCTGAACCAGCCAGTCGCGGGCCGTTTTGGCATTGGTCATGGTCTCGATGGTGGTGAAGGTCTTGGAGGCGATGATGACCATCGTTTCTTTTGGCTTGAGCTTGCTCAGCACATCGCTGATATGCGCACCGTCCACGTTCGAGACGAAATGGACACGCGGCCCGTCGTGCCACGGCACCAATGCATGCGCCGCCATCACAGGGCCCAGATCCGAGCCGCCAATACCGATGTTTACAACGTCGGTGAAACGATCCCCGCGTGCCGATTGATGGATGCCGTCACGCACTGCCCTGGCAAAGTCGGACATCGCTGCCAGCGTCTCCCGGACGCCGGGCATGATGTCGTATCCATCGACAACAACGGGTCGATCTGAACGGTTGCGCAGCGCGGTATGCAGCACTGCCCGGTCCTCGGTCGTGTTGATCCGGGCGCCCCGGAACATCGCATCGCGCTGCCCCTCGACATCCCGCTGGGTCGCAAGACCCAAAAGCTGGTCCAGCGCCACCTGATCGATTGCTGTTTTCGAATAGTCGAACACCATATCATCCAGCCGGGCGCTGAAGGCGCTGAAGCGCGCGGTGTCTTTCTTGAACAGATCCTCGATCCGTTGGCCGGACATGGCAACGCGGTGCGCGCGCAGGGTGTCGAACGGGTTCATCACGCCGCCCTCCTTAGTTTCGACGCATCGGCGGCCAGGCCCTGGATCCGGTCCCAATCCCCTTCGTCCATCGCGGACTGCGGCGCCACCCACGAGCCGCCCGCACAGACCACGTTTGCGAGGGACAGGTAGCCGCCGACATTGCCCGGCGACACCCCGCCTGTCGGACAAAACTTGATCTGCGGCAGGGGACCACCCAAGGACTTGAGGGCAGGCGCGCCACCGGATGCCTCTGCAGGAAAGAACTTGAGAAATTCATAGCCGCGTTCCAAGAGTGCCATCGCCTCGCTCGCCGTGGCGGCACCGGCAATCAACGGCAGGCCTTCGGCCTCGCAGGCATCAATCAGGGTCTCCGTCGCCCCTGGTGAGACGCCGAATTTCGCCCCGGCGGCCTTGGCATTCTTGACATCCCCGGGCGTCAGCAATGTTCCGGCGCCGACAACACCGCCCGGGACCTGTGCCATGGCGGCTATGGCATCCAGCGCACCCGCCGTGCGGAGCGTGACTTCCAGTGCGGGCAAACCGCCAGACACCAGCGCCTCGGCCAGCGGGCGGGCATGATCGATGTCCTGGACCACCAGAACGGGAATAATCGGCGCTAGCGCGGCGACATCAAGGGTCAACTTGCTGGCATCTTGGGGGGAAAGCGGCATCTTGGTCGTCCTGCAGTTTTGGTCTTACCGTCGCAGCTTACCACATTGTGCGTGCGGCGCGACTCGGCCAATCCGCGTCGTATGCCGCGCCGTCGATGGCCGCTCCGGACATGGCTTCGAGTATCCTACCGGGGGACGGCAGCGCCTCGGGATCCGCAATCCCGCCGTCCCAAAGCCTGCTGCGCAGCACTGCGCGGGCGCACTGGAAGTAGACCTCGGCCACCGAGAGGACGAGGACCGTGCGCGGCAGCTGTCCGCGTGTTGCAAAGCGCTCCAACCATCCCGGCTCGGCGGTGATCCGACCGGTTCCATTGACCCTGATCACAGTGCCGGCGCCGGGGATGAGAAGCATCAACGACACCCGCGGGTCCCGCACGATATTGCGCAGACTGTCGATGCGGTTATTCCCCCGCCGATCCGGCAAGGCCAATGTCCGGTCGTCGACTATGTGGACCACCGGACCATCGTCACCCCGGGGCGTGCAGTCCAGCCCGTCGGGTCCGGCCGTGGCAAGCGCACAAAACGGTGCGGCCTGGATCCATGCGCGGTACTCCGGTGTCAGCCGATCAGCCACTTTCACGGTGGCCGCTTCAACCGGATCGCCATAGAGCTGCTCCAGCGCCGCTGCATCCTCAATCCAGCCGGTCATAACAGGGCGCAGGCGCCTTGCTCGGCGCTGCAAACGGCTTCGCGGAAAGCCTGAAACATCTCGCGGCCCGTGCCAAATTGATTTCCGGCCAGGTCCGGCACCTCGATAGGGCGCCCCAGGACCGAAGGATCCAGGGCATCCAGCGTTCCAGCCACGGCATCGACCCGCACAACATCCCCGTCGACAAGCTGGGCGAGCGGTCCCCCATCCAACGCCTCGGGCGAAACGTGGATTGCCGAAGGCACCTTGCCCGACGCACCGGACATGCGCCCGTCGGTCACCAGTGCAACCTTAAGGCCGCGATCCTGCAGAACTGCGAGTATCGGGGTGAGCGAATGAAGTTCGGGCATACCGTTGGCCTTGGGGCCCTGGTACCGGACCACGACAACCGTGTCCGTGGTGAACCCACCCGATCGGAAAACGGCCTTGACCGCATCCTGATCCTCGAACACCCGAACGGGGGCCTCGATGATGTGCCGTTCCGGGGCGACCGCCGAAACCTTCATCACACCGGTTCCCAGGTTGCCCGACAGCCGTTTCATGCCACCGGTCGGCTGGAACGCCTCGCGGGCCGGGCGTAATATCTTGTCATTCAGCGTGGTGCCTGCACCGTCTTCCCAAATCAGCGCACCGTCCCGCAGCCTTGGCTCTTGCGTATAGCGCTTCAGACCTTGCCCGACCACGGTCTGGGTATCGGGGTGCAACAAGCCTGCGTCAAGAAGCTCGCCAATCATGTATCCCAGGCCACCGGCGGCATGGAAGTGGTTCACATCCGCCAGACCGTTCGGATACACCCGCGCCATAAGGGGTGTGGCGTCCGAGATCTTGGCGAAGTCCTCCCAGTCCAAAAGGACCCCCGCCGCCCGGGCCATGGCAACCAGATGGATCAGAAGGTTGGTCGAGCCGCCCGTGGCCATCAGCCCGACAATCCCGTTGACCCAGGCCCGCTCGTCAAGAATATCGCTTACGGGTGTATACTCATTGCCAAGGTCGCTGATGGCGAGCGCCCGCTTGGCGCCCTCGACCGTCAGTGCGTCGCGCAGATCTGTGCCCGGATTGACAAAGCTCGCCCCGGGCAAGTGAAGGCCCATGAACTCCATCAGCATCTGGTTGGTGTTTGCGGTCCCGTAGAACGTGCAGGTTCCGGGACCGTGATAGCTTTCCATTTCGGCCTTCATCAGCGCATCGCGGCCAACCTCGCCGGTTGCGAATTTCTGGCGCACCTTCGCCTTCTGATCATTCGGCAGACCGCTGGTCATTGGCCCGGCGGGCAGAAACACGCTTGGGATATGGCCAAAGGTCGCGGCCGCGATCACCAGTCCGGGGATGATCTTGTCGCACACACCCAGATAAACCGCGGCATCAAAGCACTTGTGGCTGAGCGCGACCCCCGCTGACATGGCAATGACATCGCGCGAGAACAGGCTCAACTCCATCCCCTCCTGCCCCTGTGTGACGCCGTCACACATGGCGGGGACACCCCCTGCAACCTGCGCTGTACCACCGACTGCGCGCGCGGCCTCCTTGATTACCGCAGGATAGGTTTCAAAGGGCTGATGCGCGCTGAGCATGTCGTTGTAGGCGGTTACAATCCCGATGTTCCCGGCGCTCGATTCCGCAAGCGTCGGTTTATCGTCCCCCATCGCCGCATAGGCGTGCGCCTGGTTGCCGCAACTCAGGTGCGCACGACGCGGACCCTCCTCCCGCGCGCGGGCCATACGCTCCAGATACGCGCTGCGGCTGGTTTCCGAGCGGGTCCGGATGTCATCGGTTACTTGGGCGACTGTATCGTTGAGTGTCATGGTTATCCTCGTCGATTGCGCTCGTTCTGGCGGGCGGTGCGGCGACTTCGATCAGGTCGATACTTCGCGCCAGCGTCGACCATCGCGGTGCAGCAGCGCCAAGGCGTCCTCGGGTCCCGATCCGCCCGGGTCATAGGCGCGTGGCTTTTCATGGGTCTCTTCCCAATTGTCGATGATCGCATCTGTCCAGATCCAGGCGGCCTCGACCTCGTCACCACGCATGAACAGGGTCTGGTTCCCGCGGATCACATCCATCACAAGCCGCTCGTAGGCATCCGCGACATTTGCGGCCGCGTCACCCAAGGCATCTGCGAAACTCATGTCCAGAGGCACCTCGCGCAGCCGCATCCCGCCGGGACCCGGGTCCTTTATGGTCATGCGCAGAGTGATCCCTTCATCCGGCTGGAGGCGGATGATCAGCGCATTGCCCCGGCGCTGCGTCATCTCGGGGAAAATCGAATGCGGCACGTCCTTAAAGACCACCGCAATCTCGGACATGCGGGCGCGCATCTTCTTGCCGGTCCGCACATAAAAGGGAGTGTTCGCCCAGCGCCAGTTCGAAATCTGAACCTTGAGCGCCACAAAGCTTTCGGTGGTACTGTCGGGGTTCTCCACATGCTCCAGGTAGCCGCCGTTCTCATCGTCGCGGTATTGGCCACGGACCGTATCCTCGGACACCACCGGGTCGAGGGCGCGGATCACTTTCAGCTTTTCGTCGCGTACCGCATCTGGCTCGAACCGCGCCGGCGGCTCCATCGCGGTGAGGCACAGCAACTGCATGATGTGGTTCTGCACCATATCGCGCATCGCGCCGGATTTATCGTAGTAACCACCGCGCCCCTCAACGCCGATACTTTCCGCCACCGTGATTTGCACATGGTCGACATGCTGTGCGTTCCACAACGGCTCGAAAAGGGCGTTTGCAAAGCGCAGTGCCATCAGGTTCTGAACGGTTTCCTTGCCCAGATAATGGTCGATGCGATAAATCTGGTGCTCGCTGAAACTGGTGGAAAGCTGACGGTTCAACTCGCGTGCCGACTCGAAGTCATGACCCAGGGGCTTCTCGACCACGATACGGCTTTCCTTTGTGGCAAGCCCGGTCTGCTTCAGTTTGCTGGCAATGGTGCCAAACAGCCCGGGACCAACCGACAAATAGAAAGCGCGGATGGTGTCTTTGCGCAGCTTGTCTGCCAGTTCCGACCAGCCCTGCTCTCCCATTGCGTCAAGGGTCACGAAATCCAGGGCCTTGAGAAACGTCTCAACCAGATCTTTCGGGCGTTCCTCGGGGTCGGAGATGAACTCCTCCAGTGCCTCTCCTATCGATTGTTGGAAGGCCTTGCGGGACATCTTACCTCTGGCACAAGCGATGACACGTGCATCCATCGGCATCTGCCCGGCCTTCATCCGGCGAAACAGGCTCGGCAATATCTTGCGCCGGGCCAGATCCCCGGTCCCGCCAAAGATCACAAGGTCAAAGGTCTCGACCGGAATGGTACGGGCAACCATGGCTGGCCCCTCTTTCGTCGCTGGCGTGCGCAAGGGCACAATGTTGCTACGGTACGCGGCGCAGGGCAATCTAACCAGGGTTCAGCGCCGATTAAGTGGGAGGCAAAGCGCCTAGGAACATGAGCATTGTTAGCGCTAACATACAAAAAATGAAGGCGCTTGTCCATCTGTGTTTGGCCAACTTCTTTGAATATTTGGTCAGCCTTTGACCGCGGCCTTCAATGCGTCGGCCAAATCCGTCTTCTCCCAGCTGAAACCGCCATCCGTATCTGGCGCACGGCCGAAGTGGCCATAGGCTGCCGTCCGCTGGTAGATCGGCCGGTTCAGCCCCAGGTGCGTGCGGATTCCGCGCGGCGTCAGGCGCATGCAGTCGCGGATCGCCGATTCAATCCTGGCCGGGTCGACCTGCGCGGTACCGTGTCCATCCACGTAGATCGACAGGGGTTCAGCCACGCCAATCGCATAGCTCAACTGGATCGTGCATCGGGCGGCAAGACCCGCGGCGACAACGTTCTTGGCAAGGTAGCGAGCGGCATAGGCGGCCGAGCGATCGACTTTTGTAGGATCCTGGCCGGAAAAAGCGCCACCGCCGTGCGGCGCCGCACCGCCATAGGTGTCAACGATGATCTTGCGGCCGGTCAGTCCGGCGTCGCCATCCGGCCCGCCAATCACAAAACGCCCGGTGGGGTTTACGTGCCAAATCGTATCCTTGTCGATCCAGGCCTCGGGCAACTCAGCGCGGATATAGGGTTCGACCAGAGACCGGACATCGTCTGATGTCATCTCGCCATCCAGATGCTGCGTCGACAGGACGATCGTATCGATCCGGGCCGGTTTACCGTCCCGGTACTCGATGGTCAGCTGCGACTTGGCGTCCGGTCCAAGCTGCGGAGCCCCACCGGAGTGCCGCTCTTCCGAGAGGCGTTTCAGGATCTTGTGGGCATAAAGAATGGGCGCCGGCATAAGCTCGGGCGTTTCGTTGGTGGCATAACCGAACATGATACCCTGGTCGCCTGCCCCCTCGTCTTTGTTCGCGGCCGCATCTACGCCCTGCGCGATATCCTGGCTTTGTTCATGAACGTAACAGTCGATGGAGCAGGTCTTGAAGTGAAACCCCTTCTGACGATAGCCGATCTGGCGGATGACCTCGCGCGCTGTCGCGCTGATTTCCTCGGGGGTGACCGCGTTTTCGTCCGAGATCTTGACTTCACCCATCAGCACGACCTTGTTCGTCGTGGCGGCTGCCTCGACGGCGACGCGCGCTTCGGGCTCGCGTTTGAGGATCATGTCGATCACCGCGTCGGAGATCTGATCACACACCTTATCGGGATGGCCTTCGGAAACGGACTCAGAGGTAAAAAGGTAGTTCTGACGTGCGGTCATTATACGTGCCTTCCGGGCTTCTCTTGACGGTGCGCGATGGTTAGCGAGAGGGGGTCAATTCCGCAAGGGAAACAAGGTATCGTCCGTTGCCGGGCAAGGGTCACACCCGGCCACCTGCGTGAAAGCGGGTGGGCAGGACGCCCACCCTTTGCCGCTAGGCGATCTTTTGGAGCAACGCGTCAACCGAAGCTTTCGCGTCGCCGTAGAACATCCGCGTGTTCTCTTTGAAAAAGAGCGGGTTCTCTATGCCCGAGTAGCCGGTTCCCTGTCCGCGTTTCGAGACAAACACCTGTTTTGCTTTCCAGCACTCCAGCACTGGCATTCCGGCAATGGGGGAATTCGGATCCTCCTGGGCGGCAGGGTTCACGATGTCATTTGACCCGACCACGATCGCCACATCGGTTTCCGGGAAATCCTCGTTGATCTCATCCATCTCAAGGACGATGTCATAGGGCACCTTTGCTTCGGCAAGCAGGACGTTCATGTGACCCGGAAGCCGTCCGGCGACAGGGTGGATGGCAAAGCGAACCTCCTTACCTTTGGCCCGCAGCCGCTTGGTCAGTTCACTGATCGATTGCTGGGCCTGTGCCACGGCCATGCCATAGCCGGGAATGATGATGACGCTGTCAGAGTCCTCAAGCGCAGCGGCAACGCCATCTGCGTCTATCGCCACCTGCTCACCGTCGATTTCCATCGCCGGACCGGTTGTCCCGCCAAAGCCGCCCAGGATCACCGAAATGAAACTGCGGTTCATCGCCTTGCACATGATGTAGCTCAGGATCGCACCCGAGGAGCCGACCAGTGCACCGGTGACAATCAGCAGATCATTGCCCAGGGTAAAGCCAATCGCCGCGGCGGCCCAGCCGGAATAGGAGTTGAGCATCGAGACAACGACCGGCATGTCCGCACCGCCAATGCCCATGATCAGGTGATAGCCGATGAACCCCGCGATCAGCGTGACCAGGACCATGGTCCAGATACCCGCGCCATTGAAGTAGAAAAGACCCAATACGATACACGCCCCCAGCGCTACCGCGTTCAGCGAATGGCCCGAGATCAGCGGCACCGGGTTTTCCTTGGACGGCAGCATCATTTGCACCGGCTTGCCGTCGACCTTCCCGGCAAGTTTGCCAAAGGCGATGACAGAGCCTGTAAAGGTCACCGCACCGATAAAGACGCCAAGGAAGACCTCGACCTTAAGGATTGCGATTTCGACCGCGTCCTTTTTCGCCAGAAGCGCGGAAAAGCCCGAGAGCGCATCCGCAGAACCACCTTCGGCAAGCATGCGCGTCACGGCGCCCAGCTCAACATCGGCATTGAGACCGATGAACACGGCGGCAAGGCCGACAAAGCTGTGCAACGCCGCGACCAGCTGTGGCATCTCGGTCATTTCGACGCGTTTGGCCACCATCGCACCCAGCACGCCGCCGATGCCCACCATGACAACAATGACGGCATAGTTCCCGATACCGGGTCCGAACACAGTGGCAAACATCGCCAGTGCCATCCCGGCCATACCGTACCATATGGCGCGTTTCGCGCTTTCCTGGTTTTTCAGGCCGCCAAGGGACAGGATAAAAAGGATTGAGGCCGCGATATATGCGGCCGAGACCAGACCTGCGGACATTCTGAGGCCCCCTTAACTTTTTTGGAACATGGCAAGCATCCGGCGCGTGACCAGAAAACCGCCAACAATGTTGATGGACGCGATCAGGATCGAAATCGCAGAGAGAAAGATCACAAGGAAAGACCCAGATCCAACCTGAAGCAGCGCCCCTATAATCACGATCCCCGAGATCGCGTTGGTGACGGACATCAATGGTGTATGCAGGGAGTGGCTGACACCCCAGATCACCTGAAATCCGACAAAGCAAGCAAGCGCGAAAACAATAAAGTGCTGCATGAAACTCGCCGGGGCATAGGCGCCAACCAGCAGGACAAGCACGGTGCCCACCCCAAGCAAAGTGAACTGCTGCTTGGTCTGCTCCTGAAAGGCGGCGGCCTCGGCGGCGGCCTTTTCCTCAGGTGTGGGTTCCTTGGGTTTCGGTTTTTGCGCCGCGATAGCAGGAGTTTTGGGCGGCGGCGGCGGGAAGGTGATCTCACCCGCGTTCACGACCGTCGCGCCGCGGATCACGTCATCCTCCATATCGATGACCGGTACACCGTCTTTCTCAGGCGTAAGATCGTCCATCATGTGCCGAAGGTTGGTGGCGTACAGGGTGGACGATTGTGTGGCCATGCGGCTGGGCAGATCGGTGTAGCCGATCACCTTTACACCATTCGGTGTCTCAATCATCTCATTGGGTACGGTCAGGTCGCAGTTCCCGCCGCGTTCGGCGGCCAGGTCGACGATGACAGACCCGGGCTTCATCGCTTCGACCATATCAGCAAGCCACAGCTTCGGCGCGTCCCGTCCCGGGATCAGGGCCGTGGTGATGACAATGTCAACATCAGGGGCCTGTTCGCGGAACAGGGCGAGCTGCTTCTCGCGAAACTCGGGGCTTGAGGGGGCGGCGTAGCCCCCAGATCCGGCGCCGTCCTGGCTGTCCGCAAAGTCCAGGAACAGAAACTCCGCGCCCATGCTCTCGATCTGCTCGGCCACCTCGGGGCGCACGTCGAACGCACGTACGATAGCCCCCATCGATTGCGCGGCCCCGATCGCGGCCAGTCCGGCGACACCGGCACCGATCACCAGGATCTTTGCCGGCGGTACCTTACCGGCCGCGGTAATCTGGCCGGTGAAGAAACGCCCGAAGTTGTTGCTGGCCTCGACCACGGCGCGATATCCGCCGATGTTGGCCATGGAACTCAGCGCATCCATCTTCTGCGCCCGGCTGATCCGCGGGACCATGTCCATCGCGATTGCGTTTACACCCCTGTCCCGCAGGTCATTTAACAAATGCTCGTTCTGTGCGGGCCAGATAAACGAGATAAGGGTCTGGCCGTGGCGGAGATGGCCAAGTTCCTCACCCTCGGGCGCGCGCACCTTCAGGACAATATCTGCAGCCTGATAGAAGTCATGCGTCGTGTGCATCACCTCAACCCCCGCCTCGCGGTAGGCATCATCGGAAAAACGCGAGAGGTCGCCAGCACCGGACTCGACAATCACCTCGTATCCGAGTTTTTGAAGCTGAACCGCACTTTGCGGCGAAAGGGCGACACGGGCTTCTCCGTCGAGAAGCTCTTTCGGAGCACCGATCTTCATTGGGCAGGTATCCTCCGTCCTGACATTGCTGGCTCCGGCGTATCGAACGGGCCGGAGAGAATCGCGCGTATGTGAATGTGTCCTAACTCAAAGCCTTGCCCAGCGCGATGGTCAAGTTTTACGCAGCTTCCGGTACGGGCACCGCATGTCTGTGCAGTGTACCTGACTTGAATTGCATCAGATGCAGCGGGATCTGCACCGTTGGCCTGCCCAGAGTGGTGTGCTAGCGGGGACGAATGGATCCATTTGCGTTGATTTTCTATGCGGCTGTTTGTGGGCTTCTCGGCTACTTTGCCCCGACCCTGGGGCGCGCACCCGCCAGGGTAATCATCGGGGCAATTGTTGGTATCGCGGCGTCGGCGGTATTGCCGATTGTGCGCACGTTTTTCTGAGTTGGACACCCGCCGCCGACGCAACGCCCGATAAAGGCGCCCCCGTCAACCGATCCGGCCAAAAGGGGCTATCCCACGACAGGGGTGATTTTTGAAGCGCGCAGGACGCAATCGCAGCTCTGGTCCAACTTAGTCGCGGCGCATGCGCGCCAAGTCCTTGCCCCACACGCCCGCGCCGCGGCCGTGGGGCCCGTGTCGCGGGTCACCAGTGTCGAGACATGCTATTCCGCCGCGATACTGCCGCTGTCGCTGCCGGGTTTTTCCACCCGCACCGCTGAATATTTGAATTCGGGGATCTTGCCGAAGGGATCAAGCTGAGGGTTGGTCAGGGTGTTGGCGGCGCTTTCGACAAAGGCAAACGGCAGGAACACGGTGTCCTCGCTGACCGCACGCTCGGCGCGCGCTGCGACCGTCACAGCCCCGCGGCGGGTTGTCAGGGTCAGCATCTCGCCCGGTTCAACGCCCAGACGACGCAGGGTCCTTGGATGGATCTGAGCAAAGGCCTCGGGCTCTATCGCGTCAAGAGCCTCGGCACGACGCGTCATGGAGCCGGTATGCCAGTGTTCCAGTATCCGTCCGGTGATCAGGATCATTGGAAAACGCTCGTCCGGCACTTCGGCCGGTGGGGTGACGCGCGCCGGCGTGAACTTTGCGCGACCGGCCCGGCGCGGAAAACCGTCACCGAAGACGACCGCCTGGCCTGGATCCTCCATCGACAGGCAGGGATAGGTCACGGCATTCTCGTTTTCCAGCCGCTTCCAGGTGATGTGATGGAGGGACCGCATAGACATCTTCATTTCATCAAAGACTTCGCGGGGGTCGTCATAGTCCCAATCCAGGCCCAAACGACAGGCGAGCTGGGTCAGGATCAGCCAGTCTTCACGCGCCTCGCCGGGTGCCGGAACCGCCGCGCGGCCCATCTGAACCTGCCGATTGGTATTGGTGACAGTGCCGTTCTTTTCCGGCCAGGCGGTCGCGGGCAGGATGACATCGGCAAAATTCGCCGTCTCGGTCAGGAAGATGTCCTGCACGACCAGATGCTGGAGGTTGGCGAGCGCTTTGCGGGCATGTTCGACATCCGGATCGGACATCGCCGGGTTCTCCCCCAGGATGTACATACCCTTGATCTCGCCCCGATACATCGCATCGACGATCTCGACCACCGTCAGCCCGGGATTGGCATCAATTTCGGTTCCGCGCCAGATGTGCCGGAACAGCTCGCGCGTTTCGGCATCGGTGACGGATTGGTAATCGGGCAGGACCTGCGGGATCAGGCCGGCATCCGAAGCGCCCTGCACGTTGTTCTGGCCGCGCAGCGGGTGCAGCCCGGTGCCGGGCCGACCGATCTGGCCGGTCAGCAGCGCAAGCGAGATCAGGCAGCGCGCGTTGTCGGTCCCGTGAATATGCTGCGAGACCCCCATCCCCCAGAAAATCATGGCCGCCCGGGCGCTTGCAAAGCTCCGGGCAACGGTTCGGATCGTCTCGGGGTCGATGCCACATAGGTCTGCCATCCGCTCGGGCGGGAAGGCGCGGATGTGGTCCCGAAATTCGAAAAAGCCTTCGGTGAATCCCTCGATGTACTGCCGGTCGTAGAGCTTCTCCTCGACGATCACGTTCATAATCGCATTCAGCAGGGCGACATCCGAACCGGGGCGGAACTGCAGCATGTGGCTCGCATGGCGCTTCAGGCCCTGGCCGCGCGGATCCATCACAATCAGCTCGCCGCCGCGCTTTGCAAACTGCTTGAAATACGTCGCAGCGACAGGGTGATTTTCCACCGGATTGGCACCGATGACGATGGCCAGATCGGCATTCTCGATTTCATTGAACGTGGCCGTAACTGCACCGGAGCCGACATTTTCCATCAGTGCCGCGACCGAAGATGCGTGGCAGAGCCGCGTGCAGTGATCCACATTGTTGTGGCCAAATCCGGTCCGGATCAACTTCTGAAACAGATAGGCCTCTTCGTTCGAGCATTTGGCCGAGCCAAACCCCGCAACGGTTTGCCCGCCATAGTAGCTTTTGAGGTCCTTAAGGCCCTTGGCGGCAGCATCAAGCGCCTCGTCCCAGGTCGCCTCGCGGAAATGGGTCCAGGGGGTATTGGGATCGACGTTGAGGCCCTTTTCAGGTGCATCCGCCCGCCGGATCAGCGGTTTGGTCAGCCGATGCGGGTGGTTGATGTAGTCAAAGCCGAAACGCCCCTTGACGCAAAGCCGGTTCTCGTTTGCTGGGCCCGGTGCGCCCTCGACCCAGGCGATCTTCTCATCCTTGATCTTGTAGGACAGCTGGCATCCAACGCCGCAATATGGGCAGACCGACTGAACCTCGCGATCGAAATCGGCGCGGGTGCCGACCTGCTTGTCGTCGACAATGGTGGCCGGCATAAGAGCCCCGGTCGGGCAGGCCTGAACGCATTCGCCACAGGCCACGCAGGTACTGTCGCCCATCGGATCAGCCATGTCGAACACGATTTCAGAATCAGCACCGCGACCGGCCATGCCAATGACATCATTCACCTGAACATCTCGACAGGCGCGGACACACAGGTTGCAGTTAATGCATGCATCCAGGTTCACCCGCATCGCAACATGGCTGTCGTCAAGCAGAGGAACCTGTTGTGGCGCCTTAGCCGGAAATCGGCTGCCGTCGACGCCTTGCCGGTCCGCCATATCCCAGAAATGCGCGGCGCCATCATGCGCGTTGGCGCGGTCCGGCTGATCCGCGACCAGCATCTCCATCACCATCTTTCGCGCGGTCGTCGCGCGCGAGGTGTCGGTGGACACAACCATCCCCTCGGTTGGCCGACGGATACAGGACGCGGCAAGGTTGCGTTCGCCCTCAATCTCAACCATGCAGGCCCGGCAGTTTCCGTCAGAGCGATAGCCAGGTTCGTCCCGGTGACACAGGTGTGGGATCTGCGTGCCACGGCCCTTTGCGATTTCCCAAATGGTCTGAGAACCGTCGGTCTGAACGGCTTCACCATCAAGGCTAAAGGTGATCGGCCCGGCCATGCTCTTCCCCATCGCGTTCAAAAACTGACTGAGAGTACATCACGGCAATACTACAATGAAAATCAAGGAAACGACACCGGTGGCCTGGAATGCGGCATTCCGGGTTTCCGATGTGCTCAATCCGACCGTATCCGGTCATGCCCGCAATCAGCGGCCGGGGCCAGGAACCATCGGAGCCACGACAGTGGTCCCGGTGACTCGCACAGGTAAAAATGAAAGATGCCGACGCTACTGCGCCTGCAACGTGCAGCATCCGCTCAGCAGTTGTGTCTGAGCGCCGCGCAGCACAAGGTTCACCGACAACCCATAGCTGCGGTCGGTCATACCATCGCTGCACGCCGCTGCCCTGACAATCACAGAGAGGCTGTCCGCTACAGCCAGTTCGTGGGCTGTGGTATTCCCGGAGGTGGCACGCGTTTGCACTTCAAAGTTTGCCGAGGGTTCGCCCATTTCGTCAAACACGAGCGCATCGTTTTCTGTCCTCAGCGTCCAGAACGGCTCGGTCCCGGCGCAGTACAGCGGGTTTTCAAATCGGCCCCCTGTGGTTTCCAACGCGCTCAGGGCGTCAAGCGGCATCCAGGCATTTCCCTCACCATGCAGGATGCGCGCCCAGTCTCCATTATCGCTGAGCTCCGTAACTTCCACAGTATCGCGTTCATCGGGCAGCCGGTCGGAAATCACCGACGTCGCCCGTGGGTTCTCGCGCAGGGCACGCGGCGCATCGGGATTGACTGAATAAAGCCCCGGGATGTCGGCCCATGCCGCATTTGCTGCAATCATCAAGACAATACCGAACAAGCGTGTCATTCCGCGGCCTCCTCTAGCGGCAACGGCCGGCTTTGGCCAATGTCATTCACGGCAACAAAGACGAAATGCCCATCCGTCATCCGATGGCGGAGGTTTTCCGGCTGACGCGTCACCCACACCTCGACACCGATGTGCAGCGATGTCCGGCCGCGCGACAATTGTCGTGCATAGATTGAAACGGTGTCTCCGACATGAACCGGCTTGAGAAAGGTCATGCCCTGCACCGCAACTGTCGCCACGCGCCCCCGCGCCAGGCGTCTGGCCAGAACCGAGGATCCCAGATCCATCTGCGCCATCAGCCACCCACCGAATATATCTCCGTTGGCGTTGGTGTCCGCCGGCATGGCGATGGTTTGCAATGTCAGCTCGCCCTGGGGTGCGGTGTTGGTCATGGTCTCGGCCCTTGTTTGCATCGGCAGGCTAATGGGTTTCCAAAGCCACGTGAACCAAAAACCGTTGCGCAGCATAAGGTTGCCTATCGGAGCTAAAAACTCAGACGCCTCGTCGAAGGGCACCGAACGGGGCATCACACCAGTGCAGCCAAGCAGACATGGACATACGCCCGGCAGACCGCTGACCAACGCCTGGCGAAGCAGAGCATCGCTGGGTTTGGGGCGACTTTCGCTTAGGCTGTGCTGGACGGGGGGTGGTTTACCCGGCATTGAGAGTTATCTGCCCGAAGCGCCACCAACGACCGAAGGACCATTCGACATGCCGCCAGAACTGATGCCGGGCCTGCTGACCGTCAGCCTCTACATCGGCCTCAGTACCCTGGTGTTGATCTGGCTATCCCTCGGCGTAGGCAAGCTCCGCGGCGACCTAAAGGTCAGCGTCGGCGACGGGGGCAATCCACGATTGATCAGGGCAATGCGCGGGCAGGCGAATTTCGTGGAGAACGTACCGATGACGTTGCTATTGCTGTTGGCAATGGCCCTGCTGGGAACGCCGATCTGGTTGCTTCACATATTCGGGCTCGCGCTGATCGCAGCACGTATAGCGCACGGCGTACATTTTCTAAGCGCCGATGCACCGGGCTGGCAGCGCAGCACCGGGGCTGGATTAACCATACTTGTCCAGTTGGTCGGAACACTCGGGCTGCTGGGACATATCGCATATAGGATGGTGTTGTGATGAGCGGATCACTTGAGGAGCTGGGCGCCGCCGCGCTCAATGCGGCCAAAGCGGCGGGGGCCGAGGCTGCGGACGTGCTGGTCGCGAGCGGTGACGGTATTTCTATGGAGATCCGCAACGGCGCATTGGAACAGGCCGAGCGGGCCGAGGGTGTGGATGTCGGTTTGCGCGTGTTGATCGGCAAGCGTCAATCCTGCGTTTCGGTATCTGACGCACGCCCGGCGTCAATCACGGCTATGGCCGAACGGGCGGTAGCAATGGCCCGCGAGGCACCCGAGGACCCGGGTGCGGGACTGGCGGACGCGGATGCCCTGGCCCGGTCATGGGATATCGACGCGCTGGATCTGGTGGACCATGGGGCCGCGCCAACGGCACAGGAACTGGCCGATGCGGCACGGGAGGCCGAGGCCGCCGCGCTATCCGCAAAGGGCATAAGCCAAGTGTCAACGGCGGCGGCAGACAGCCAACGAACCGAGATTTGGCTGATGGCCAGCAATGGGTTTTCCGGAGGCTATGCCCGCACCAACCAGTCGGTCGCTTGTGTTGCCATCGCCGGTGAAGGCCTTGAGATGGAACGCGACTATGCCTTCGACGGCCGCATCCACGCCGCGGACATGATGACGCCGACCGAAATCGGTGCGCTCGCGGCCGAGCGGACCTTGGCCCGCTCCGGCGCTGTTCAGCCCAAAACGGGCGCCTTTCCGGTCATGTATGATGAGCGCGTCGCGTCCGGCGTGATCGGCCACCTGTTGTCTGCGATCAACGGTCAGGCCATAGCCCGTGGATCAAGCTGGGCGCGGGATTTGCTGGAGAGCGCTGTTTTGCCGGAACCGCTCAGTATCGTCGAAGAACCGCTGAGGCCGCGCGTGCAGGGATCGCGGCCCTTCGACGCCGAGGGGATTGCGACTGAAAGCCGTGACATCGTGCGGGATGGTGTGCTGCGCCGATGGATACTGGATCTGGCCACGGCGCGAAAACTGGGGCTTGAAAGCACCGGCAACGCCAGCCGTGGGACCGGCGCGCCACCTTCGCCGTCGATCACCAACATCCGGCTGACCGGCCCGCAGACGCCCAAGGCGGACCTGTTGGCCGAGATCGGGGAAGGACTGCTGATCACATCGCTTATGGGCAGCTCGATCAACCCGAACACCGGAGACTACTCGCGCGGAGCCTCTGGCTTTTGGATCCGCGGCGGGCAGATCGCGGAGCCAGTGAACGAGTGCACCGTTGCGGGCAACTTGACGGACATGCTGCGGACCCTGCGGATGGCCGATGACGAGCGCCCGCACCTCTCGCGCGTCGTGCCCAGTCTGGTCGTCGAGGGGCTGACGGTTGCGGGCGGATGAAGACGACCGAGACCTGCTGATCCAAGCGGCCCGCGCCGCCGGAGAGGTGGCTATGAGGTATTTTCGCAATGCGCCCAAGGTCTGGGACAAGGGTGGTGATCAGGGTCCCGTCACCGAAGCGGACCTGGAGGTAAACGCGGTCCTAGAGGCTCATCTGCGCGCGGCCCGGCCGCACTATGCGTGGCTGTCGGAAGAATCTCCGCCCTCGACGGATCGCATGACAGCCTCGGACGTTTTTGTGATTGATCCGATCGATGGCACACGAGCCTTTATCGAGGGGACAAGCGCGTTTGCCCACTCCATCGCCGTGGTGCGGGATGGCGCGGTGACGGCGGGCGTTGTGTTTCTGCCCGCGCAGGACAGGCTTTATGCAGCGGCACGCGGCGCGGGCGCGACGCTCAATGGTACGACGATCAAGGTATCAGCGACACAGTTGCTGGATGCGGCCAATCTGCTGTCGGCCAAACCGGCGTTTAACGGGAAACACTGGCCCGGCGGGCTTGGTCGGGCAAAGCGAAGCTACCGGCCGTCGCTCGCCTATCGTCTGTGTCTGGTGGCCGAGGGACGTTTCGACGGGATGATCACTCTGCGGGACGCCTGGGAGTGGGACATCGCTGCGGGAACCCTTATTGTCCGCGAGGCGGGGGGCACTGTTACCGATGGCGCCGGGCGGTCCATGCCGTACAACAGTGCCTCCGCGTCGCACCAGGGGTGTCTTGCCGCAACACCGGATATTCATGCGGCACTCATGGAGGCGCGGAGCGGATGATACACCCTGACTACTGCCGCATGATGGCGCGGTACAATTCCTGGCAGAACACATCGTTGCTCGATGCCGCGGCGACGTTGACCGAGCAAGCACGCCGACTGGATCGGGGAGCGTTCTTCGGGTCAATCACGGCAACATTCGAACATCTGTTACAGGACGACGCGCTTTGGCTTGCCCGCTTTGGCGGGAACCCCAGGCCCGAGGACCAGACAACGCCACCGCCGTCAGTGTTCGACGAATTGATCCGACAGCGAAGCGCGCTCGATCACCAGATCGAAGCGTGGTGTGCGAATCTGGGGGACAAGGACCTTGACGGCGATGTGATCTGGTACCCGGGCGGCGGAACGATACGGGCCTCAAAGCCGCGTCGTTTGTGTCTGATGCATATGTTCAATCACCAGACCCATCACCGCGGTCAGGTACATGCGATGCTTACCGCCGCCGGCGCCGCGCCCGGGGTCACGGATTTGCCCATGCTTCCGAGCTAATCGCGAAAATTTTGATTGCTCTGATGCGGATCCTGCGTCAGGGTTAAGGCGAAGCGTCGGGAGACCCAGCTCTGCTGGGGCCGAAGGAGCAACCGCCCCGGAAACTCTCAGGCCCAAGGACCGCCGTTTCAACAAAACTCTGGAGAGTGCCGTGCGCGGCCGCCGAAGGGATAGCGATCTCAGGCAAAAGGACAGAGGGGGCATCACGTGCGTGGCGATCCATGCACATCGACGTGGTGCCAATTTGATCCAAGCGTTCAGACTGGCCATTGGGACAAGGGGCCAGTTTGTGTCGGATCTTCTGCAAACACCGCTGCACCCGCTGCACCTGAGCCTGGGCGCGCGGATGGTCGCCTTCGCAGGCTACGAAATGCCCGTGCAGTACACCGATGGTGTCATGAAAGAGCACCTGCACACCCGCCGTGCCGCCGGGCTCTTTGACGTCAGCCACATGGGCCAGGTCTCGATCCGCGGTGGCGGAGCAGCGGCGGCGCTGGAAGCGCTGATGCCAATGGATGTTCAGGGCCTGCCGGTCGGGCGCCAGCGCTATGGTCTTTTCACCAACGATCAAGGCGGGATCGAGGATGACCTGATGGTCGCCAATTGCGGCGATCATCTGTATCTGGTGGTCAACGCCGCCTGCAAGGTCAAGGACATCGCGCATTTGCGCGCCGCGCTGGAACCGGACCTGACCGTGACCGAGGTTACCGATCGTGCGTTGCTGGCACTCCAGGGACCGCAAGCCGAAGCGGTGCTGAAGGACCTCAACCCGGCCGTCGAAACGATGCGGTTCATGGACGTGACTGACATTCCACTGGCCGGTGTGGCGTGCCGGATCTCGCGCTCGGGCTACACAGGCGAAGACGGTTTCGAGATTTCCGTACCCAGCGCCGCGGCCGAGGCGCTGGCGCGCAGGCTGCTTGACCATCCCGGGGTTGCCCCCATCGGACTGGGCGCACGCGACAGTCTGAGGCTGGAGGCCGGATTGTGCCTTTATGGACATGACATGGATGACGCCACCTCGCCTGTCGAAGCCGGGCTGGCCTGGGCGATCCCAAAAGTGCGTAGGACCGGCGGAGCGCGCGCTGGCGGTTTTCCCGGAGCAGAGCGCATTCTGACCGAACTGACCGGAGGTTCGGAACGCTTGCGCGTGGGTCTGAAACCACAGGGCCGCGCACCGATGCGCGAGGGTATTCAACTGTTCGCCTCGGACATTGCCGAAGCTCCGGTAGGGCGCGTGACCTCTGGCGGATTTGGCCCAAGCGTCGGCCACCCGATCGCCATGGGCCTTATTCAAGGGCACCATACGACAGTTTACGGGGAGTTGCGGGGCACACGCCAACCGCTGGACATTGTCCCGCTGCCCTTCACTCCGGCAAACTTCAAGCGACAATAGCCACAACAGAGGAGACAGAGATGAAATACACCGAAGAGCACGAGTGGCTCCGCCCCGAGGGTGACCTGATTGTGGTGGGCATCACGGCACATGCGACCGAACAGTTGGGCGATATCGTGTTTATCGAGTTGCCGGAACCGGGCAGCGTCGTCAGCAAAGGCGATGAGATCGTCGTGATCGAAAGCGTCAAGGCAGCATCGGATATCACAGCCCCGCTGGATGGAGAGATCGTGGAGGTCAACAAAGCGCTGGCCGACACGCCCGCAACGGCAAACGAGGACCCCACCGGGGATGGCTGGTTTTTCAAGCTGCGCGCGACCGATGCGGCTCAGGTCGATGCCTATTTGGACGAAGACGCCTACACCGCCCTGATCAGCTGATACCGGAGACCCGACATGACATTCTCGCCAACCGACTACCTGCCCTATGACTTCGCCAACCGACGCCACATCGGGCCATCGCAGGCGGAAATGGATGAGATGCTCGAAGTGGTCGGGGCGCCGGACCTGGAAGCGCTTATTGCCGAAACCATCCCCTCGGATATCCGTCAGGCGGCTGCGCTGAACTTTGGTCGGCCAAAATCCGAGCGGGAGTTGCTGCGCTACATGAAGGAGGTCGCGGACCAAAACCAGGTGCTGACGTCGCTGATTGGCCAGGGATATCATGGGACGGTCACCCCGCCGGTCATCCAGCGCAACATTCTGGAAAACCCGGCATGGTACACGGCCTATACCCCCTATCAGCCGGAAATCTCGCAGGGGCGACTGGAGGCGTTGCTCAACTTTCAGACAATGGTGTCGGACCTGACAGGACTTGAGGTCGCCAATGCCTCGCTGCTTGATGAGGCCACAGCTTGCGCCGAAGCAATGACGATGGCGCAGCGGGTGGCAAAATCCAAGGCGCGGGCGTTCTTTGTCGACGAAAATTGCCACCCTCAGAACATCAACGTGGTTCGGACCCGTGCCGCGCCCTTGGGGATCGAGATCGTCGTCGGTGCGCCCGAGGAGATGGACGCCCAGGCCGTGTTTGGCGCGTTGTTCCAGTTTCCGGGCACGCATGGGCATCTGCGGGACTTCACCGACCAAATCTCGGCACTGCACGACCACAAAGCGATCGGGGTGATCTCGGCCGATCCGCTGTCCCTGACCTTGCTAAAGGAGCCGGGCGCAATGGATGCCGATATCGCGGTTGGCTCGACCCAGCGCTTCGGCGTGCCGGTGGGATACGGCGGACCGCACGCGGCGTATATAGCGACCCGGCAGTCCTATGCACGGAACCTGCCCGGGCGGCTCGTCGGTGTATCGGTCGATGCTCGGGGGCAACGTGCCTACAGACTGTCGCTGCAAACACGCGAGCAGCATATCCGCCGCGAGAAAGCGACCTCGAACGTCTGTACTGCGCAGGCGCTTCTGGCGGTCATGGCCGGGTTCTATGCAGTATTTCATGGCCCCGAGGGGCTTCGGGCGATCGCCCAGCGCATCCATCGCAAAACGGTGCGCCTGGCCCATGGTCTTGAGGAGGCAGGCTTTACCATATCCCCCAAGACATACTTCGATACCATCACGGTGGAAGTCGGCAGCCTGCAGCAAGCCACGCTGACCGCCGCTGAACGCGAGGGTGTCAATCTGCGCCGCGTGGGCACCGACCGTGTCGGTATAACCCTGGATGAGCGGACCGACCCCGACACCATCGAAGCCGTCTGGCGCGCCTTTGGGATCCAGGACCGCAAATCCGGGGTAACCGCCCGCTACCGAATGCCAGATACACTGCTGCGCCAGAGCGCGTACCTGACCCACTCGGTATTTCATATGAACCGGGCCGAGACCGAGATGATGCGCTATATGCGCCGCCTTGCCGACCGGGACCTTGCGCTCGACCGGACGATGATCCCGCTTGGGTCATGCACCATGAAGCTGAACGCGGCGGCGGAAATGATGCCTGTGACCTGGGACGCGTTTTCGTTGTTGCATCCCTATGCCCCGCCCGAACAGGCGCGCGGCTATGCGATCATGATCGAAAACCTGTCCGCGAAACTCTGTGATATCACTGGGTACAACGCCATTTCGATGCAGCCGAACTCCGGTGCGCAGGGGGAGTATGCCGGGCTGCTGACCATCGCGCGTTACCATCGCGCACATGGCCAGGGGCACCGCAACACCTGTTTGATCCCGATGTCCGCGCATGGCACCAATCCGGCCTCTGCCCATATGGTCGGCTGGACCGTGGTGCCGGTGAGGTCCGCCCCCAACGGTGACATTGACCTGGAGGACTTCCGGGCAAAGGCACGTGATCATGCCGACAGCCTTGCCGCCTGCATGATCACCTATCCCTCCACCCATGGCGTGTTCGAGGAAACCGTGCGCGAGGTCTGCGAGATCAGCCATGCCCATGGCGGGCAGGTGTACATCGACGGCGCGAATATGAACGCGATGGTCGGCCTGAGCCGCCCGGGTGACCTGGGCGGAGATGTAAGTCACCTCAACCTGCACAAGACCTTTTGCATTCCGCATGGCGGCGGCGGACCGGGCATGGGGCCGATCGGCGTGAAATCTCACCTTGCCCCGCATCTTCCGGGCGATCCGGTCACCGGCGAGGGCGCGGTGAGTGCGGCCCGCTACGGCTCGCCCTCGCTTTTGCCGATTTCCTGGGCTTACTGTCTGATGATGGGGGCCGAGGGGCTGACCCAGGCGACACGCGTGGCCATCCTGAATGCCAACTACATCGCAAAACGGTTGGAGGGTGCCTATGACGTTCTGTACCACGGGCACGCCGGACGCATCGCGCATGAATGCATCCTGGACACCCGACCATTTGTCCAAAGTGCCAACGTCAGTGTCGAGGATATTGCCAAACGCCTGATCGACAGCGGTTTCCATGCGCCGACCATGAGCTGGCCCGTGGCCGGAACGCTGATGGTCGAACCGACAGAAAGCGAGACCAAGGCCGAGCTTGACCGTTTTTGCGATGCAATGCTTGCCATCCGCGAGGAGATCGCGGCGATTGAACGGGGAGACATGGATGCCGATGACAACCCGCTTAAGAACGCCCCGCATACGACAGCCGATTTGATCGGTGACTGGTCCCGCGGCTACACCCGCGAGGCCGGCTGCTTTCCGGCAGGCGCCTATCGGGTCGACAAGTATTGGCCACCCGTCAACCGGGTGGACAATGTCTGGGGCGATCGGAACCTGGTCTGTACCTGTCCACCGATGGATGAGTATCTGGCGGCGGCTGAATAGAACCTAAGGGTCCGGTGGACACCTTGCCGCACTTCCCCGGCAAGGTATCTGGGTTTGCGGGCCGCAGCATATCGGATCGACGCAAGGCGGACTAGTTGTCGGAACGTATCCGGCGCCATGTCCGCTTCACGGTTCTTGCCGTTCCATCCGGCCCAACGCGCGTTGTGGTCGAGTTCCACTGCCCCGGGGCGACACGGTTTGCCGACCCTTGGACCGTCGACTCTCGGCCCTGCGGCCCAACATAGACGCCGTTTCGGGTACAGGCCCCGTTGTTGCACTGCACGGTCTCGTTGTTCGTCCAGGTTTGTCCGTCCCGGGTCGTTCCCGTGACCGAGCGGCTCCAGGTTCGCGTCGCCGGATCGAACGAGCGTTCGATCACGCGACTGGAACTCTGACCGTTGTTGTTGGTTCGGTTGACCGTTGTCGTGCTGGCCTGTGCGGTGGTGATAGTGGCACGCTGTGTTGTGACACCGATGCCGTTGCTGCCGGTTGCGCTCCGTTCCGACCGAAAGTCGGCAAGCGCGGCCGGGGTCGACAGCGCGACGATGGCCGCCGCGACGGATGTGATCAGAATTCTCATGATATGATCCCTTTCTTGGATGGAATTCGTAGTCCCGGGATCAACGTACCGCAGGCGTTTTGCGCCGTTATTGCCGTCTATTTGCGAAATATTACGTTTTGTAAACGCGCGCCCCTGCGCTTGGCCTGGTTGGCAGATGCGGACTAAAGTCCGGCCATGGCGAGCACTGAAACCATAGCAATTGTCGAGGATGACCCTGAACTGGGGCCGTTGACACGGGATCTGATCAAGCGCGAAGGCTTCGAGGCTTTGCTAGTCGGCAATGGCGCGGATCTGGACGGTCTGCTGCAATCTCAAAAGGTGGATTTGATCGTTCTGGACCTGATGCTGCCAGGGGAGGACGGGCTGTCGATCTGTCGGCGGCTGCGGCCCGTCAGCACGATCCCGATCCTGATGCTGACCGCGAAATCCGATGACGTTGACAAGATCGTCGGTCTTGAAGTCGGCGCAGACGATTACCTGGCCAAACCGTTTAACCCGCGCGAGTTGGTGGCTCGGCTGAGGGCGATCCTGCGGCGGTCCAATGACATCGGGGGGTACAAAAGCCGAAGCGTTGAATTCGCCGGGTTCGTTGCCAACCTCGACAGCTTTCAACTGTATCGGGACGGGACCGAGATCACGATCACCTCGGGGGAATTCGCGCTGCTGCGGGCGTTTCTGATCAACCCCAACCGGGTCCTGAGCCGGGATTTCCTGATGGAGAAAAGTCAGAGCCGTAGTACCGAAAGTTTCGACCGCACGGTCGATGTCCAGATCAGCCGGTTGCGCGCAAAGCTGGGCGACACCCCCAAAGCACCAGTGCTGATCAAAACCGTCCGAAACGCCGGATACATTTTCACTGCGACGGTCAGGCCGACATGAGGCTGCGCGGAAGCCTTCTTGCCCGTTGGGCCGCCATCGGCGCTGTGGGACTGTTCATTATACAATTGGCGCTGGTCTGGCACTACCGATCAAACCAGAACCGGGGTGAAGAGCCCGGTTACCGGTTTCCGCTGCCGGAACGCGCGGTGGCGATGGCGCTGACAGTCGAACGTGCCGAGGATGTTGAACGGGTGCTGACAGCCCTCAACAGCGAGGAGCTACTGGTGACCATTTCGGACGATCCGATATCGGCGTTTCAAGCCGAAGAGGTGCGGCTGCCCTCGGTCGAAGCGGTATTCGAGGATCTGAACCATCGCTTGGGGGATCGCGGCTTCGCCGCCTATATCGCTACACCAGCGGGGGTTGAGCCGCTTTCACTGCGGGCCGGGGACCGATCGATCTTCAGTCGCTACCCGCTTCGCCTTGCCGTTGAACTGCGAACGGGCCGAACGCTTCTTATCGAAACGCGCGACGATCTGATGACCAAACTTTATGCGCTGCCGATCGGCTTCTTTGCCGGGCTTGTCGCCGTATCGGGCGCTCTGATCATGCTGGTGGTCCTGCGGCGTGAGGCAACGCGCTTGAGAAACCTCGCCGACGCAATGCGCCGGTTCGGTCTGTCGGGCGCGCCGCAGGAGGTCGCTGCGGGTGGTGCCTATGAGTTTCAGGAACTGACCCGCGATTTCAAGGAGATGCAGGAGCAGGTCCATCACCTGCTCAGCTCGCGTGCCCTGATGCTTGGCGCGCTGGGCCACGACCTGCGTACGTATCTGGCGCGGTTGCGCCTCAAGATCGACACGTTGCCCGAAGCACAGCGGTCATCCCTTGATCGCGACATCGAAACCATGAACGAGGTACTGCAGAACTGCCTGGATCTGGCCCGCCCCTCTCTGGCGGGTGGCCCGAAGGATGTCGTCGACCTTGTGTCTTTCCTACAGCAGCTGGTCGGGCAATACGAAGGCGTTGACCTTCAGCTCCCGCCGGATAAGACGCCCCGGATTGCCTTCGAAAGGACCGCCCTTCGGCGCAGTCTGACAAACCTTGTGGACAACGCGCTGAAGTTCGCCGGCGACTGTCGAATTGCAGTTACCGCGCAGGATCAAATGGTCGAGATATGCGTCATAGACAGCGGCCCGGGGGTCCCAGCGGCCGAGATCCCGAACCTTTTTGTGCCGTTTAGCCGGGCCGACACCGCGCGCACGCTCGAAACTGCGGGCTCAGGCCTGGGGTTGGCGATCACCAAAGCGCTGGTCGAGGCGAATGACGCGACGATTGATCTGCACACAGATAGCGGCGGGACGCGCGTCAGCATTCTTGTCCCGCTGTACGATGACAGTTCAGTCTAAGCAGACGAGTCGCGTCATGGTGTCGTTGCCCTCGCCCGGTCCTGCTCTGCCAAGTAGCGCTGCGCCCAAATCCGGTTTGTGTTGTCCGCAAGTTTGGCGACAGGTACGGTGACCTTACGCGCCGCGTTGCTGTCCAGTCCAAGGCACTGAAGTATCCTTGCAAGGGTGGCTGTGGGATCGGCGGATAGCGCGTCATAGGTCAGGTTCAGAGGCTCTATCCGCTGTCGGTCGAACCAATCGGACCACTCCGCATCATGGCCCACAAAGGTATGCATCTGGCGCGTGATCTCGGCTGAGTCATAGAACGGTTCCCTTGGTTCGGAAAGGCGCTCGATCTCGGTGCCGTCCGGGGCTTTATGCCACAGCCCGGTCTGTGTTGCCTTCACGTATGATATCGCCTGATCCAGCTTGTTCTGGCGCGAAAGCTGTATGAAGAGCGTCGGACCGAAGGCGGCCTCGATACGTTCGCTATCGCGGACATAGCCCGGAAACACGGCCGTCATCTGGCGCATGAAGAACTCAAAACTCGGCCTTTGCATGCGCAGACCAAAGATATCGGTCCCGTCCGTGCCGTAGGTGATCGCCGCGTCAAAGGCTGCCCGCACGGCGTCCAGATCGCTTTCATACCCTTCGGTCGGCCGGTCGAAGGACTGCAACCAGCGCTGGACCGACGGGGCGTGGAAATGCGAACCGGGTTTTCCGGCCAGCCCGGTCGCGGCCAGCAATCTGCACAGCAGCGTGCTACCACTGCGTGGACTGGTGCAGATCATGTAAGATCGGTAGCGCGCCATACCGTGATCACCAAAAAACCGTTACGCCATAGGCCTTTGGCGGGGTTTACGCGGGATGATCCGCCGGCTCTAGCCCAATAGCGCAGCAAACCCGGCCTTTGCACGTGACCGGCACCTGCCAGCAACACGCGCCCGCGGCGCATGCTTGGTTCAGGTGAACTTTCGATAGAGCCTCGTCTGGTCGAACATATCCTCAAGGTCCTCCATCCGCCCACGTGTGGACCCCCAGGTCAGATCCTGTACCGCCGAAATGACGGTTTCGACCAGCAGAAGGGTCGCCGCCGCTGAGTCCCAGGCCGAGGGGACCACGATACGGCTGCTCAGGGTGATATCCGCGACCGCGTTGATCGGTGAGCGCCACTGATCGGTGAACAGGATGATCTTTGCGCCGCGGGCGTGCGCCATCTCGGCCAGTTTCAGGGTGTTGTTCTCGTACCGCCGCATGTCAAAGATCACAAAGACATCCCCCTCGGCAACATCCAACAGGTAATGCGGCCAGGCGTTGGAGGTTGACTGGATATGGGTCACACCCCGCCGAATGATCTGCATGTGAAGGAATAAATACTCCGCCACCGTATGCGTCACCCGACCACCGACGATGAACAGCGGGCTTCCCGCGGCGATCAATCCGCAGGCCGCGTCGAAGGTTTCAGGTGTGATCTGAGCCAGCGTCAGGCGAATGTTGTCGATGACAGCATCGGTAAACCGGTTCAAAACGTGGCCCGACGGCGCGCCCTCGGCCCAGGTATCATGCTTGGCAATGGGGTTTTTGACCTTGGCCTTAAGCTCCTCACGCAATTCGGTCTGGAATTCGGGATACCCCTTGAAGCCCAGTTTCTGGACCATGCGCGCGACGGTCGGACCCGAAACCTCGGCATCGCGGGCCAGCGCCGCGAGCGGCCCCAGCCCGGACGCCGGATAGTTTGCCAATATCGAATGCGCCAATTGCCGCTCAGCGCGGGTCAGCGTGTCGAACTGGGACTGGATGCGGTCAGCGATGGTTTCGACGGTGTCTGACACCTTGCGTGCCTCATTTTTGATAGGTTTTTTTACAGAAGACAGCGTGATGTTCCATTTCTTTCACTATTCTGTTGACAGATCCGCCACTGCGCAAGACTTTTGAGGGAACAGGGGGACAAATGACACAACAGAGCCAGGCCGTGGAAGATGTCGTGCAGGTCACGAATGCCTCCGCGACCTCGCGCTACGTCCTTGTTTGTGAACATGCTTCGCACCATATCCCGTCGGCCTATGGCACCCTTGGTCTGGCACCCAAGGAGAGGTACAGCCATGCAGCCTGGGACCCCGGTGCATTGGGCATGGCCAAGCATTTGGCCACAGCCTTGAATGCCAAGTTGGTTGCTGGTGCAGTGTCGCGGCTGGTCTATGACATCAATCGACCGGCAGGAGCTTCGGATGCCGTGCCCAGCCAGAGCGAGCAGATCGCCGTACCCGGAAATGTGGGCCTGAGCGCTTCCGATATAGCCGAGCGCGAAAGGACCTTCTACAGGCCGTTCAAGGCGGCCCTCACCCGGGCGCTGGATGCAACCGCACAGCCGGTATTGATCACATTGCACAGTTTCACGCCCGTCTATCACGCGCAGCACCGCGAGGTTGAGATCGGCATCCTTCATCACAACGATCGCCGTCTTGCCGATGCGCTGCTGCGCTTGTCGACTCAGCACAGCAAGCATCTCGTGCGCCGCAACGAACCCTATGGTCCGGCCGATGGTGTCACCCATACGCTGGCGGTACATGGTGAGCCGCGCGGCTGTCCCAATGTGATGATCGAGGTGCGCAATGATTTGCTTGCGACACCCGCCCAGCAACACCGTATGGGGGACATTCTGACCGGTTGGATAACGGCTGCCGAGGCCACGTTGTGAGGCTACTGCGCCGATATGTGAGCGCGGTCGACGCGGTCAACTATCGCCTGGGCCGAATGGTGATGTACGGGATATTTGTCCTGATGGCTATCCTGCTGTGGTCGTCGGTCAGCAAGACGTTCTTTGTCCCATCGCTCTGGACACTTGAAATGGCGCAGTTTGCGATGGTCGCATATTACATTCTGGGTGGCCCCTATTCGATACAAATGAATTCGAATGTGCGTATGGATCTGCTGTATGGTGGCTGGTCGTTGCGGCGCAAGGCCTGGTTCGATGCGGTCACGGTGGTTTTTCTGATCTTCTACCTCGGCGTCCTGCTGTACGGCGGCATCGCCTCGACCGCATTTTCACTCGGGCACTTTGGTGGTGAGCCGCTGAGCTTTTTTGCCGGACTGCTTACCGGGTCACAGGAGGTTGGTCGGGCTGAACGATCGCCCTCTGCCTGGCGCCCGTACATGTGGCCGATCAAGGCGATCATGGTGCTTGGCATCTTTCTTATGCT
>JBCCYF010000038.1:0-36440 GCA_039190275.1 Pseudomonadota bacterium | reverse complement strand
GGCGTTCGCAACGCGGCCCGTTGACAATCGGACCGTTTTGAACCGAACATTTGTATGCAAACAAGTCGCTGACCGCCGAAAGGACACCCGCCGATGGATGATGTGCAGTCCCGGCATGTGGTGGGTGTCGATGTCGGCGGTACATTTACAGATCTTGTCCAGCTTGATCCTAAGACCGGCGCCATCCGGCTGTCCAAGGTGGCCAGCACACTGGACAACCAGGCCTATGGTGTCTTGGCGGCGCTGGATGCGGCGGACTGCCAGTTGCCGCAGGTTGACCTGATCGTGCATGGGACGACCACGACGACCAACGCGGTGCTCGAGCGAAACTTTTCGCGCACCGGGCTGATCACCACCCGTGGGTTTCGCGACGTGCTTGAACTGGGCCGCCGGACACGACCCCAGCCCTATGGCATGACAGGGGAATTCACGCCGGTCATCCCGCGTGATCTGCGCCTGGAGGTGCCCGAGCGGATGGACGCCCGGGGCGAGGTGGTCCTGCCACTCGACCATGCTGCGGTTGCGGCGGCCGGAACCGCGCTGTTGGCTTCCGGGTGCGAAAGCGTTGTGATCCACTTCCTCCACGCCTATGCCAACCCCACGCATGAGCTTGAGGCGGCCGAGGTTCTGCGCGGGCTTTGGCCGAATGATCACATCACACTCGGGCATGCCCTGCTGTCTGAAAGCCGAGAATTTGAGCGGGGTGTCACAGCGGCGGTCAATGCTGCGGTTCAGCCAGTGCTCGACCGATACATTTCGCGCCTGACAGGTGCTCTTTCGCAAAAGGGCTATGCGGGCGACCTGCTGGTGATGAACGGCAATGGCGGGATGGTATCCTCACGGCATGTAGCGTCCGAGGCGGCCAAGACGGTTATGTCGGGACCCGCATCCGGTGTTATGGCGGCGGCCTATACCGGTCGGTTGGCGGGCACGCCGGATCTTATCACCTATGACATGGGGGGCACCTCGACCGATGTTGCGCTGATACGGGGCGCAGAACCCTCGGTCTCGAACGAGATCGAGATTGAATATGCAATGCCCATTCATGTGCCGATGGTGGATGTACGCACGGTCGGTGCGGGCGGCGGTTCAATCGCCCGGATTGACGCGGCGGGCTTGCTGCGTGTCGGGCCGGAAAGCGCAGGTTCGGATCCCGGGCCAATATGTTATGGGCGCGGCGGAACTGCGCCGACCCTGTCGGATGCGAACCTGTTGCTGGGTCGGCTGGACGCCGCAGGATTGAGTGCGGTTGAGGGCGGTGTTCCGATTGAGCAGATTGCACGTGTATTTGAGGATCAATTGGGCGCCCCGATGGGGCTGAACGCCACGGGGGCGGCGGCGGCGGTCGTGCGGATGGCCAATACTGTTATGGCAGGGGCGATCCGTATGGTGTCGGTCTCGCTGGGTGCTGATCCACGGGATTATGCGCTGTTCGCCTTCGGGGGCGCGGGGCCACTGCATGCGGCTGCACTTGCGCGGGAACTCTCCATCCCGCGGGTTCTGGTGCCGGCGCGGCCGGGTATCACCAACGCCCTGGGGTGCGTGGTGGCCGATCTGCGCCATGACTTCGTGCGCACGGTGAACAGGGCCGTTCCGGTCTTGGGTAAGGCACTCTCGGAAGTGTTTGCCGAACAGGCCGCTGAGGGCGACCGGCTGATTGGGGATCAGGCGATTGACGTGACCGAGCTGCGCCGGCTCCATTCGGTCGATATGCAATACGCCGGACAGACACATTTGGTACGGGTCGATGTGCCTGACCCAAACGTGGATGCCAAGGAGCTGCTATCCCGTTTTGAAGCGGCCTATTTTGCACGGTTTCGCATTGCGCTCGAGGGGATCCCCGCCATTGTCGTGAATGCCAACACCTCGGTCGTCGGCGCCCGAAAACCGGTTGATTTGACCGCACTTATCGCCCCTGAGGGACGCCAAGCGCTTGTTTCCGAACTCTCGCGCAAACAGGTGTTCTTCGATGGCGCCTGGTACGACACACCGGTGTACTGGCGTGATCATCTGCCTCTTGAGGCGCATATCACCGGCCCCGCGATTATCACGCAGATGGATACCACGATACTTCTGGGCCCGGATGACAAGGCAAAGGGGGATCACATGGGCAATATAATGCTGCAGATCGCTCCCTCGACATGACCCTGGACCCGATCACCCTCAGCGTCATTCGGGCCGGTCTTGAACAGGCCTGCGACGAAATGGATCTGACGTTCTCGCGCGCCGCCTTCTCGCCCGTGATCTCGGAGGCGAATGACCGGTCTGATGGGATATATGATCCGGTAGACGGGGCGCTGATTGCCCAGGGCAGCGGTGGGCTGCCGGTGTTTGTGGGCACGATGCAGTACTCCACCCGTGTGCTGATCGAAATGATCGAGGCCGGAACAGTAGCCGCCCCGCGCCCCGGTGATGTCTATATAGTCAATGATCCCTACCTCGGCGGGACGCATCTGATGGATGTCCGTTTTGCGCGTCCGTACTTTCGCAAGGGCGCACTGTTTTGCTGGCTCAGCAATACCGGGCACTGGCCCGATACAGGTGGTGCTGTGCCAGGTGGCTTTTCCGCCTCGGCCACCTGCGCGGAACAGGAAGGACTGCGCCTGCCGCCGGTACGCCTGTTCAAAGAGGGTGCGATGGATTCGGAGATTTACGCGATCATCTGCTCCAACATTCGGGTGGCGGACCAGCGGATCGGCGATGTCAAGGCTCAGGCAGCGGCGCTCGAGGCCGGCGCCGCCCGTCTCGACGCCCTGCTGGATCGCTATGGGGATGATGTCGTGCAGGAGGCGATTGCGGCGTTACGGCGGCGTGCGGCGGATCAGATGCGTGCTTGCGTGGCCGATATCCCCGATGGGGTGTATCGCGGGACTGCATGGATCGACAGCGATGGTGTGGTCGACACTCCGCTTGCCATCCGTCTGAAGGTGACCTGTGCAGGCACCACGCTGTCCTTCGACTTTACCGGTTCGAATGCGCCCTGCGCGGGTCCGATGAACTCGGTGCGGGCGACCACGCTCAGCTCGGTCTATCTTGCGATGCGCCATATTTTTCCGGATGTCCCGATGAGCGCTGGCGCTTTTGAACCGTTTGAGGTTATCGGTCTGGAGGGGACTTTTTTGGATGCGACCTATCCCCGGCCGGTATCCGGTTGCGCGGCAGAGGTGAGCCAAAGGATTGCCGAAGCGGTTTTCGCAGCGATGGTGCAGGCGCTGCCCGATGTGGTGACCGCCGCTCCGGCGGGCACCAGTGGAAATCTGGCCCTCGGCGGGCATGATCCCGCGCGCGGGCGGGACTTTGTAATGTATCAGCTGTCGGGTGGAGGATACGGGGGTAACGCCCGGCATGACGGTTTGAGCAATGGATGTTCAACCATCGGGATATCGAAAGCACCCCCGGTGGAGATCATGGAACAGGCGTTCCCCGTACTCTACCACTCTTATGCGCTGCGCGAGGGGTCGGGTGGTGCCGGGGCCCAGCGTGGTGGTTTCGGCCTGGAGTATGAACTTGAGTTGCGGCGGGGCACAGCGCAGGCAAGCTTCGTTATGGATCACGGGCGGGTGGGGCCGCAGGGGGCGCTGGGCGGGGCCGACGGTGCTGTGAACGAGGTTGTCGTCCGGCGCGATGGGAAAACGCATGTTCCGCCGCATCTGTCCAAGGAGCAGGACGTGCCGCTGCGGGCGGGCGATCGCATCCATGTGCGAACGCCTGGCGGCGGCGGCTACGGCGATCCACTGACCCGCGATCCGGAACTGGTGGCCGAGGATGTGCGCCTGCAACGATACTCCCGGAACGAGGCGGAGGCGCTTTTTGGCGTTGGGCTGACGGGCTCCCCCCCGGTTGTGGACCTGGTCCGCACCGCCGAGTTGCGACGGCGTGATGGCTGAGGCCGCGCCGATCCTGCGTTTGCGCGTCGTGTTTCCCGAGCGGGTGATGTTGGGGCCTGGCAAGGCCGATCTGCTTGCCTTGATTGGCGAGACGGGATCGATCTCGGCAGCCGGGCGGTCCATGCAGATGAGCTACAAAAGGGCGTGGTTGTTGGTCGAGACGATGAATACAGCCTTCGCCGCCCCCCTGGTTGAAAGCACGCGCGGCGGTCCGAAGGGTGGTGGGGCAAGACTGACTGAACTGGGTATGCAGGTGCTCGCAACCTATCGTGCGCTGGAAAACAAGGCGGCACATGCGGGCGCGGAGGAGATCGCGGCGCTAGAAAGTATGTTGAGGGATATGTCCGAAGGGAAATAACGCTTGTACCCGGTGACCGGCCTTGCCATGCTTCCGGTCGAACCGAACGTTGGACGGATATGCGATGCGCGGTCTTTTCATGTGTCTGTTGGGCCTTCTGGCCGCCCTGCCCCGGGCGGGCCAGAGTGCTGACCTGTCGGTCTTTGCCGCCGCAAGTCTGAAAACAGTTCTGGAAGAGGTCGCGGCGGACTGGTTTGCCGAAACCGGCCATACGGCTCTTGTCGTTCCCGCGGGGAGTGCAGCGCTGGCGCGGCAGATCCAATCGGGCGCACCAGCGGATATATTTGTGTCGGCGAACCTGGACTGGATGGATGTTCTTGAGGCGGACGGGTTGCTGCGGCCGGGGTCACGTCGTGACCTGGCCGGGAATCGCCTGGTCGTGGCGGCACATGGTGATGTGGAGCCGTGGTCTGCGCTGGGCGACAGGCTGGCGGATACGCGAATCGCGACAGCGCTGGTTGACGCTGTTCCGGCCGGGATCTATGCCCGCGCCGCCCTGCAACACTATGGGTTGTGGGCCTCATTGGAGCGGCAGGTGGTGCAGACAGACAATGTCCGGGCCGCATTGGCTTTGGTGGCCCTGGGGGAGGCACCGCTTGGTATAGTATATGCGACCGACGCTGAGGCGGAACCACGGGTCAGCATCGCCTATGCCTTTCCCGATACGGCGCATCCGCGGATTGTCTACCCTGCCGCGGTGCTTGCCGACAGTGAGGCCCCGCAGGCCGTGGCATTCCTTGAATACCTGGGCGCGGCGCGGGCCACTTTTGCCCGGCATGGGTTCACGGCACCATGATGGACTGGCTTACGCCGCAGGAGTGGGCGGCGCTCACCCTGTCACTTCGGGTATCCTTCTGGGCGACGCTTGCCAGCCTGCCCCTGGGAGTGGGTGTTGCATTGCTGCTTGCACGGGGGCGCTTTCCCGGGCGCGGGCTGCTCAACGCGGTGGTGCATCTGCCGCTGATCCTGCCCCCGGTTGTCACCGGATACCTGCTGTTGCTGGGGTTCGGTCGGCGCGGCCCGGTCGGTGCATTTCTGGAGGAATGGTTCGGGATCGTGTTTGCCTTCCGCTGGACCGGTGCCGCGCTGGCGGCGGCGGTAATGGCCTTCCCGCTTCTGGTCCGCGCGATCCGATTGGCAATCGACGCGGTTGACCCCAAGCTTGAACAGGCCGCCGCGACACTGGGTGCAACACCGGCCTGGGTTTTTCTGACGGTGACGCTGCCGCTGATCCTGCCCGGTATTCTTGCCGGGGTGGTTCTAGCCTTTGCCAAGGCGATGGGAGAGTTCGGCGCGACGATTACATTTGTGTCCAACATACCGGGAGAGACGCAGACATTGCCGACGGCAATCTACAGTTTTCTCCAGGTCCCCGGCGGTGAAGCATCCGCCTGGCGCCTTGTCGCGGTGTCGATTGCGGTTGCTATGGCGGCGCTGCTCGCCTCGGAAATGATATCGACACGGGTCGCCCGGCGAATAGGGCGGGGTGTGTCGCGATGAGCCTTTCAGTCCAACTGGAGCACCGGTTCGCGGACTTTCGGCTGGACGTGCGGTTCGATGCGCCGCACGGCGTCACCGCGCTGCTTGGCCGCTCGGGTTCGGGCAAGACCAGTGTTGTGAATGCGGTGGCCGGGTTGCTGCGCCCGCACCTTGGACAGATCCGGCTGGGCGGGCAAACATTGTCGGACACCCAGGAACGCATATGGGTCCCGGCGCACCGCCGCCGGATGGGGTATGTGTTTCAGGAGGGACGGCTGTTCCCGCATATGAACGTGCGCCAAAACCTGCGCTACGGCCTGCGTGTCAGACGAACGGGAACCCGGTTCGATGAGGTTGTGGAACTGCTCGGGCTTGGTGCATTGCTGCATCGCGCGCCGGAAACGCTATCGGGCGGCGAGCGACAGCGTGTCGCCATCGGCCGGGCGCTGTTGTCAGACCCACGGGCATTGCTGATGGACGAGCCCCTGGCCGCACTGGACAATGCGCGCAAGGACGATGTGTTGCCCTACCTCGAAGCGCTTCGCGATCGCGCGGATATTCCGATCCTCTATGTCAGCCATGCCGTGTCCGAGGTGGCCCGCTTGGCCACCACAGTCGTTATGCTTGATGCGGGCCGCGTCCTGCGCCGGGGCCCGGCGGTTGAAGTGCTGTCCGACCCCGGCGCCGTTCCCGGTTTCGGCGTGCGTGCGGCAGGCTCGGTCCTGACCGGCCGGATATCCGAACAGCATCCCGATGGACTGACCGAAGTGGCCGTGTCGGCCGGCAGGATGTTCCTGCCGCGGGTTGATGCGGAACGCGGCACTGCGCTTCGGATCCGGGTGGCAGCACAAGACGTCATACTCGCGCGGGAGAGGCCCGAGGGTTTGTCTGCCCTCAACATATTGCCGGCGCGTGTGGTGTCGCTGCGACGGGGTGAGGGACCGGGCATGATGGTGCAGGTCAAAGCCGGCGACGACAGGCTGCTGGCGCGCATAACGCAACGGTCCGCGCAGGCCCTTGAGCTTGCCGCCGGTGCCGAGTGCTATCTGGTCATCAAAACAGTTGCCGTCTCGCGCGCTGATGTGGGGCAAACAGCGCCGGGACGCTGAGCACTCTGGATGGAGCGATGGTCTCACCCGCCCAAACCAAAGATGTGAAGGGCGATCCGGTGATCGTCGGTGAAAGTCACCTGGCACCGGATGCCGACAGCCAGCACGCGCAATCATTGCGCTGAAGGTCTGGTTCCTCGGTCTGTGACCCTTGGCCCGGTCAACGGGCGGAGTCAAAAGACCGATGGACCGGATCGTCACTTTCGCCCGGGCCGCACAGAGCAAAGGTCGGGTGCCCTAGGGGGTTTCGTCCATTCTCTGCGCTGCCCTAATGTTCTCCAGCATCGCTTGCACTTTCTCCGTCCGGTGAAGATCGGTATGCGTCACCAGCCAAACCTGGACGCGCCAAGCCTCTTCCGGCGGAAAAACGGGATGAAAATTGCCCTGCAATCGGGCCTTGTGGTCGCCCATGAAGCCGATACCAACGCCCTTGGACACCGCCTCGATGTTCACCAGAATATCGTTGGATGACAAGGCGATCATTTCGGGTTCAATATGTTTCCGTATCCACGGCACGAACGGAAACCGGTAATCCTCGGCATCCGGCATAACGAAAAAGTGGCCAGCAAAGTCTTCCACGCCGGACGGAAGGCCCAGGCGCTGCACATAACTTTCATGCGCAAAGAGATTGACCGCTATTGTCCCGAAATCGGCCACGACGTAGTCAGGGTGATCGGGTTTGGTCCCGGAACGCAAGGCGATATGCGCCTCGCCGTGTTCCAGCCGGGCCAAATCCTCGCTGACCCTGACGCGGACCCGGCACCGGGGGTGCTGTGTTTTAAACTCCGAGATTGCGGTCGACATCATTCCCACAAAAGGCGCAAGTGTCGAAAGAAAGATCTCGCCCTCAAGCTGGGCTTTTCTGCGCTGCGTACGGCTGGCGAGGGAACCAATAAGTTCCGTGGTTTTCTGCGCGACATCAAGAACATCTTTACCTGTTTCGGTTAGCGCATAGCCCCTGGCATGGCGGATGAAGACCCGGCTTTCCAGTTCCGCTTCAAGCGCATCTATGTGCCGGATGACGGTCGCACGGTTGACGCCCAGTGCTTTTGCAGCGGCGCTGACAGTGCCCAGACGGGCAACTGCATAGGCGGTCCTAAGTTCTGTCCACTTATCCAAGGGAAACCCACGGGTGTCCATACTGCTGCTGAAAGTGGCTCATTGGTCCGCCGCGTTTGATCTCAGTTTGCACCCGGGTCGCTGGACAACACGGCTGATCGAAATGTTAGCCGTCCCGCTGAGCAAAGAAAAGAATCTACGTACACCAGCATTGCCTTGCACCAAAACCGCACAGGCAATGTATCAAAGACCCGCATTTACAAACCGACCCCCGCGTGTTGCCTTTTTTGAAAAGCGGAAGACCTGACGCAACGCTGACACTTCAGAAGCATTAGGAGATCGCAGATGTCACAGAAACAGAGACTGTACGCAGCCCAAACGAAGAAGCTCGTATGTGTGTCGGTCATGATCGGTGCCCTTGCGGCCCCGGTAGTGGCGGATACCGACGCCGATCTATCGTCCTGGACTGAATTCTCCTACGAACCCTATCCGCTCGCTCGCATCTCTGAGGACGCGGATCGTTATCCGGCGGCAACGCCGGCCAGCAAATTTGTCAGCCAGCACGGCGAGATCGAACATCTTGATCGCGGCGTGTTTGGAACGCACTGGTTTGTTGATGCTGATGGACCGGTCTGGCACTTCGTGACCGCAGGCGATCCGTCGAACGAGGTCGTTCTATTTGTGCATGGTTATCCGGACACGTGGTGGGGCTATGCTGAGGTCATGGCGCTTCTGGCCGATGAATACTATGTCATCGCTGTCGATGTCCTGGGGTATGGACAGTCGGACAAAGGTCCTGAGATCGACGTCAGCTACGCTGGCGCTGCGGCCAGTTTGGCGACCCTACTGGACAAGATCGGTGTCGATGAATTCAACCTGATCAGCCACGATCGCGGCTCTATCGTCAGCGAGAACTTTCTGGCGCTCGACGGACGAAGTGAACAGGTCCGCGCTTTTGTACGGATGCAGCAATCCTTCGATCAACCACATGGCCTGCCCCGCCCGCCACATTCGCAGATGGCAACGGTCGAGTTTCAGAGCCAAGAGGGCATCGCGCGCGCTGCCTATACCGGGGACTACGGATCGGTCCAATTCCCCGAGCGCTTCCTAAAGCGCCTGGACTGGGAATTCGGATTCGAGGGCACGCCCGAAGCCTCGGCGCGGACGTTCCAGGGAACGAGCTTCGACATCGAGCTGGAGTTCCGCATGGCGAATGTCATTTCAAAGATGACGATGCCGGTGCTCTTGATTCAAGGGGACCACGATCCCGGGCAAAAGGCGGAGGAATACATGTCATCTGCCGAGATCTTGCCTGATGCCCGTGTCGCAATCGTGGGCACCAATCACTTCATACATGCCGAGGATCCGCACCTTGTTGCCGATCTGGCGCGCGAATTGTTCCAGAACGGCAACGCAAATCGACCGGAACTGGTGTTTTCACATCCCGTCGAGTTTCAGTTTCCAGCGAAATAGCGAGGCCGTTCCTGCGCGTCGATGGGCAGAGATCGCGGCACGACCCGCAGCTGGCGTAGAGCAAAGGGCTGGCCGACATCCCTCCGGCCGGTCGCCCCCGCTCGGGCGTTTCACCTTTACCCAGGACGATAAGGTTTCAACAAACACGGTGAAATCTTTGATCCCAGGCGGGGTCAGGGGAAATATGATCGCGACCACATCGCCGATCACGAGCCCGGGGATCGGCGAACAGGCCAAGGCGGGGCACCCCTGAAACCTCCGGTCGGGCGATCCCACAAAGGGCAAAACGTCGATCACCCTGAACCATAGTGAGCTTTGTACGGTTTTTGTGAGCCACGGCAGCGGGTGTTACCGCCGCCTGATTGCTTTCTTTTTAAGGCGCTTACCGCTCCGCCTCTTTTCAAAGGGGCATGTGTCGTGTTTAATTGACACTATGAGTGTCACCTCGGATATACGAGTCGTTCCACGCCCCCATCCGCTGGTCGTATTGGAGCTGCTCAAACCGGTCACCTGGTTTCCGCCGATGTGGGCTTTCATGTGCGGTGTCATCTCGTCCGGTGTCCCACTGGCCGAGCGATGGGGTTACCTGGTTCTGGGCATGATCCTGGCGGGGCCTGTGGTCTGCGGGATGAGCCAGGCGGCAAACGACTGGTGTGACCGCCATGTCGACGCCATAAACGAACCGCATCGTCCAATCCCGTCGGGCCGTATGCCTGGACGTTGGGGCCTGTGGATTGCCCTGGCGATGAGCGCGCTTGCGCTGCTGGTGGCGGTGCCGCTGGGTCCTTGGGGCCTGGGCGCGACAACGGTCGCTGTTGCCTGCGCTTGGGTCTATTCGGCCGAACCGCTCCGCCTGAAGAAGTCAGGATGGTGGGGGCCGGGTCTGGTCGGTCTGTGCTACGAGGGGTTGCCCTGGTTTACCGGTGCGGCAGTCATGGCAGCCGGTGCACCGCGCTGGGAGGTCGTCCTGATCGCCGGTCTCTATGCGGTTGGTGCCCATGGCATTATGACGTTGAACGACTTCAAGGCGCTTGAGGGTGATGCCCGGACCGGCGTCAGATCACTGCCCGTTGCACTTGGACCGGTGCGGGCGGCACGCCTTGCCTGCTGGATCATGGCGCTTCCTCAGGTCGCGGTTATCGGTCTGTTGCTGATCTGGGGCGCGCCCCTCCATTCGGCAATTGTGGCGGTTCTTCTTCTGGCACAGGCGGGGGCCATGATCCGTCTGTTGCGCGATCCCAGGGGACGCGCACCCTGGTACAACGCAACAGGCGTCATGCTCTATGTCCTTGGGATGCTGGCAGCCGCCTTTGCTTTGGGAGCGATGGCATGAACTATCTGAGCTGGTTCAGTATTCTGCGCCTGGGGCTTGTGCAGATGGCACTGGGCGCCGTTCTTGTGCTGACCACCACCACGCTGAACCGCGTGATGGTGGTCGAGCTTGCGTTTCCTGCAACGCTCGCCGGTGTCCTCTTTGCAGTCTACTATGCCACGCAGTTTCTGCGGCCGCACTTCGGCCATGGTGCGGACCGGGGGCAGCGGCGTACCCCCTGGATCCTGGGCGGCGTGTTCACAATGGCCGCAGGGGGGCTGGGTGCAACGCTGTCCGTGGTGCTGATGGGCACGCACCCCACCCTGGGCGTTGCTGCCGCCGTACCCGCCTTTCTGGCAATCGGGCTTGGTATTGGCGCGGCGGGCACCAACCTGCTTGCGCTGCTGGCAGCGCGTGTGGCCCCAGACCGCAAGGCGGCCGCAGGTTCTGCTGTGTGGATCCTGATGGTGGCGGGTCTGGCGATTACTGGCGCCACGGTCGGTCTGAACCTGGATCCCTACTCGCCCGAGCGGTTGCTTGCGATCACCGGGATCGTTTGCGCAGCCTCGGTGCTTCTGGCGGTCTGCGGCGTCTGGGGCATTGAACGAGACACCACGCCATATCAGGCCAAATCAAACCCAGCCTTCAGGGAGGTTCTGGCCGAAGTTTGGGCTGACACACGCGCCCGGCATTTTGCGATTTTCGTCTTCGCCGCAATGTTCGCCTACAACGCGCAGGATCTGATCCTTGAACCCTATGCCGGTCATGTCTTCGGCATGACGCCGGGTGAAAGCACCGCCCTTGGATCAAAGCTGCATCAGGGTGCACTCCTGGGTATGATCGTGGTCTTGGTTTCGTCTACCTGGGTACGCCGCATCATCAACATTCCGACACGTGTCTGGATCGTTGGCGGCTGCATTGCATCTGGCCTGGCGCTGGTTGCCCTTGGGATCGGCGGACAGATCCGCGACTGGCCGCTGGCAACCAATGTCTTTGTGCTGGGGTTTGCCAACGGAAGTTTCGCGGTTGCAGCAATAGGCGCAATGATGGGCCTCGCCTCGGAAGGTGACGGCCCGCAGGAAGGGCTTCGGATGGGCGTTTTCGGCGCGGCACAGGCGATCGCCTTCGGCCTGGGGGCATTTCTGGGCACAGTCGCGGTGGATATCGCCCGCGCGCTCTCCAGCACCGACGCTGTGGCCTATGGCACTGTGTTTGTTGCGGAGGGCGGCGTGTTTCTGCTCTCGGCCCTTCTCGCCCTTAAAATCACGATCCGCGAGGCGCCACGCGCCGCCCTGGTACCGGGAGAATGACCATGGACTTTGATGTCGTTGTTGTGGGGGGTGGGCCATCCGGCGCCACCGCAGCCGAGGATTTGGCCCGCTCCGGGCACCGGGTCGCCATGCTGGACCGTGCCGGTCGGATCAAACCCTGTGGCGGTGCCGTGCCGCCCCGGCTGATCCGCGATTTCAATGTTCCTGACAGTCAGATCGTCGCCCGGATCAACACCGCGCGGATGATCTCACCCAGCCACCAGAAGGTCGATATTGAAATCGAGAATGGCTATGTGGGGATGGTTGATCGCGAGCACTTTGACGAGTTTTTGCGTGTCCGCGCGACCGAGGCGGGGGCAACCCGATTGACGGGCACGTTTACCAAGATCACCCGCGACGCGGACGGAACCAAGGTCTGGTATCGCCCGCGCGGTCAGGACACATCCGTTCCGCTGACAACCCGCTTGATCGTCGGCGCCGACGGCGCGCGCTCGGACGTCGCCCGGGCCGAAGTTCCCGGGGGCGATACTATTCCTTATGTGATCGCGTATCATGAGATCATCGAGGCGCCCGAGCCGCAGACGGCCGACTATGATCCGACGCGATGCGACGTGATCTACGATGGCCGGATCAGCCCGGACTTCTACGGATGGGTGTTCCCGCATGGGCCACAGGCCAGCGTTGGCATGGGCTCCGGCCTCAAGGGTGTGGATGTGAAAAAGGCGACCTCGGATCTGCGGGCCGCATCGGGGCTGGCTGGCTGCGCCACGATTCGACGCGAAGGAGCGCCGATCCCGCTGCAGCCGCTCAAGCGCTGGGACAATGGGCGCGATGTGGTGCTGGCCGGGGACGCGGCCGGCGTTGTCGCGCCGTCATCGGGTGAGGGGATCTATTATGCAATGATCGGCGGTCAGTTCGCGGCCATGGCCGCGTCGGCCTGTCTGACTTCCGGCCGGGTCGCCGACCTGAAACTCGCCCGGCGCTTTTTCATGAAAGAGCATAAGATGGTGTTTCGCGTGCTGCGCATGATGCAGGACACCTGGTACAAATCCGATGACCGACGCGAACGGTTTGTGACCCTGTGCCGGGACATCGACGTGCAGCGGCTGACGTTTGAAGCCTATATGAACAAGAAACTTGTGCGCGCCAGGCCGATGGCACATCTGAGGATCATGGCAAAGAACCTGGGCCATCTTACTCGGCTGATCCCGGCGACATGACGCAGTTGATCCCAGCCTGGGTCGATGGGGTTCTGACACCGGTCGAGAAGCTTGAAACGCACCAACGCGGCTTGCGTCACCCGGCGGTGTCGGTCTTTGTCATGTCGGACGATCAGGTCCTTCTGCAACAACGCGCGTTGTCAAAATATCACACGCCCGGATTATGGGCGAACGCATGCTGCACCCATCCCCATTGGGGTGAGGATTTCGCAACCTGCGCGAATCGAAGGTTAACAGAAGAACTCGGGATTGTTGATCTGCCGCTGACTCAGCGAGACACAATCGAGTACCGCGCGGACGTTGGCAGCGGAATGATCGAACACGAGGTCGTCACGCTGTTCACAGGACACGGAAAACCCGCAATGCAGCCAAATCCCCAGGAAGTTGCGGCAACCCGTTGGGTCGACCTTGACACGCTTCGCCTGGAGATCCTCCATACGCCGGATCGATTCACGCCTTGGTTGAGGATATATGTGACGGACCACGCCGATCAGATCTTTGGCGAACCCGTTTAGCTCTGGTTTAAGCCATTATTTTTTCGGGATATCTCCGGCTTAACCGGTCTTTCAGCTTGTGATGCCGCATCCACCCCGCCAGCGTGGGGTTGTTGACATACGCGATCCTCAACTGAGCACCGCCACGGTCAGGAGGGACAAAATACACAGCCAGATGCGCATTGATCCGGCTTTTCACAAAGCTCCAGATCGGTTCTGCGTTGGCTTGGGAGATTGCCTGGTCATTGCGGTAAACCAGAAGGTCGGCCGATGCCGCCGACGGCACCACGGCCACGCTTACATTCGCATACTCAGGACGTTCCACTTTGAAGACGCGGGTCATACTACTCCCCCAACACAATCGCCCAAAATCGGGCCACTTATTAAATATTCCTTAACACAGATCTGTCACAAAAAGAACCCAATCCCGCCGCGGCCCTTCAGAACCGCAGCGGCTTCGGCACCGATTTGCGCGCCGTCCTCTACGGCCCCCGCCAACTGGTGCTTTAGGCTCTCGCTACCGTCGGGGCGGATGATCTCTCCCCTCAGACGCAGCTCACCGTCCGCGAGCTCGGCCAAACCACCAATCGGCGTCTGGCAGGATCCGTCCAGACCACGCAAAAACGCACGTTCGGCCGCCAGCCTCAGGCCAGTTTCGTGATGATGAATTGCGGCCAGCAATTCGGCACACCGGGTGTCCGCGATGCGCCGCTCGATCCCGATTGCCCCTTGCGCCACGGCCGGAAGCATCACCTCCGTCTCTATCGGTGCATGCGGTACATCCCCCAGCATGCGCAACCGCGTCAGCCCCGCCATCGCCAGAAAGGTGGCGCCGGCGACGCCATCATCCAGCTTGCGCAGTCGCGTCTGTACGTTGCCGCGAAACTCGACCACCTCGAGGTCGGGGCGCGCATGCATCAATTGCGCCCGGCGCCGCAGGCTGGATGTGCCCAACCGTGTACCGGACGGCACCTCCGCCAACGACGGGTACTGCACGGATACAAAGGCATCGCGGACATCTTCCCGCGGTAGGTAGCAATCCAGTATAAGCCCCTCGGGCTGGTCCACTGGCATGTCCTTCATCGAGTGCACGGCAATGTCGATCTCGCCCGCAAGCATCGCCTGCTCGATTTCCTTCGTGAACAACCCTTTGCCGCCGATCTCACTCAGTGCCCTGTCCTGGACGCGGTCACCGGTGGTCACAATCACCACTATCTCGAACGCTGTTTCCGGCAGGTTGTGCGCGGCGACAAGCCGCGTGCGGGTCTCCTCCGCCTGCGCAAGGGCAAGTGGCGAGCCGCGGGTTCCAATGCGCAGCGGGGTCTCGGGGGAAGGGGACAGGTCATGCATGCCAGCGACCCTAGTGCGCACTCTGCGGCGGTGCAATTCCTCCCAGGCCCCTTTTCCTGACAGACAACAATCTGTAATGCTTTTCCGACACCAAAGGACATTCCCACATGCAGAGTTCCCAGAAAACCATCCTGCGCGCCCTTGCGGGCGAAGCGCTGCCCACGCCGCCTGTATGGATGATGCGGCAGGCTGGCCGGTACCTCCCCGAATACCGGGCAACCCGTGCGCAGGCGGGCAGCTTTCTCGACCTCTGCTACAATCCTGATCTCGCCGCCGAGGTCACGCTGCAGCCGATCCGCCGCTATGGGTTTGACGCAGCGATCCTGTTTGCCGACATCCTCTTGCTGCCGCAGGCCCTTGGTGCAGATCTCTGGTTTGTGGAGGGCGAAGGGCCGCACCTGTCTACTGTAACAGATGCCGAAGGCCTGAAGGCTCTCAAACCCGCCGAGGCCATCCACGAGACGCTTTCCCCGGTGTATGAGACCATCCGGATCCTCAAACAGGCGTTGCCGGCCGAAACTGCGCTGATCGGGTTTGCCGGCGCGCCATGGACGGTCGCGACATATATGATTGCGGGCCAGGGCACCAAGGAACAGGGACCGGCGCGCAAGCTGATGTATGGCGACCCCGAGACTTTTGACAGGTTGATCGACCTGCTGACCGAAGCAACCGCAGATTACCTGATTGCACAGATTGATGCCGGGGCAGAGGTGGTCAAACTGTTTGACAGCTGGGCGGGTGCCCTGCCGGGTGGGTTGTTCCACAAATATGCGACGGAACCCGCCCTGCGCATCATTGAACGCATCCAAGCCGTCCATCCCGCCGTTCCGGTCATCGGGTTTCCGCGCCAGGCCGGGGAGAAGGTGATCCCCTTTGTCACCCACACAAAGGTCGCCGCCTGCGCCATCGACACCAATGTCGACCCATCCTGGGCCGTGCAACACCTGCAACCGCTGACCTGTGTGCAGGGCAATCTTGACCCCACCCTGCTGATCACCGGAGGGGAGGCGCTTACCGCATCCGTCAAAACCATCGCCAAGGCGTTCTCGCGCGGGCCCTACATCTTCAACCTCGGGCATGGCATCACGCCCGAGGCCGATCCGGCCAATGTGGACAAGATGCTGGCGGCCCTTCGTGGGTAACCGGATGCCCAGTCCGGGCGTCACATTTACCGGGTCCTGTCGCCCCCGAGTCACCGGGGCTGAGACTTCGAGCTAACGTGTTTCAGCGTAATGGTGAAACGCTTTAGAACGCACCGTGAGACGTTGATGTGCCGTCCCGGAAAAGTTTTCCCGCAATGGCGAAAACACGTTCCGAGTTGACGATCCGTTGGCCGGATTCAGACACATCCAACTCCACATCCAGAAGGCCGATATCGAAAGGCTCAATCTGAATACCGCCGCCGCTTTCGACATTGATGCTGGAACTTATCGCGACACCCGTGGCCACAAAATAAGGGCTGTTTTCGGGAAGGAGGTCGGTACAGTTTTGGCCGACGTTGCTCAGGATCCAATCCGCGGCATCCACGCTGCCGTTGGACTTGACAGTATACGCTTCAAACCCGTCAATGCTGTGCAGCGTATAACGGGTGTTTGCAGCGATAAATGGCGTCGATACGCTGACCCGGCTGGCTCCCAACGTGTCGGAGTATGTCCTGTTATCGGTCCTGGGAGCCTGTTCCATGGTCCGTATTGCATCGTTCTGCATATCCCGCGCACAAATCTCGATATAGCTGTGGCGGCCGGTTCGCTCGTTTGCGCGGACGGCATAGATCCCCGGGGCACTGATGCTTTGGAACGCAAACGGGTAGACCGAAATCGCGCCTTCCCCCATGATTTGTTGCGCAACCGAGTCCTTGATGTCGGCATCGACAAAAGGGCTGACCGACCTTGAGATCGTGTCGCCACATCCGGTTAGAGAAAACGCACATGCGACCAGGCTCATTCGTATCACAGTTGTGCTCCCAGCATCGTTACTACGTAAGAGAGTGTAGGAAAGGTTGGTTCCGTGCACAGGGATTTTCATCGGAAATTGACAGGAATCGCACAGATCGACAAAAAAGACGGGCGCTAGACACGTCGCGAGAGTCCTAACCCGCTGCGCTTGCCAAAGTGAACAGTCGAACCAATCAACAGGTGTCACAGATCCAGGGGCGCCCGCTGCCCGAAGGGCTTATTGACTTGCGCCGCAAGGCGCGCCGCTTAACAGCACTGGGCCGCGCCTTTTGGTGAAGGCGCGGCCCAATTTAATGTTGTTGTGGCGGTATGTGGTTTAGCCGTTGATCCCCGGAACTTCGATATCTTCCGAATAGACCGGGCCATATCCGTGATCCACCGCCCACTCATACCAGTTATCGACTACAGTGCCCGTCAACAGAATGCCAAGCCCCCCGGTCAATGTGGTCAGCACCGCAAACCACCAGGCCCAGCGGTGGATACCCTCCATGGTCGCGTTAAAACCCATGGTCCAGCGCCAGAACAGCCCGGCCCGCTCCGAGGCGGTACCCCGATCCAGGATCTGCTCAACCTCCCGGTCTCCGCCCAGCCGTGTCACCGCGAGGATGGTGGCCCCATGCATCGCAAACAGCAGAGTCGAACCGTAAAGAAACACGATCGAAAGCGCATGGAACGGGTTGTAGAACAGGTTGCCGTAGGTCAGCGAGAAGTTGTTGGTCCAATCCAGGTGCGAGAACACCCCATAGGGAACCGCCTCGGACCAGCTGCCCATCAGCAGCGGCCGGATCAGCCCCAAAACCAGGAACAGCCAGATTGCCGAGGCGAAGGCCCAGCACACGTGATAGCCCATCCCAAGCGCTCGCGCCCGGCTGTAGCTTCGCGCCCACCAGCACAGGACCGAGACCAACAGAAAGAACGAGCTGATCACCCACCATCCGCCTTCGTTCAGGGGTGCCATGCCCAGTCCGTACTCTTCGGTTGGCGGATCCAGCGACAGGAAGAACAGATCCCGCAGGAAAATCGCCGGATTGAACTCAGCCTGGATCCAGAAGTTCAGACCCACGATGAAGAACCACAGTGCCCCCGAGACAAGGGCGATGACCCCGAAAAATCCCAGGTGGATTGGCCCCAGTTGGGCGTTTCCAAACCAGCCGGTCAGCTGTGACAGCCATGGTGTCCCGACCCGGTCAGAGTTCCAACCGGCTTCGACATGCATGCCTGGTTCCGGTGGGCCTTGTACCTGAACCTGCGTGAAGATGTTTTGATACTCCAGTGCCATATCATGTTCTCCTTACAGGTCGGCCCAGAACGGCAGGAACAGATACCAATCCCACCAGACGATCCATTGATCTTCCCAAAGGGTGCCGCTGATTACGATGCAGATCGCCGACCACAGGCCTGCGTTCAGTGCCAGCAACAGGCCCAGACGATGGATCCCGAGGGGGCCGATGGAATAGCCGATGAAATCCCGGAAATAGGTGTCCTCGTGGTCGGGGGTTCGGACTTCCTTTTCGGTCGGGTTCGTCGCCGACAGGATCAGGCTACCATGCAACGCCAGCGCAAGCGTCGTTGTGAAGAACAACGAAACCGCAATCATATGCGCCGGGTTGTAGTGGAAGTTTCCGTAGTTGTACCCCACGTTCGACACCCAATCGAGGTGCGTCCAGATCCCGTAGGGAAACGCATATCCCCAGGCGCCCATCCACACCGGCCGGATGACCACCAGCGTGGCATAGGCAGCAATGGCAACGCCGAAGGCAAAGGGAACGTGATAGCCCATTCCCAGTTTGTTGCAGATCTCGACCTCGCGCAGCGCCCAGCACCCGAAGGAGCCCAGCGCGCAGATGGTGATGATCTGCCAAAGCCCGCCTTCATTTAGCGGCATGAATGCCAGCCCGGCTTCAACCTTGGGTGGGTATATCGAGATCAGCCAGGGGTTCCAGGTCGGTCCGATCGCCGCGCCATAGAAGATCAGTGCGACGCCAAGGAGCGTGAAGAACAACCCCACAACACCGAAGAAGCCGACATAAAACGGCCCGACCCAGAAGTCGAACAGACTGCCGCCAACCAGCGTCCCCCCGCGGACGCGATATTTTCTTTCGAAGCTGAGCAAAGCCATACTTCCGTCTCCGCTATGGCGGCCGCCCTTGCCACAGGTGCCACCGCCGTTTCGTTACATCCGCCGCGGCCGGGTGTGGGTCCCGCCCGCGGCGTCTTTGTTGGCTACACAATCTGGGAGTGATCCCGCTGCGTCCGTCGCGCAGGGCTTAACCTGCAGCGGCTTTGGACGCGGCGATTTCAAACCAGTTGTAGTAGTCCGTGCTTAGCAGGACGAGGTGAATCATCGCTGCCAGCAAGAACAGGAACACGCCCTGCGCCACGAAAACGCGGCGCGGGTCGAACACCAGCCAGATCTTATAGAACTTGCTCATATCCATGCTGTGTTCCCCCTCAGAACCAAGGACGCCAGATGAAAACCGCGAGGTGCGCTACAATTGCGACAACGCTGAACAAGGTCAGCCCGCTCATATAGACACTGTGCAGTTCCTGCGCCTGGTCATCGGTCAGGCCTGTGAAAGACAGGCCAGTATTTTCAGCCATTAACTATCCTCCTGGATCGTCAGACCGATGCCGCGGAACCCTCGCGGCCAGGGTGCCCCGCCCCATGCGGGACAGGGCTTATCCAGCGGTCCTTGCGGGCTGCCGGATGCCGATTTCCGGTCCCCTCACAGGGACTGGAAAATCACGGGTGTCACTTCCTGGGCCTTTGCCCACGCGTCGGTGACAAAAAACTTGCGTGCCTGTCCGGCCTTCGGGACCACCATCTGGGCCAGCGCGGGCACCAGAGAGATCGCAAAAACTGCCGCGAAGTAGAGCGAGTACTCCAAGCCGCCGGACTTCTGCCGGTATGCGGGAGCATAGCTGGAGCGTACTTCCATGATCAGTTCTCCTTCCTGTCGGTTTCAGGTTTCGCCGGACCAAGGGCCGCCACCGTTTCTACGGCTACCCGGTCCGCGCCGGCGTCAAGCGCCGACTTTTCAGCCGCGTCCCGCAACGTTTTCGCCGCCGAGATTCGGGTAAGTATGGGATGACGTGCCACGATATCGTCCAGTAGACGCTGCGCCTCGGCGTCCCAAGGCAGGTCGCGCCTGAGCGTGGTCGGCGTGGCTTCGGTGGCATCCATTTCACTGCCCAGTGGCAGGATATGGAACAGCGCATCAAACAGGCCGTTGCAGATCTCCTGCAACAGATAGGTCGCGCCCGCATACCCCATAAACGGTGTGCCGGTGTGCCGGCGGATCGCGGCACCGGGAAACGAAGCCGCGATAAACGAGGGTTTCGGTCCAAACCCGGCAGAGGTTTCCGCAAGGTACATTTTTTCGTTGATCGATCCCAAAACGACCAGCGGCTTTTCGGCGTGGATCAGTGCGCGAACCTCGTCATTGTCCGTCTTCTTGCCCGAGATACGACCAATGGCAAAGGCGCAAGGAAGACCCAGATCCTCCTCCAGGAATTTGCGGATACCGCGGGCGTAGGTCTCGTTCGCGACGATCCCGAAACTGGCGGTTGCGAAAAAGTCCTGTGTTACCGAGCGCCACAGGTCCCAGACCGGCTTCAGCGTCGAGTGCTTCTCTGTCTCAATGAACGGTTGCGGGTCCAGATCCAGCAGATCCCCCAGCTTTTCCAGGAATGCCGTGGTGCTCTCGATACCGATGGGTGCCTGAAGATACGGCCTGCCCAGAACCTCAGCCAGCCCGCGTCCAAACTCGCGGTACATCACGATGTTCACATCCGCATCGACCAGTTTGGCGACATCCGCCAGATGGGCGCCCAGCGGAAGAACCATGTTGATCTCGGCGCCGATCCCCTCAACCAGTCGACGTATCTCGGCAAGGTCCGAGGGCATGTTGAATGTGCCGTACATCGGCCCGAGAATGTTTACCCGGGGCTTGGCCCCATCGGGTCGCTTTGGCTGGCGCGGAAGGCGCCCTTTGGTCATTCCGAACTCCGTGAACAACCAGGTCATCGCGCGGTCAGCGGCCTGCCACTGGTCCTCGTCGATGGTGCGGGGCAGGAACCGCTGGATATTGGTGCCCTGGGGCGTCACGCCACCCCCGATCATCTCGGAAATGGATCCGGTGACGACCACCGCCGGCAGGGCCGGATCCAGCGTGCCCCAGGCGCGTTTCATCGCGCCCTCGGTCCCTTCGCGACCCAGCTCCTCCTCACCCAGTCCAGTGACGACGATCGGTAACTCATGCGGAGGCAGCCCATCAGTGTAGTGCAGCACACTTGTAACAGGCAGGTTTTCACAGCCGACCGGGCCGTCGATCACCACCTGCAGACCCTTGATAGCGGTAAAGGCATAGACTGCCCCCCAGTATCCCCCAGCCCGGTCATGGTCCTGGATCAGCATCGCTGCGTCCCCACTTTATCCCCGAAATATCCTCGGGGGGGCTTGACCCGGAACGGGGCAAGCGGGGGCAGACAGCCCCCCTGCAAGGTTGGCCATGTGCCATAGGGTTTCGTTACGCATGCCGCAACCATGCTGGCAGGGGTTTTGGCGCTGTCTACCGGGGCAAAGGGCATCAGATCATCTCCGCCGCTTTGGCCGCGCGGGCCTGTTTGTCCAGTTTCTTCTGATGCCGTGTCCGGAATTCGGGTTGCACGTTCGGCTCCCCGTCCCAGATCCCGGCGGTATCGCCTGTTCCGACACCCTCGAAAAAGCTCCGCATCCGGTCCATTCGGCCCTTGTTGCCCATCGCGGCATTCACCACCGTTGCCAGAGAACCGGCGCCCGCCGGGCCCATCAGTGGCCGGGCCGAAATCAGATTGGTGTAGTAAAGCGCCGGAACGCCAAGCTCCTTGGCCTTTTGCACCACCGGTGTGGTGCCCACGGCGAGGTCTGGGCGCAGCCCCTCCATTGCGGCGCAGTCATCCTCAAGTGAGGCGCGGAATTTCACGGTGACACCGCGGCTTTCAAGCCATGCGGCATCTTCAGCGGACCATTGTGATTTGGCGCAAGCCGTGCCGACATAGGGCACCTGCGCACCGCTTTCGATCAACAATCGCGCCACCAGCAGCTCCGAGCCTTCATAGCCCGACAGCGTGATGGTCCCCGTCACCGGATTTGCGGCTAGGGCGCCGCGAATCCCTGGCAGCAGGCCGTTCAATGCGCCATCCACTTTTGTGGCAGCGATACCATGCAGATCCGCCACCGATTTAAGCCATGCCTCGGTGCCCTCAACGCCCACCGGGGCCGAGCCCAGAACGGGGCGTCCGGCTGCCTCGAACTCGCGCACCGCGGCTGTATAAAACGGATGGATCGCCGCCACCGATGCGCAGTCCAGCGCCGCATACAGCTCTCGCCACTCGCGAACAGGCACCACCTGCCCCGCGGCGAGGCCAAGGGGTTCGAGCATCTGGCCGATGATCATCGGATCGGCCGGGAACATTTCGCCCAGCAGCGTTACGGTCGGTCGGTCCGACGTGCCGCCCTTGGGGGCTGGGACAGGACCGGCCGCCACCTCTTCGCGGGCATAGGCAAGCATGGCGCCCGCCAATACATCTTTGGCCTCGGCATGTGTCGGGATGCCGAAACCCGGAACATCGATGCCGACGATCCGTACACCGTCGATCTGATCGGGCAGCAACCGCAGGGGTACACCGCTGGCGGTTGGCACACACAGATTGGTCACGATGATTGCGTCGTATTTCTCGGGATCAGCCAGCTTGAACACGGCCGCCCGGATATCCTCGAACAGCTTGCCGGTGACCAGGGTTTCCGAGTTGAAGGGCACATAGCCCACCGACCGCCGCGCACCGTAGAAGTGCGACACGAATGATAGGCCGAAGACGCAGCAGGCAGAACCAGAGAGAACAGTCGCAACCCGCCGCGTCCTCAGCCCTACCCTCAGGGATCCAAATGCAGGACACATGCTTTGCGGCTTGTCGTGCGGGCCCGTGGGGTAGTCTTTGGCGTACTGCGCCAGAATGTCGGATTTACCCGCCATTTCCGCCGCAGTCCGCATCTCATCCGCACCCGCATGGCAGCCTATGCCGTCGCCCATCGCCGGTGGGGCGTCCTGGGGTGCGCTATCATCGACCTCAGTGCCGGTCAGGATCGGCACCGCGTCGCTGTTGTCATATCTGACCTCGTCGTTCACGCGACGACCTCCTGCTCGCGATGCAGAAAGGGGCAGCGGGGCGGGGACTCCTGGCTTGACACTGGCGCTGGTGCGGGTCCGCGGACAGGCCGTTGGTCATCTGCCAGCTCACGCAGCTTCAGCTCGGCCTTGTGGAGGGAGTCGAGGTCAAACATCGTCGTAGATCACTTCCAGGCTGACTTTCGGCGCCGCATCCTTGCCCCGCATGTCTTCGTCTGTGGCAGGTTCCAGCACCACATCCCCGCCCGTCTCCGAGGCGGCAAAGAGCCCGAGCAGCCCGTCCTGGGTCAGCGCGGTCGGATGTGTCGGCGGTGCGTCCGCAACGTTTTCGGCCAATGCGCCAAACAATGGGCCCCATTGGGTCTCGGAACTGCCGACAATCTGGTAGTTCGCCGACTTGCGGCGCAGGTCTTCATCCGCTGGGATCGAAGCCAGGACAGGGATATCCACCGCCTTGGCAAAGGCCGCGGCCTCTCCGGTGCCGTCGTCCTTGTTGATGACCATGCCGGCGACCCCGACATTGCCACCCATCTTGCGGAAGTACTCGACCGCCGAGCAGACGTTGTTCGCCACATAGAGGCTCTGCAAATCGTTCGAGCCGACCACGATGACCTTTTGCGCCATGTCCCGCGCGATTGGCAGCCCGAAGCCGCCGCAGACCACATCGCCCAGGAAATCGAGCAGTACAAAGTCGAAATCCCAATCGTGGAAGCCGAGCTTTTCCAGCAGCTCAAATCCGTGAATGATACCGCGTCCACCGCAGCCGCGGCCGACCTCCGGCCCGCCAAGCTCCATGGCAAAGACGCCACCGGACTTGAAACAGACATCGCCGATCTTGACTTGCTCACCGGCCAAGTTCTTTTTGGTCGAGGTTTCGATAATCGTCGGACAGGCCTTGCCGCCGAACAGCAGGCTGGTGGTATCTGATTTCGGGTCGCAGCCGATCAGAAGTACACGCTTTCCCTGCTCTGCCATCATGTGGCTCAGGTTGGCCAGCGTAAAACTCTTGCCGATGCCGCCTTTGCCATAGATCGCGATGATTTGTGTTTTCTTGGTTGGCGGGGCGCTTGGAACTTCAAGGGTCGGCGCCGCGGCCTCGTCCCTGAGCCGCGCGTCGTTGCGGGCGATGCTGTCATCGCGCAGATCAGGTACCTGCTCATCCAACATGGTCATGCGTGACCCTTCCAATCCAGTATCATTTTAAGGCAGGCCGGATCTTCGAACGCCGTGGAATAGGCCTGTGCCGCTTCGGATGCGGGCCGGGTGTGCGTGATCAGGCCATCCAGACTTAGAAGACCCTCTTCGATCAACAGCCTGGTCGCCAGCATGTCCTGCGCCGACCATTCCGCTGCAACGCGCAGCCGCGCTTCCTTCATAAACGCAGGTGGGAAGGCAAAGCTTATGGGTTGCGCATAGAACCCGGCCAGAACGATCTCACCACCCTTGGACAGGCGGGAGATAAGGGTGTTGAGCCCGCCAGCATCGCCCGAGACATCATAGATGGTGTCATAGGTCTTGGTTTTGTCCGCGTTGGGGTGAATGACCTGATACGGGGTGTCGCCCTGGCGGCGCTGCGGATCAACTTCCCAAACCGTTGGCGGCGCGGCACCGGTGGCACAGACGATCCGCGCCAGCAGGCGTCCCATCACACCGTGGCCGATGATCAACTGCGGCAACTGGGTGTTCAGCCCGGCAACGGCGTGGCGCACGGTGGCGGCGAGTGCCAGAAGCGCGCCTTCCGCGCCGAGTGTCTTGTCCAGCGGGACAACCCTGTTGGCTGAGGTGACGACCCGCGCGGCGGCGCCGCCAAACAGGCCACGCGCTCCATCATAGCAGTCAGCGCCCGGCACAAAGACCCTTGCACCTGGCTTAAGCCCTGCCAGCGCCCCTGCTTCTACCACTTCGCCCACGGACTCGTAGCCCGGCACAAGCGGATACCCCATCCCGGGAAAGGGCGGCATTTCACCGGTCCAAAAAAGTTTCTCGGTCCCGGTGGAGATACCCGAATGGGAAATCTCGACGACAACCTCGTCAACTTTGGGCGGAGTCAGGCGGATTGATTCGACAGAAAGCTCACGGGGCGCGCGCATCAACACGGCGTCGGTATGCATGGCTCTCCCCTTTCTGTGTTGCTTTTACGGCGGCCCAAGGGCCAGAACGCCACAACTCTTGAAGTGTCAGTCTAGCTAGACAGTGTTATTTGTCAACGTAGCTTTACTTAAATCCCAACCTTCTTTGGGACCGTGTCAGGGCTTTTTGGCGCTGATGACCTGAGTCACGAATTTTTGCCGCGGTCGCAGCGCGCGGATATGGTGAAACCCCGCATTGGCAAGCAACCGGCTATGCTCCGCAACGCTTCGGGGCGTTCCGGTCGTCATCGCCGCGGTGTAAAATCCGAAATAGGCGTCGCCCGACCGGGTCGGGCGCGTTCCGCCGGACATTGGCTCCGAAATCAGTACAGAGCCGCCCGACGGCAGGGCGGCAAAGACTTTGGAGAGAAGCAGCTCGACCACCGGCGTGTCGTGATCATAAAGCACGCGGATCAGGCTGATTGCATCCGCGCCCGAGGGCAGCGGGTCATCGGTGAAGCTTCCTCCGATGGCGTCTGCCCGAGCATCCAGATCCGCCGCGCTCAGCCCGCTGCGGGCACGCGCTGCGACCTCGGGCAGATCAAATACGATCCCACGCATCGCAGGTGTCGCCCGGAGTGCGGCGATCAGGAACGCACCCTGTCCCCCGCCGATGTCCATGAGTCGCTCGATGCCTGTCATTGGATGCACAGCCAGTGTTTCGGCCGCGACCATGCGCTGGCTGACTGCCATCAAACGGGAATAGGCTGCGGCCTCGGGCGCACCGACCTGATCCTGAGCCACATAGGACCAGAACTGCGACAGTTCAGTCGTTCCCTTTGGAGCATTGAGAAGGGCGATCGGATCTTCGAGGTCGCGGTAGAACATGGGATGATGGCGCACCATCTCTTCCACGCCTGGGGCCCCAAGCAGGGCCGCGCCAAGGGGTCCGACGCCATATCGATCTCCCCGCCGGATCCGCAACAGGTTCAGCGAGGCCGCCGCCTTTAGCAAGCGCTCCGCGGCCTCAGGTGGCAGGCTGACACGCGCGGCTACCTCATCCGCGCGCAAGGGCGTGCCCTGCAGCAGGCGAAAAAGGTCCAGATTCACACATGCCAGCAGAACCTGGCTGTAGACAAATCCCGCCACCAGATCATACAGCGCCAGCCCCTGGCGGTTTGCCAGACGGCGGGTGAGGGGGAAGTGGGTCGCCCAGGCCTGAAAGGCCGGGTCTGCAATGCGGCGATCACGCCAGTTCTGAAACGCCTCGGCCAACCGCACCAAGACACCGTCCCGCGGGGCAAGGTCGGGCGGATCGGTCGAGGCGACCATTGGTCAGGCAACAGCTTGCGAAAACTCGACTGGCGTCAGCCTCTTTGCCTGCGCCGAGACAATCTCGCACAGGCGCGCCTCGCCCGGGCATGAGGGGATCGAACTGATTGCCCCGCCCAGGATATCGTGCAGCTTCCCAACAGCGCCCTTGACGCCCAGGATCGTCACGGCATTGGGGCGGTCGTGGATTGCGTCCTGGCCCACCGGTTTGCCAAGCTCCTGCGCCGTGAGCAGCGCGTCACGCAGATCATCGGCCACCTGAAACGCCTCGCCGATCCGGGCGCCCAATTCGACCCAGGCATCTGGTTCCGCACCTGCGGCGACGGCCCCCATCGTGGTCGCCGCGACAAACAGAGAACCGGTTTTGGCGCGGTGATAGAGAGACAGGTCCACGGTCGTTTCGCTTTCCCAGGCCTGGCCTGCGCATATCCCGCCGGGCATGCCGGTGTGCTGGCCGAGCGCCAAGATCAGCGGGGCCAACCTATCGGGCGCGGCGGCGGCATTTCTGGCAAGATTCTCGAAGGCCAGCGTAATCAGAGCATCCCCTGCCAGAAGGGCAATGGGTTCCGAGAACGCGGTATGGACGGTCGGTTTGCCCCGCCGCACGTCGGCATCGTCAAAGCACGGCATGTCATCGTGGACCAGGCTGGCACAGTGGATCAATTCGATTGATGCCGCCACAGCGTCAGCCAGCTTGGGCCGGTCATCGCCGCAGGCCGCCGCGACCGCTAGGGATAACTGCGGCCTGACCCGGGCACCACCGGGAAACACCGCATGGCTGAGCGCGGCGGCAAGCTTGGGCGGAGCCGCGCTGCCTGTGACCGGGGCTAAGGCGCCCCGCAGGGCGGCTTCGATACGGTCGGGCATGGCGATCTCCGATCTCGGGACTGGAATTTGTCAGCTAAACATGACAGCATTGTGTAAACAAGTCTGGACAGTTTTGCTGAGTCTGTCAATTGCCGGTGGGAGGTATGCGCGCCATGCCCTTGAATGCCCAGAACATCGCCGTGGTCGGCGCAGGCATCGGCGGATTGTCTGCTGCGCTCGAACTCAGTCACCTGGGCGCAAATGTTACGGTGATCGAAAGCGCCACCGGACCGGGGGGTAAGATGCGTACACTGCCCACCGAGGCCGGACCGGTTGACGCCGGACCGACTGTGTTCACGATGGGCTGGATCTTTGATGAGTTGTTTGCGGCTGTGGGCGAGCGGTTCCAGGACCACGTCACGTTGAAACCGCTCACCGTGCTTGCGCGGCACCACTGGCGGAACGCCCCGACGCTGGATCTTTTTGCTGATCCGGATGCCTCCCGCGATGCCATAGGCCGTTTTGCTGGCCAACGTGCGGTCCGCGAATTCGACAGTTTCTCGGCCCGCGCCCGGCGCTTGTTCGACGCACTCTATATACCCGTGATGCGTGCCGCCAATCCGACGCCCTTTTCGGTGGCGCGCGCCAGTCTTGGCAACGGACCGTCGCTGCTCAGGGATCTGGCGCCGCTGAAATCCTTTGGCGCGCTGCTGGACAGTAGTTTTACGGACCCCCGGCTGGCGCAGCTTTTTGGCCGCTACGCCACATATGTCGGCGGCTCACCCTATCTGAGCCCCGCGGTGCTGGCCTTGATTTGGCATGCGGAAGCCTCGGGTGTCGCACGGATCGAAGGCGGGATGGCCTCATTGGTCCGGTGCCTGGAAAAACTGTGCCGCGCGCGTGGTGTCCAGTTCCGTTATGAAACCACTGTCCAGCAAATTGTGGTGCGGGACGGAAAAACCTCGGGCGTTGCACTGTCGGGCGGCGATGCGATCGAGTGCCCGACGGTTCTGTTCAATGGCGACCCCGCGGCGCTGGCTTCCGGCCTTCTGGGTCCCGGACCACAGAAAGCGGCGCCGGCGCGGCCTCGCGGCCGCCGGTCGCTTTCCGCCTGGGTCTGGACGTTCGCGGCCGAGGCTGGACACGCACCGCTTGAGCACCACAACGTTGTGTTCGGCGACAATAGCCAGGCGGAGTTCGATGATCTGTTCCGCGTTGGGCGTAAACCGCAGGACCCGACGCTCTATGTATGCGCCCAGGATCGCTCGGCCGCGGCTGTGCGCGGGCCAGAGCGTTTTCAGATCATCATGAACGCCCCTGCGGATGGTGACATCTGCACCCCGACGGAACAGGAGATAAGGCAATGCGAGGCTCGGGTATTTCAACGGCTCACCGAGGCGGGTCTGCCGCTGAACCCGCCAGTGGCGGAGAATGCACTGACCACCCCGTGGGATTTCGCCCAGCTGTTTCCGGGAACGGGGGGCGCATTGTACGGGACCAATCCGCACAGCCTGATGTCGACCTTTCATCGCCCGCGAGCGCGGTCGGAGGTACCAGGACTGTACCTGGCGGGAGGCGGCATACATCCGGGACCGGGCGTGCCGATGGCGACGCTCTCAGGGCGGCTCGCGGCCGCGGCGATTCGCGCGGACCTCGCTTCGACATCCAGGTCGCGGCGAACGGCTATGCCTGGTGGTACATCGACGGGCTCTCGGATGACGGCACCCGCGGTATCTCGATCATCGGGTTCATAGGCTCGGTCTTTTCGCCTTGGTATCGCTGGGCGGGGCGCCGCGATCCGCTTAATCATGCGTGTATCAATGTCGCGCTCTATGGCAAAGGCGGGCGCTGGACGATGACCGAGCGTGGCCGTTCCACTGTGCGCCAGTCTGCGGATACGTTTCAGGTTGGTCCAAGCCAGCTACACTGGGACGGCACTGATTTGGTCATTGACATCAATGAGGTTTCGACACCGCATGCCCAGAGGATCCGGGGCCGGGTGCGGGTGTCACCGGAGGCGGTTACAGATTGTGAAATTGTGCTGGACGCAAAGGGAACCCACATCTGGCGTCCCTTTTCCCCCAACGCCCGAATTACAGTCGATATCGCGCGACCGGGCTGGCGCTGGGGCGGGCATGGGTACCTGGATGCGAATTTTGGAACGGCGGCGCTGGAGGACGACTTCAGCTACTGGACCTGGGCCCGGATGCCGGTAGAGGGAGGAACGCGTGCATTCTATGATGCGCGCAGGCGCGATGGCAGCGATCTGTCGGTCTCGCTGATGTTTGGCAAGGACGGATCGGTCACGCACCGCGCCGCGCCCCCGCAGCAAAAAATGGCGCGCAGCAAGTGGCTGGTGCGTCGCGAAATGCGGGGTGACCCGGGAACCACACCGCGGCAAACGGCGCCAATGCTGGATGCCCCGTTTTACACCAGATCAACAGTGCGCAGTAGGATCGACGGTGAGGAGGCCACGGGGGTACATGAAGCGCTCGACCTCGACCGTTTTGCCAATCCGCTCCTCAAACCGATGCTTGCGGTCAAAGTGCCGCGTCGCTCGCGCTTCTGATCCAATAGCGCGCCCGCGGGGCGCAAGTCTATGAGCGCTTGCGCGCCACGGCGCCCAGAGATGCCGGGCCGAAAGAGGCTCGAAAACGGCGCTACATTGTTAACAGCGTCTTGCTAAAGACCACACATCGACTGTTGCTGCGTAGCAGAGAGGCTGTGCTCGCCCGTTGATGGCGGGGCCGTCAACGGGCTTGTGGACCTGGCGCGGCACGCGCCTCGATTTAGGAGGCCGGTTCGGAGATCTGCCGGGACCGATTGCTGCGCAGAATCGCGGCGTTCAGCGCACCTGCGTAGCTGACCCAAATGACATAGGGGACAAAGAGCGCGCCCGCCAAAACGTCGATCCGGAAAAACAGGATCGTCGTCGCGACGACGCAGACCCACAAGCAGATCAGTACGATCAACGCGGATCCGATCCGGTGCAGCCCGAAGAACACCGGTGACCACAGCGCGTTAAAGACAATCTGAGCTGTCCAGAACGCCAGCGCTGGCGTTGCTAGATCGGCATCGTCGCCTGAGACACGATAGGCGGCCCACACCATGGCCGCATACAGGAACGTCCAGGCAACCGGGAAAAGCCAGTTGGGCGGGGTCCAGACCGGTTTGTCCAGCGTGTCATACCACCGCCCCGGCGAGAACAGCGCGCCGGTCGAAGCGGCCCCGAATACTGCGGCGGTCAATCCTGCAAGTGTAAGCCAGTCCATACCACGCTCCGCGTCGCTGCTCGCGTAGAGGATAGCTCGTTTTCAGGAAAGTTAACCCGCGGCCCGTATTGCCTCGGGGGAAATCGGTACGCCCCGCTGCGCCTGATCCCTGGCTTCCAGTTCCAGGAACAGCTCTGCCACATTGGTGAACTTCTCATCCAGATGCGGCCATCGACCGACCCGCCGCGGCTGTTGCGCGGCCGCCTCTACAAGGTAGCGGGTTTCCGGCAGCGGTTCGCCATAGAGCACCGCTGACCTGGGCAGCAGCACGGTCAGACCGGTCGCCACGACAGACTGGCCCACAAGCCATAGTTTCCTGCCGGTGCCGGTATGGGCCCGGTGGGTCACACTGTCGTAGTCCTGCGCGCGGACACGGGACCCGATCGCAGCATAGATATGCCGGGCCGCGAAAATCGCTGGGCGGGCGCGCAGCGGCAGCGCCGCGATCCCGGCCTCGGACCGCCAGTACAGCCTTTGCGCTTCGCCCAGCAGTCGATGCAACACTTGCGCCAGGGGCCGACCGGGTTGCGGGTTGGCCAGAAAAGCATCGGGGTCCATCCCTGCCTCGCGCATCCATTCCCTTGGGAGATAGAGTCGGCCCTCCCGCGCATCCTCACCCACATCGCGCGCTATATTGGTAAGCTGCATGGCCACGCCCAGATCACAGGCGCGGGCCAGGGCATCGGAGTCGCGGACGCCCATAAGGACTGTCATCATGGCGCCGACGGCCGCGGCCACGCGCGCCGAATAGGCCCGCACATCGCTGAGACTGTCGTACTGTCGCTCCATCGCGTCCCATGCAAACCCCTCCAACAGCGCATCGGGAAGGGCGCGGGGCATGCCATAATCCTGAATCATCTGGGCAAATGCGCGATCCGCAGGATTATCCACGGGGTTACCTGAATACACGCGATCCAGACGGTCGCGCAGGCGCAGGACAGCGGCCGATTTCTGGTCGACCAGGTCAACCGCATCATCCGCCAGACGGCAAAAGGCATAGAGCGCCAGCACAGGATCGCGCACGGACCTCGGCAGCAGCTTCGAGGCAGCGTAAAAGGACTTCGAGCCGTGCCGGATCGCCACTTTACAGGCGTCAATATCACTCCGTTGGATCATTCTGCGGCCCTCAGCATTGATGTTTGTTCGGCGATCGGTGCGTCCGGGACCAGTTTCGCCAGCACTTCGGCGCTTGATATGACGCCTGGGACACCTGCCCCGGGATGCGTTCCGGCCCCGGCCAGAAATAGGCCCCGTGCCTCTTCGCTGATGTTGTGTGGCCGGAACCACGCGCTTTGAAGGATCCGAGGTTCGATTGAAAATCCGGCGCCATAGGGGCTGAGGTACCTTGTCCGGAACTCCTCGGGGGTAAACACCTCTTCCGCGACGATGTGCGATTCAAATCCGGGGATCATCTGTTCAAGGGTTTTTGCGACCTTTTCCTTATAGCGCGCCCGCTCGGTGTCCCAGTTTACCGGCTTAGCGTGCCCCAGATGTGGCACCGGTGAAAGCACATAGAAGGCATCGTCACCGGCTGGCGCGGCAGTCGGGTCGTTCACGGATGGGCGGTGGACATAAAGGCTCATGTCATCCGCCAGTTTACCTTTGATGAATATGTCGTGGAGTAACCCCTCGTAGCGTGGCCCGCTGAGGATCGTGTGATGGCCCACATCGGCCCATTTGCCGGCGGTACCGCGGGTGCCGAAGTACCAGACAAACAGCCCCATCGACCAGCGCCGCCGCTGCAGTTTGCGGGGGGTCCAGCGCTTCTTGCGGTGATTGCGCAGTAACCGGGTATAGGTGTGGCCCGCGTCGGCATTGCTGACCACGAGCCCGGCATCAAGGACGTCGCCATCTGCCAGACGTGCGCCGATCACGCGACCGGACCGCAGCAGTATTTCGTCGGCTTCGACCCCAAGGCGAATCTGTCCGCCCTGATCGCGGACAATTCGGGCCATCGCATCGGCAATCGCCTGAACGCCACCTACGGCACAATGAACACCGTAACGTTTCTCAAGATAGCTGACCAAACCGTACATCGAGGTCACATGCATCGGATCGCCACCGATGAACAGTGGATGGAATGACAGCGCCATCCGCAGCCGCTCATCCTTGACCCGGCTGCTGGCCAGATCCAGAATCGATTTGTCGGCCCGCAACCACGCGAACATCGGCAGGACCTTGATCGTTTCCCAAAGCCTGTGCATTGGCAAATTCACCATGCCTTCGAAGCCAACGACAAACCGCTTTCGGCTGTCCTCAAGAAACCGGTGATACCCTGCAATGTCATCGGGGTTCAGGCGTCTGACCTCTTCAACCATTCGATCGGTATCGCCACATGCCTTTAGATTCGAACCGTCGGTCCAGCGAATCTCGTAAAAGGGGTCAAGCGCCTTGAGTTGGACATCCTGGTGAAAATCTCGGCCGCAGGCGGCCCATAGAGCTTCGAAGACCTGGGGAACGGTGATGATCGTTGGGCCCAGGTCGAAACGAAACCCGTCCTTTGAAATCGACGACCCGCGCCCGCCGACACGTTCAAGCTTGTCCAAAACGGTAACGGCGTACCCTTTGGCACCCAGCCGCATGGCGGCGGACAGACCGCCCAAACCTGCGCCGATGACAAGCGCTTTGGGTCGGGGATCGGCATCTTCAGTCATTGCAACCTCGCGCAGCCTGTCGTTTGGCACGTCCGGGCCTCCGCGTCCCGTTGTCACCTTGCGGTTACGCTAGCAGTGTCTAATTTAATTTACAATCGGCACGGGAATCTGGTTAGACTTTGGCGTAAGGCCGGGGCTGAAGTGATGCACGCAGACACAATTCATACACAGGTGGTGACCCTATCGTTCTTCCGGATGAACCGGTGGCGCGATCGGTTGTGGGCCTTTGTTCAGATGGGTCTGGCCAGGTCAGAGCTTGGGCGTTTGCCGGGCATCGGGTTCTTCAAGCTAATGGGTGCGGGCACAGGCGAAGGGTTTACGCCGATCCCAGATACGACAGCGGTTGCTATTCTGACGACCTGGCCGGATCTGGAAACCGCACGAACACAAACCTGCGGCAGTCGGATCTTTGAAAGGTACCACTCACGGGCCAAGGAGGCCTGGACCGTTCACCTCACACCGCGCTCCGCCTGGGGCGCCTGGTCCCGGCAGATGCCGTTTGAACCGACCGGCGGTGACTATGGCGATGCGGTTGTGGCACTGACCCGTGCGACCGTGCGCCCCAGTGTCGTGCTGCAGTTCTGGCGCCGGGTGCCCGATATCTCGCGGGCGATTGGCGCCGATCCGAACGTGATATTCAAACAAGGTGTGGGCGAGGTGCCCTGGTTCCACCAGATGACGTTTTCGATCTGGCCGGACACTGCATCGATGGCCGCCTTTGCCCGCGCCGAGGGGCCGCACGCCCGCGCTATCAGCGCCGTACGCGAGGGCAACTGGTTCAGCGAGGAACTCTACGCAAGGTTTGCAATTTTGGCCGCCGAGGGGCAATGGAACGGACAGGACCCGCTGGCCCCGTGCCAGAGGCTGGCCGCCGAGTAGGACTACCAAAGGACCCCTGATGACCCAAGCCTTCCCGTTTTCCGCCATTGTCGGTCAGGAAGAGATGAAACTGGCGCTCTCACTGACCGCAATCGACCCGTCGATCGGCGGTGTCCTGGTTTTTGGCGATCGGGGAACAGGAAAATCCACAGCTGTGCGTTCGCTCGCGGCACTGTTGCCCAGCATCGAAGTCGTCGCGCATTGCCCCTACAACTGTTCGTTCGATGCGCCCAATCCGACGTGCCCATATTGTATGGAACATCCGCCAAAAGAACGCGAAATACGGCCGACACCGGTTGTCGACCTGCCACTGGGCGTGACCGAGGACCGTGTTGTCGGCGCCCTGGACCTGGAACGGGCACTGACCCGGGGCGAAAAAGCCTTTGAACCCGGACTGTTGGCCCGTGCACACCGGGGATACCTTTATATTGACGAGGTCAATCTGCTCGAGGATCACATCGTCGACCTGCTGTTGGATGTCGCGGCATCCGGTGAAAACGTGGTTGAGCGCGAGGGCCTTTCGGTTCGTCATCCCGCCCGATTTGTAATCGTCGGTTCCGGCAACCCCGAAGAAGGCGAGCTTCGGCCCCAACTTCTGGATCGGTTCGGCCTGTCGGTAGAAGTGGCCTCGCCCACGGACATCAAGAACCGGATTGAAGTGATCCGCCGACGGGACGCATACGAGCGCGACACCGCACCTTTCATGCGAAAATGGCGTGCTGCAGACACAAGGTACCGCAAGAAGATCCTCACCGCGCGGGACCGCCTGGATACGGTCACTGTGTCGGATGAAGTGCTGGAAAAGACCGCCGAACTTTGTATTGCCCTTGGGGCGGATGGATTGCGCGGGGAACTTACGCTGATGCGGGCGGCCCGGGCGTTGGCCGCGTTTCAGGCAAAGAATGGTGTCACGCTTGGTATTCTGCGCAATGTCGCGGCGATGGCACTGCGCCACCGCCTGCGTCGCGACCCCTTAGATGAGGCAGGCTCGACCACCCGGGTTGCGCGCACCTTGGACCAGGTTGTCCCGGCATGACCTGGGCGACCGCCCGACGGCGTTCCACCCCTGTTTCGTGCGAAAACGGATCCGTGAATGCCAGATACCGTACACCCTGATCTCGACCCGGCCACATGGGCTGCAATACTGACCGCGGTGGATCCGGGCTTGGGCGGACTTGTGTTGGCGGCCCGCGCATCGCCGCAGCGCGAAGACTGGGTCCGGTCCTATCTGGCGCTTACCGATAGGCCGCATCGACGCATAGGGCCCGCAACTGGCGACGATCGTCTCTTTGGAGGTCTCGATCTGACCGCCACGCTCTCTGCCGGAAAGCCGGTTCATGATCCGGGTGTGTTGGCAGCGCTGGGCAGTGGAACGGTGGTTTTGCCAATGGCCGAGCGCCTTGCCCCGGACCGCGCCGCACGTTTGACCCAGGCCTGGGATGATGGTGCGACATTTACAATTCTGGCGCTTGACGAGTCGACCGACGACGATGGCCCCATCCCCCCGGCGCTGTTGGATCGACTGGCGTTTCACGTTACTTTGCCACATCGCCACTCCCGCAGTACGGTACCAGCGGTTTCAGACCTTGAAGGCGTTGATATCGCGCGGTCACAATCTGATCTGAAGCGGGTCGCGGTCCCGGCAGATATCCTTGACGCCCTGGTCGGTACTGCGGCGGCGCTTGGCATAGCGTCACTGCGCGCTCCGATGCTTGCTTTGCGCGCGGCACGCGCGATTGCCGCTGTTCAGGGTGAGCATACCGTCACCCTTTTGATGGCCGAACAGGCTGCGGCGCTGGTCCTTGCGCCGCGCGCCACACAACTTCCGCAAACGGAGGAAGAGGAGGCACCGGACCCCCCGCCGCCCGACGACCCGGCGGACAGGCCCGAAGACAGCCAGATCGACCAGGATCCGACGGACACGGATCGCCTGCCGCAGGACCTGATCCTGGAGGCGGTGCGCGCATCCATTCCGGCCGACTTGCTGGCCAAGCTTATCGCCCGCGGCACGCTGGGTCGACAAGCAAGCGCTGCCGGTGCGGGCAATGACCAAAGGGGTGCAACCCGCGGCCGCCCGGCAGGGGATCGGCCCGGTGACCCGCGCAGCGGTGCCCGGCTAGACCTGGTCGCCACATTGAATGCGGCCGCCCCCTGGCAACCGCTGCGGCGCAAGTACCAGGATCGTCCGGCCGATCACTTGAGAATCTCGCCTGAAGACTTTCGGCTGCGACGCTTTCGCCAGAAGACAGAAAAGGTCGTGGTCTTTGTTGTCGACGCTTCGGGCTCGGCCGCG
>JBCCYF010000037.1:0-37703 GCA_039190275.1 Pseudomonadota bacterium | reverse complement strand
CTGCGGCAAAAGCTGGAGCGGGAGGTCACAGGCGCCACACGCTCACCAACCGTGGCTGCCCGCTGTCTGATCGATGCCATGTTCGGCAGGACCGGGCAGACATAATGTATCCCTGCCACGCATCGGCGACGCCCCGAGGTATCTGAGCGGAATCGAAGCGCTGTCATCCCCCGAAACCGGGTTTCGGCGGCAGTCCGAACGTCCGCTTCATCCGGCACCGGATCCCCGAAAACACCCATAAAACACCGCGCCCGCCCAAGTGATGCCACATTTTGTGGCGCTTCGTCACAGTCTCGCCGCATCGTTGTCCATATACTCTCGTGAAACATACGAGTATTAGCATCTATCCCGACCGCCGACAGGAGACCGCACCGATGATCCGCCCCATGCGTACCCTTGCCTTTGCGCTTGCCGCCGTAGCCTTTGGGGCCGTGGCACAGGCGCAGCAGACCATTAAAATCTACACTGGCGGGGCGCCTTCGGGCAAAGGATCGGCCTATCACGAAGGGATCGGCAAAGGTGTGCAGGACGTGCTGGAACCGATCGCCAAGGACTTCGGCTATGATGTGCAACTGGTTCCCAGCAACGGTTCGGTCGACAACGCCAACAAGCTCGCCGCCGAAACCGGCGGTATCGCATTCGGCATCGGACAAGGCGGGCTAAACTATGCCCCGGTGATATCGGGCGCTGTATCTATCCTGCGCAATGACCTGCCCGGTGAATGCGCCATGGCGTTTTCAAAGGAACCTCAGCTCAACAGCTGGGGCGAAATCGTCAAGAATAAAGAGCGGATCACCTGGGTTGTGCCCGAGAACAGTGGATCCGAAGCCTTTATCAAGCGGATGTACCGCGAGGACGCGAATTTCACCGGTGCCGAACCGCAATTCTGGTTCACGTCCGGCGCCGAGAGCATCCTGGCAGCGGTGAACCATCCCGAAAAGCGTGGCATGGTCGGCTTTTTCTACGCCTATCCAAACCCGACCGGGGGCCTGATCAACATGGCGGCCAAAGACGATATGCGCATTTTTGGCGTGCTTTCACCCGATATCGCCAAAACCGATGAGGCCTATTACCTGAACCGGCGCGCGCCATACAAACTGGCCTGGCTTGGCCTGGGTGAAACCCAGACGACACGCGCCATGTGTTCAAAGGCGCTGCTGTTCGTCAACGACATCTCAAAGATCGAGGATACCTGGGCCGCCGAGGACGCAAAGGCGATCCTTGAAGCAATGGCGGCTGTCCCGGCCGAAGCGATGGTCGCGAAGTCCGGTCCACTGGCCAAGCTGATGCGGCAGGTTGAAAGCATGTCCGAAGAATACGGCCTTAACGAGATGGTCACCGATCTGGAAGAGCAACTGACACAGTGACCTGCGCGTGGGCTAATCCCGCATTGGCCCCTTGACGCGCGGCCCCAATCGCCGTATTGCCCGGGCCTTCACCGGACAGGCCAAGACCCTGCACGGCACCCCAGATTTCCCGCGCCCGACCGAGGGCGTGACAGCCCAGCTAACTCCGTGGCCGCCACGGACTATGGATAAGGACGCAAGATCATGTCTCGCCGCTGCGAACTGACCGGTAAGGGCCCTATGGTTGGCAACAACGTCAGCCACGCCAACAACAAGACCAAACGCCGGTTCCTGCCGAACCTGAACGAAGTGACCCTGATGAGCGACGCCCTTGGCCGGTCGTTCAAGCTCAAGGTCTCGGCCGCGGCCCTGCGCACAGTGGACCATCGCGGCGGGCTCGATGCGTTCCTCGCCAAGGCCAAGGACAATGAACTCTCGGCCCGGGCACTGGATATCAAACGCGACATAGCCAAGGCCGCAACAGCCTGATTATCGGGTGCCTTGGGGTTTGAAGGGCGGGCATGGGCCTGCCCTTTTTGGTTGGGCCAGCCAAACAGCCGATTGGTCCGCGTGCCGAGGGCGAGCTGGCAAGGGCTGCATACGTCGTTCGGTTTGAGGTCCTGCGCGACCCTCCGCAAGGTTGCAAAGCGTGGAGTTCCCCATCCCGTCATCGAGGAACTTGTAGCTACCGTTGGAGTTACCGCGCACCCAGCCGCTGCAGGCTGGAGCGGAGATGACGACAATCGCGGCCAGCGGCGAAAATGTTCGCACAGCCAAAAGCGACATCGAAAGCAGGACTGCCGCAAAGCCCGAAATCGGCGCTGCAATGGCGCTGAAGCAGATCGCCAGTACGCCGAGCACTAGACGCAAACTCCTGGCCCCGTCATTGCGGTCTGGGCGATCACGTCACCGATGAAACACCCCACCCTTGACCGCCCTCCCAAACCCCCGCATATGCGTTGCATGACCGACCATTCCAAGATCCGTAACTTCTCGATCGTGGCGCATATCGATCACGGGAAATCCACCCTGGCCGACCGGCTGATCCAGTCCACCGGCACCGTGCAGGACCGGGATATGAAGGAGCAGCTGCTCGACTCGATGGACATTGAGCGCGAGCGGGGGATTACCATCAAGGCCAACACTGTGCGCATCGATTATACGGCCCGGGATGGCGAGACCTATGTGCTCAACCTGATCGACACGCCCGGTCACGTGGACTTCGCCTACGAGGTCTCGCGCTCAATGCGGGCGGTCGAAGGGTCATTGCTGGTGGTGGACGCGAGCCAAGGGGTCGAGGCGCAGACGCTGGCCAATGTCTATCAGGCCATCGACGCGGACCACGAGATCGTCCCGGTGCTCAACAAGATCGACCTGCCCGCGGCCGAGCCCGACCGGGTGCGCACGCAGATCGAGGATGTGATCGGCATCGACGCCTCGGACGCGCTTGAGATATCGGCGAAATCCGGTCTGGGGATCCCGGATGTGCTGGAAGCAATTGTCACCCGCCTGCCGCCGCCGGAGGGGGAGGCCGATGCCCCGCTCAAGGCAATGCTGGTGGACAGTTGGTATGATGCCTATCTGGGCGTGGTGGTTCTGGTACGGATCATCGACGGCCACTTGCGTAAGGGTGACAGGATCAAGATGATCAACACCGGTGCGGTCTATCCCGTCGACCGCGTCGGCGTCTTCCGCCCCGAGATGGCGCAGGTCGAGGCCTTGGGCCCCGGGGAGCTTGGGTTCCTCACCGCCTCCATCAAACAGGTGCGCGACACCAAGGTCGGGGACACAATCACCCATGAGAAAAAGGGCACGACCGAGGCGCTGCCCGGGTTCCAGCCCTCGGTCCCGGTGGTGTTCTGCGGGCTCTTCCCGGTGGATGCCGCGGATTTCGAGGATCTGCGCAGCGCTATCGAAAAACTGCAACTGAACGATGCCAGCTTCAGCGCCGAGATGGAAACCTCGGCCGCGCTTGGTTTCGGCTTTCGCTGCGGCTTCCTGGGGCTCTTGCATCTTGAGGTGATCCGCGACCGGCTGGAGCGCGAGTATGACATCGACCTGATCACCACGGCACCCAGCGTGATCTACCACATCCATATGAACGATGGCGACATGGTGGAGCTGCACAACCCCGCGGACATGCCAGACCTGACCCATGTTGCGCATATCGAGGAGCCGCGGATCAAGGCCACGATCCTGGTTCCGGATGAGTATCTGGGCGATGTGCTCAAGCTGTGCCAGGACCGGCGCGGCGTGCAACTGGACCTGACCTATGCCGGGACCCGCGCGATGGTGGTCTATGACCTGCCGCTGAACGAAGTGGTGTTCGACTTCTACGACCGGCTGAAGTCGGTGACCAAGGGCTATGCCAGCTTCGACTATCAGATGATCGGCTACACCGAGGATCAACTGGTCAAGATGCAGATCCTGGTCAACGACGAGCCTGTGGACGCGCTGAGCACCATGGTCCACCGCGCAAGGGCCGAGGCACGGGGCCGCGCGATGGTCGAAAAACTAAAAGAGCTGATCCCCCAGCACATGTTCAAGATCCCGATCCAGGCGGCAATTGGCGGCCGCATCATCGCCCGCGAGACCCTCTCAGCGCTCCGCAAAGACGTGACGGCCAAATGCTACGGCGGTGACGTGACCCGGAAGAAGAAACTGCTGGAAAAGCAGAAGGCGGGGAAGAAGCGGATGCGTCAATTCGGGAAAGTGGATATCCCACAGGAGGCGTTTATTTCGGCGTTGAAGATGGATGGGTGAGTAGGCTTCCCGGAACTCGTCCGGTGGATGAATTCGCCTGCGAAAGGGCACTGCGGCGGAATGAAATCAAGGATGGTCGACCCGCTTCCCCCGGGTGAGGAACCACCCGTTCCGAATGCGATGGTTCGACCAAGGGTGTCCAATGTTAAAACTCGTTCCCAGCGATCAGGCGGTCACCGGGCTGAAGTACGGAAGTTGACGTTCAGCTTTAGCAACTTCGTGCTTTAACTCGTCGATTACCTATAGGACGGAAGCAATTTGAAGGACCCCACGATGTACTTTTAATTCGGATCCACTACCGTCGTCCGCAGTTGGGATTGTGCCCCTCACAACATAGGTCATCCGGCCTAAAACAACCCATCCCCGCCCTGCTCGTTCTCCAACGCTGTATCCACGGCGACGGCGCCGCCAGCGCCCACAGCGGCGACGCAGCCAGTGAGGGTCAGGCCAGCGAGCAGGAGGGCGAAAGCTTTGGCGAGTGCGAGGGGCATGGGGTATCTCCTTTTTGTGCGCAGCTTACCCAGTCGGGGACCGGTGTCCACCGGGACCCAAACTTGCTTTGTATCCCCCGGTGCCACTAGAATTGAACACTTTACACCGGAGAGCCCTATGTCCAAACCCGTTCTTGTCCTCGCCGTGCTTGGCGGCGCTTACCTGCTTTACACGGAGTATGGAGGGCAGCTTCCGTCCGCGCCAGGGCCCGGGGCGGAGGCTTCGGGAAACATATCGGCAATTGCAAATTCGCCCGGGGTGGTGACCTCGGGGGTCGGCGCGGCGGCGCAAGGTGTTGTACCCGCCGACTGATACAGGTCGCGCATTTACCCTAAGCCAAGTGTAACGATCGCAACAGACCTCCGCCCTACCGCCCTTCAGAATGCGGGGCAATATGGGGAGGCGCAGATGCTCAACAGCACATCTATTGCCCTGGCGACGATGACCGGAATAGTGGCGGTGACCCTGGTGGGGGATTACCTGCTTAAGGTGGCAAGCTTGAAGAACGGGTTGGCCAGCCTCGCCTTCGCGGGGGGTGCGGCAATGTACATGGCCTCGGCCGTGGGGATCCTGTTTGCGATGCGGCAGATGAGCCTGGCCTCGGTGGGGGTGTACTACTCGGTGTTGACGATCCTTGCCATGACGGCACTGGGCGTACTGGTGTTTGGCGAGCAGCTTTTGCCGCGCGAGGTCCTGGGGATCGGCTTTGCCATTGCATCCCTGGTGTGTATGGCGCGATTGGGCTGAGGCGCGTCAGCGCTGCCGCGCGATGAGTGCGGCATGGGCCTTAGGGTTGGTATCGCGCAGGGTGGTGAGCGCGGTTTCCACCTCCGCCACCAGATCGGCGGAGTACTCAGCTTTCTTATCCGCAATCTCGGCCTCCAGTTTGGCCAATGCCTCGATCACCTCGGGATCCGGACCGTCCGGGTCGGCAAGGGTCAGGACCGCGGCGATCACCCGGTCCAGCTGGCGGCCATAACTTGCCACCTCACCTATGATTCTTCCCTCCAACTCCGGCTTACCGGCAAAGCGCAGGTTTATGTCCGGCGAAAAGATCCGGGGATCAATGGTCTGCGCCACGTCGCCCGATAGCGGCAGGTAGAGGCTGTTGAGCCAAAACTGAAGGGGATTGAGCATTGTGTACCTCAGGATATGCACTGCCCTGCGATGTCATATTCGCGCCCACCGCGCTGAGACAAATCTCACAATTGAAACATCGCCATGGCGTGCTCACGGGACTGTAAGCCCCAAGGCCCAGTTGTTACAGCATTCTGTCGCAGCCGCTCACGCCCTGGCCTACCGGGCTAACCTTTGCGTGAAGCGGGGTGCACCGTGGGGATCTGTTGCGATAGGTCAAAGCTCGTCAGCACACTGTTATGAAAAGGAATTCGAGATGAAGCTGCTCTCCACACTCTGCACTGTCGTGATTGCCGGCGCGCTCGCCACAGTTGCCTTCGACTTTTTCGGCCAAACCATCAGCCCGCTGTTTTCGTGGGTCCCGACCCTGGGCGCGAAACTGGCGCCGGTTCCATTGGCGCAGACCTCCCTTGCGGCGCTGACCGGTGTTCCTGGTAAGGAGCTGGCCGCGCTCGGATTGCCCTATGGTCTGCATACATTGACCGGGTTGATCGCCTATCCTCTGGGCTGGTTGCTGATTGTCCGCCCGGTCTGGACGGCCACCCTGCCCCGCCTGCACTGGAGCGTCCCGGCAGCGGTGTACGGCGTAGCGCTCTGGGTATTTGCGCTCTACGGCATGGCGCATCTGGTCGCTGGAATGAAGCCGTTCCTGGGTTTCAGCGGTATCACTTGGGTGGCGCTCTGGGGACATGTTATCTTTGCGCTGGTTGCGGCTGCAGTGATCGAGGCACGGGTCCCCCACGTCAAAGCTGTGCGCGGCACAAACGCGCCGCTGCCCGCATAATCGCCCGCCGCGCAGACACCGACTCACCCACAAAATCCCCAATGGGCCCAAGATTGCGGGCCCTTGGTTAATTCAACCTATGCGCTAATTCCTGGCCTGAAATGCGGAAAATTCGATGCATCAGCATTCAACCCCCTGATGTAACTGCATAAATTGAATGTGATTAAACTAGCCCTCGCGGTGTTAACGCACCGGTCACCTATATGTTGCGATAAAAATTTAACACGTCACAATCTCGCCCATATCTATTCGTATCAAAACATCACTGGGGGCGTGTAGTTCACTTTCAGTCGGACCGGCCGACAACGAAAGCAAGTAAGTCGCGTAACCTTGGGCAGTGTAGAGTGAGTTTTAAGAGCCCAAGATACAAGATCCCGGCCAGCCCCCGGCCGGTGATTGTGTAAAGAGTTCTGGGGGTGGATTGATTGTTCATCCACATTGTATGATCTAACTATTTGTAGATACCTATCACCTACCTTACCCACCATTTCTGTTAGAAATGGTGGGTTTTTTATTGTTTGAATGGATTTCGATACTTGGAGCCGACAGTTCACAAAGTCTGAAGACGACCACTTTCTCCCCAATGTTAGGATTAAGGAAACCCAGATTAAGGCAATGGAAACTCACAGGGCCGGCAAGCCGCCGCAGCTTCAGCCGTGAACAGAACATGTGGGATCAATACCCGCGATGCGTGTGCTGACGCGCCCCTTTCAGAGCGTTTTTAGCAACATGCGTGCCAGATCCGCCAGACGGCAGGCATATCCCCATTCGTTGTCGTACCACGCAAAGACCTTCACCTGCGTGCCGTTCACAACCATTGTGGACGGCGCATCGATGATGGCAGAACGCGGGTCGTTGGTGTAATCCGCTGAGACAAGCGGGCGGGTCTCATAGCCCAGAATCCCCTTTAACGGCCCCGAGGCCGCAGCTTGGAACAAGCCATTCACCTCCTCAACCGAGGTGTCACGCGCGACTTCGAACACGCAATCGGTCAAGGACGCGTTGAGCAACGGCACGCGCACTGCATGTCCGTTCAGACGCCCCGCAAGTTCGGGGTAGATGAGTGTAATCGCTGTGGCGGATCCCGTGGTTGTCGGAATAAGTGAGTTCAATGCCGATCTGGCCCGGCGCAAATCCTTGGACGGTCGGTCGACAATGGTTTGGGTGTTGGTCACATCATGGATCGTCGTGATCGAGCCGTGGGTGATCCCGATGGCCTCGTGGATCACCTTGACTACGGGCGCTAGACAGTTCGTGGTGCAACTCGCCGCGGTGACAAGGTGGTGCAGGGCCGGGTCATAAAGATCGTGGTTGATGCCATAGACCAAGTTGAGCGCGGGGTCGGTCTTCACAGGGGCTGATACCAGAACCTTTTGCACGCCCGCATCGAAGTAAGGCTGTACGGCTTCGGTGGTCTTGAACACCCCGGTGCAGTCCACAACCAGGTCCACGCCGTCCAGCGGCAGATCCTCAAGCCGCCGCTCGCTGGTCAGCGTCAAGTGCCGGCCAGCGACGGTAAGTCCGCCATCCGTCGGCGCGATTTGGGCGCGCCAGCGACCGTGAACTGTGTCGAATTCCAGCAGATGTGCGTGCATCTCTGCATCGCCGACCGCATCATTCAGACCCGCAAGCGGAAACGCTTCGTCCTGACCCAACAGGTCCCGAACCACAAGCTTGCCAATACGGCCCAGGCCGTTGAGCAGCACCTTAGTCATCTGTCCCTCGCCTTACTGCAAACCTGTCGCCTAAGGCTCCTCCGTTACTGTTTGATGACATATGGATGAAGCGTGACGTCCAACATCTGATAGGGTGCGTTTCAGCCGACATCCCCCTTCAGCACGCGTAGGCGGTGTATCAGGCTTGAAGTGTCCCAGCGGCCCCCGCCCTGCGCCTGAACATCGGCATAAAACTGATCCACAAGGGCAACGACCGGCAGCGACACACCAAGTGACTTTGCCGTGTTCAGCGAAATCCCCAGGTCCTTGCGCATCCAGTCGACCGCAAATCCGAAATCGAACGCGCCATCTACCATTGTATCGGCGCGATTGGTCAGCTGCCACGATCCACCGGCGCCCTGCGAGACCAGCGCGGCAACCTGTTTTGCGTCGAGACCGGCATTGGTTGCAAAGTGCAGCCCCTCTGAAATGCCTTGAATGATCCCGGCAATGCAGATCTGGTTGGCCATTTTTGTCAGCTGACCCGCACCAGCCTCGCCAAAACGGATGGTTGCCTTTGCATAGGCGTCGATCACAGGTTCGGCTGCATCGAAATCGGCCTGGCGACCGCCGCACATGACGGCCAGTTGTCCATTCTCGGCGCCCGCCTGCCCACCGGAGACCGGCGCGTCGACAAAGCCAATCCCCTTTTCAGCGCCCGCGGCGGCGACCTCGCGGGCAACATCGGCTGATGCGGTGGTGTGGTCGACAAAAACCGCACCTGTCTGCATACCGGCAAAAGCCCCGTCATCACCAAAGACCACGGACCGCAGATCATCGTCATTGCCCACACAGGCCATCACAAAATCGCATCCCAGTGCCGCCTCACGCGGGGTTGGGGCATGGGCGCCACCATGCGCGTCGGCCCAGGCGGTGGCTTTGGCTTCGGTCCGGTTATAGACGGTGACCTCGTGACCGGCCGACTTAAGATGTCCCGCCATCGGGTAGCCCATCACCCCCAGTCCGAGGAATGCCACTTTCGCCATGCTGCGTCTCCTTTTCGTGCTGCTGTGTCTTCCTATAGCCGGGCTTGCCTCTAGGGGAAACGCCGTACTCGAGCCGCCTGGTTTTCCGTCGTTCTGCAGAAGAGTGCAGGCTCGCGGCGGGCGCTCCTTTCACCACTCCTTCAGGCGAGGTCAGCGGTACAACATAACCGGAATACGACAGGCCCGGATCAGGTCCGCTGTGACTGAGCCCGTGAAGATCGCGCGCACGCGAGAGTGGCCAAACGCCCCCATGACCAGCAGATCATGCTCGCCCTCGGCCACCGCCGCGCGGATGGCATTGTCGGGTACGCCGCTTCGAACTTCTGAACTTGCAGGCCGGTTCGCCGCCGTCAAACGCGCCTCTATCGCCCCGATTTCGCTCTGTAGCCGGGGCGACTCCTCACCAACATGGATCAGGTGGTGCGGTAGACCCTCGAACAGCGGGTTCTGCACAATGTCATCCAGCGCAAGGCTGACCCCCTGACCGCCATCATAGGCCACCAACACCCGTTTGATGGGCCGGTATTTGCGAGCCGCGACAAAAACAGTGCCGTGCACCGACCGCACCGCCCGCTCGAAGTTCGAGCCCAGATCGCGGGCCGTATCGTCCGACGTCTCGCCGCGCTTGCCCATCAGGATCAGATCGGCCTGGTCCTCAAGCTCCATCAGCGTATCGACGAAATAGCCCATGCGCAGCTTGGTCGATACATCCGTCACACCGCCAGCACGCACCAATGCTTCGGCATCCGCCAGAATCTCGCGACCCAGCGCCTGCGCGACCCGGGCGCGGGCACCATCCAATTCCGCCAGTTCTTCCAGCAGCGCGGTCCGCGCGCCCAAGGTGATATTCCCGCTCAGGTTCTGCTTGGCGCCTTGTTCGGGCCGTCGAATGACATGGACAATCTCAACCACGGCGCCGGTGCGGCTGGCGATCCACGCCGCCGATCGACACAGGCTTTCGGAATAGGCAGACCCATCCACCATCGCAATCAGTTTTGACATGCGTCGGACCCCCCTAGTGTCCAAACAACCGTTCCATCGCGCCCGGCTGATCATGGATTGCCAGCTTATCGACGATGGTTTCCGTAGCCTTGTTCATGCCGATGATCTCGACCTCAGCCCCCTCCCGGCGGAACTTGAGCACAATCATGTCCAGCGCCGCAACAGAGGAGATGTCCCAGATATGCGCCTGGCTTACATCGATTGTGACCCGCTCCAACGCCTCGCGGAAATCAAACGAGCGGGTAAAAGTCTCGGCGGATGCAAAGAACACCTGGCCTTGGACCGTGTAACGGCGGGACCGCCCGTCTTCGGACAGGGCCGATGTGACGCGAAAGATCTGGCTGATCTTTCCCGCGAAAAAGATCCCCGACAGCAGGACGCCGGTCAACACGCCGATGGCAAGGTTATGGGTGCCTACTGTTGCCGCAACGGTCGACAGCATCACGATCGAAGATGATCGCGGATGTGTGCGCAGGGATTTGATCGATGACCAGCTGAATGTCCCGATCGAAACCATGATCATGATAGCCACCAGCGCCGGCATCGGTATCCGCGCCACCCAGTCCCCTACGGCGACGATCAAAAACAGCAGGAATACCCCTGCGGCGAAACAGGACAACCGGCCGCGCCCGCCGGACTTCACGTTGATCATGGACTGGCCGATCATCGCGCAGCCTGCCATGCCACCGATGAACCCGGTTGCCGTATTGGCCAGACCCTGGCCGATGCATTCCTGATTGCGATCCGATGGCGTATCGGTTAGATCCTCGACGATCTGTGCGGTCATCAGACTTTCCAGCAGCCCCACGGCGGCGACCGCCACTGAATAGGGCAGGATGATCATCAAAGTATCCAGTGTAAGCGGAATATCGGGTAAGAGAAAAACCGGCAGTGTATCCGGAAGTGCCCCCATATCCCCCACCGTGCGAACATCAAGCCCGAGTGCAATTGCCAGCGTCGTGAGCACCACGATACACACCAGCGGTGATGGAATTGCGGTCGTGATCCGGGGAAACAGGTAAATAATCGCAAGGCCGGCAGCCACCATTCCGTAGGTGAGGTTGTTGACGCCGATCAGTTCCGGCAGCTGCGCCATGAAAATCAGGATCGCCAGGGCATTCACGAAGCCGGTGATCACGGAACGCGATACAAAACGCATAACATGACCCAGCTTCAGCACGCCCGCTGCGATCTGTAACAGGCCGGCCAGTACGGTGGCCGCCAGCAGGTACTGCAGGCCATGTTCCTTGACCAGGGTTACCATCAACACGGCGGTCGCTGCTGTCGCGGCCGAGATCATCCCTGGGCGACCTCCGGCAATCGCCGTGATCACCGCAATCGAAAACGACGCATAGAGCCCGACTTTGGGATCCACACCCGCGATAATTGAAAACGCAATCGCCTCCGGGATCAAGGCGAGGGCCACGACGAGGCCCGCCAACAGATCGTTGCGGATGTTGCCGAACCAGTGTTCGCGGTAGGCGGATAGGGAGAACATATGGCCTCGGGGGTTGTATTGTGCAGTGCAATACGCGCGACATAGCAGTTTGCGCGCCCGTGTCACGCGCTAAATACGTGCGGTGGTCGCGCCCTTACACTTACCCGTCCACGTTGTTGACGCTGCGATGGTCCCGTTTTCGGACAGCCGCACAGCATGTCCTGGTGGAGTTCATAACGGGTTGAGCGGCCGGAGCGCGCGGCAATTTGACGGAAGTTGAGCCGCGGTCAAGCCGGAGGGCTGGACGCCGGTTAGAAAGCCTGCGACGGTGTATTCAGGACCTGAATAGCAGGAACCCAGAATGCCAAAGTATAGATTGGTCCAATTATCTGATCCGCATCTGAGCGGGACACATCCGCTTTTTCACCACAACTGGGAAGTCGCCATAGCTGCGGTGCGTGACCTTGCACCTGACGCGATTGTTGTCACCGGCGATCTCTGCTTCAACGGGCCGTCCGCAGAAGCGGATCTGGATTTCGCCCAGCGCCAGGTTGACCGGTTGCCGGCACCGTTTGTCCGCGTTTTGCCGGGAAATCACGATGTCGGCTATTCCCCTGGTTTGAAAGGGGCAACCCAGGTCATGACCGCGGATCGGCTGTCGGGGTGGACATCGCGCTTCGGACCGGATCACTGGGTGTTTGATCAGGCCGGCTGGCGGTTTATTGGGCTTAATTCCTTCCTGCCGGAAAGCAACTTGCCCGAAGAAAATGCCCAGGAGGTGATGCTGGAGGAGGCATTGACCGGGGCAGACGGGCCGGTTGGCATATTCGCGCACTCTCCGCTGTTTCTAAGGTCCCCCGATGAAGCCGAGACCGGAGGCTTCAATATGCCCGTCGGACCGCGGAAACGCTGGATGGCGGCCTTCGATGGGCGCATCCGTTTTTTCGCATCGGGACATCTGCACAAGCAGTTGAGCTTTACCCGCGATGGCATCGATTATCACTGGGCGCCGCCGCTGTCTTTTGTACAGACTAATGGCGAGGGGTTTGCCACCGGCAGCCGCTGCCTAACCGGTTTCCTGCTCCATGAATTCGACGGCGCGGACCACAGGGTCGAGGTTGTCGAGCCGCAGGATATCATCAACATGGATATCCGAAACTGGAGCGAGGGACCCGAACACAGCTATGCTCGGATCGCAAATCGGCCCTTTCCGATGCCATAGCGGAAGTTTCCTGAGCAAAGGGCGCTTCCATGGCCGCACAAGCGTACTATATTAACAGTCTTAGTAATCAGCCGGATGCCGCCGAGTGAAACGTATTTGCATCGCATTCGCCATGTTGCTGCACCTCAGCACCGGCGTTTTGGCACAAGGCGGCCCGGCTTCGGTCACAACGTCGCTTGTTGAGCCACGGCAAGTCGCCGAAACAGTCACAATATTCGGCCAAGTGGTGGCCCGCCGGGAAAGCGCCGTAGCCGCACGCGTGTCGGGCGTGGTTGACAAGGTCCACGTCCGCATCGGTGACCGCGTCGCTGAGGGAGACTTGCTGGCCGAGATAGACACCGAGTTACTGGGAATTCAGCGTGCAGAAGCCGAGGCTCAGGACGCGATCGCCCAGGCAGGGCTGAGCGTGGCGCAGGCAAGGTTGGATCAGGCCCAGCGCGCCTATGATCGCGCGGAAGCGCTGAGCGCGAGTGCGACGATCTCGCCCGTGCAGCGCGACGACCGCGAAGGCGAACTGGCCGAAGCCCGAGGCGCGCAACAGGAAGCACGGGCACGCATACTGGCGGCGCAGGCCACACTGGCGCTGGCAACGTATAACTTGGAGCGCGCTAAAATCCTTGCACCCTTTGACGCGACCGTTCTGGATGTTTCGACCGAAGTTGGTCAGTTCATAAGCATTGGCGCGGATGTTGCGCTATTACTGGACACCGGAGCCGCCGAAGTGGTGGGCGATGTGCCTGCACGCTATATCGGAGCGCTGCGACCCGGCCTTGCGGTGAACGCCCGTGCGGATGATGGTGGCACGCTCGCCCTGACCGCCCGCGCAATCCTGCCCACCGAGTTTTCTGCCACCCGGACCAGACCTGTGCGCTTTGCCATTGAACAGAACAGCCAGGAGGTCGCGATAGGACAGTCCCTTACCCTGGATATTCCGGTCAGCGCGCCACGCAATGCGATCATCGTTCCCAAGGACGCGCTGATCCAGTCGCCAGGCGGTTGGAGCGTGTTTGTCCATCAGGACGGCAAGGCGGTGCCGCGCCCTGTCCAGATAGGCACAGCACTGGGTGACAGCTTTGAAGTTCTCGGGGGCCTTGTCGATGGGGACGAAGTGGTGATCCGGGGCAACGAACGCCTGCGCCCCATGCAGGACATCGCGCCTGTCCTCGCGGGCAAAGATACCGAGGCCCCGCAGGGTGGGTGAGAGCTCCATACCGCTTGAGCAGGTGTTCATGCATGCTCCTGCGGGATTGCACCCGTTGCGATACGTGTGTCGGACTGCCGCGCGACCCGCACCGCCTGGGCCCGGCGCCGCCCCCAGGGCGACCGAGGAGGACGCGGCATGAACCCAATTCGCATTGCGATTGAACGGCCCATCGCCGTCGTTGCCATTGTCGTGATGGCCGTTTTGTTCGGCGTTCTTGCGCTGACACGCATCCCGATCCAGCTGGCGCCAGACGTACGCAAACCCGTTGTCGTGGTCGAAACCGCCTGGCCCGGTGCAGCACCTGCCGAGGTTGAGCGGGAGATCGTTACCCCGCAGGAAGAGGCGTTCCGCGGTCTTGAAGGTCTGGAGCTGATGACCTCCACGTCCAGCACCGGCGAGGCCAGTGTGACACTCGAATTTGGTGTCGGCACGGAAATGAGCGAGATCCTGCTTCTTGTTTCAAACCGTCTGGACCGCGTCGGCGGATACCCGGACGAGGCCGGGGAGCCAACGCTCAATACCTCGGGCTCGGACGACAGCCCCATCGCCTGGGTGATCGTAAAAGCCATGCCCGGGACAACGCAGGAAATCTCCCATTTCGGCGATTTCGTTGACGATGTGATCAAGGAGCGGCTGGAGCGGGTCGAAGGGATCTCGACCGTGAACGTCTTTGGCGGGGTAAGCCGTGAACTTCAGATTACGATCCGCCCCGAGGAACTGGCACGCTACGGCCTGACCATACCCGAGATTGTGGACCGCTTGCGGTCCGAGAACATCTCAATCTCGGCGGGTGATATCGAAGAGGGGAAGCGGCGATATGTTGTGCGCGCCGACGGCAACCTCAATACGGCGGCCACGGTCGAAAGCGTCGTACTCCGAAGTCAGGACCAGGGGCAGAACGGCCCGCTTGGTCGCGTTCTCGTCTCCGATGTGGCCGAAGTCGGCTTCGCCTTCAAGGACAGCACGGCCCGCCTGAGGTTCCGCGGGGACCCGGCACTTGCCTTTAATCTGGTGCGCGAAGCCGGTGCGAATGTCATCGCCACGATGGAAGAGGTCAGGATCGCCCTTGATGAACTGGCGGCAGGACCGGTCGCCGCGCAGGGCCTTGAACTTGAGCAAGTCTACGATGAAACCCTCTATATCGACGGCGCCATAGATCTGGTGACGCAGAACATCCTGATCGGTGGGGCGCTGGCGGCGCTGGTCCTGCTGCTGTTCCTGCGTTCGCCCAGGGCAACACTTGTGATCAGCCTTGCGATTCCAGTGTCTATTGTGGCCACCTTCGTGGCCATGGCGGCGACCGGACGCACTCTGAACGTGATATCCCTGGCCGGTATCGCCTTTGCCGTCGGGATGATCGTCGACGCTGCGATTGTCGTGCTTGAAAACATCTACCGCCTGCGTGAGCAGGGTCTGCCGCGGCGCGAAGCAGCTTACCGCGGCGCGCGACAGGTCTGGGGCGCGATACTGGTTTCAGCGCTCACCACGGTGATGGTGTTTATCCCGATCCTGATTATGGAGCTTGAGGCTGGACAGCTGTTCCGTGACATCGCTGTCGCGATCTCGGTCTCGGTCCTGCTGTCGCTGGTTGTTGCCGTAACCGTCATTCCAGCACTCTCAAGCCGGTTGCTGACGGCGGCCGAGACCAAAACCCTGCCACTGCCGGGAATAGACCATCTGGCGGCGCTGTTTCGCTGGCTGGTTATGGGCTATGTCCGGCTGACGGTCCGGTTTCGCGCCATCGGGCTGATCATGGTCGCGATGATCGGCAGTGCTGCGGCGACTGCGGCGGTGGTCTTTCTGCCCCAGCTTGAGTACCTGCCCGAGGGCAACCGGAATCTGGTGTTCGGTCTGGTTATTCCACCCCCGGGCTACAACCTGCAAACCACCGAAACGATCGCCGAGCGGATCGAAAATGTGGCTCGCCCGATGTGGCAGGCCGCGCCCAACGCGCAAACGCCCGAGGGGGCGCCTGCACTGGACGGTTTCTTTTTTGTTGCCACGCCGGGCAACTCTTTCGTCGGGGCCAGTGCAATCGACGGCACCCGGGTGGCAGAGGTCATTCCAATCCTGTCACGGCCGATCTTCGCCGAGCCGGGCACCTTTGGTTTTATGACACAACCGTCCCTGTTCGGCCGGGGGGTCGGCGGCGGCCGCACTGTCGAGGTGAATGTCTCTGGACAGAATCTCGAAGAAATCCTTGGGGTTGCCGGCCGGGCCGCGGGTGTGATCGCGGGCCTGTTGCCGCGCACCGAGGGGCATCAGTTCCGGCCCATTCCCGGCCTTGAGCTTGGTGCGCCCGAAGTCCGCCTGCTGCCCGATCGGATCCGGCTGGCCGATGCGGGTGTCCCGACTGCTGCCCTCGCGGCGACGATCGATGCCTATAACGATGGGATCCGCGTGGCCGAGATCACCGTGGGAGCGCAGCGCCTTGACCTGACGTTGCGCGGGGATGCAGAAGCTCTGGGCGGGATACGCACGCAGGATGTCGGCAGTTTTCCGGTCGTGACACCCTCGGGCCAGATCCTGCCCGCCTCCGAACTGGCAGAAGTGCGTGTCACCGCCGGTCCCACAGAAATTCGCCATCGCGAGCGGTTGCGGACCGTAACGCTGGAGGTCCGCCCCTCGAACGCGCTGCCACTTGAGACCGCCGTACGGATGCTACAGACCGAGGTGGTCGATGCGCTTACCGCTCAGGGGCTGCCGGATGGGGTGCGTTTGTCGGTTTCAGGCACGGCGGACCAGCTGAGCCAGACCTGGGATGCCATACAAATCAACCTGATCGTCGCCCTGATCATCGTGTTCCTGGTGATGGCGATCCTGTTTGAAAGTTTCGTACTGCCGTTGGTTATTCTGTTCGCCGTCCCGGTGGCCGCGGCCGGTGGGGTGGGCGGACTGGCGTTGCTGAACATGTTTGGCAGCCAACCACTTGATATGTTGACACTTCTTGGGTTTGTGATCCTGGTCGGCATTGTGGTGAACAATGCGATCCTGATTGTGCATCAGACACTTTTTCATCTGCGCGAAGACGGCATGCTTCCGATAGAGGCGATTGAAGAGGCAACGCGCAACCGCATCCGCCCCATATTCATGTCGACGCTGACCAGCATATTTGGAATGTTGCCATTGGTCATCTTTCCCGGACCGGGCTCCGAACTCTATCGCGGCCTGGGCGCGGTTGTTGTCGGGGGGCTGTCGATGTCAGCCTTTCTGACGCTGCTGACCGTGCCGCCGCTGCTGCGCATGTGCCTGCCCACGCCCGAAACACGACCGATGCGGCTGGTTGAGAAGGTTCCCGCAGAGTAAACAGGTGTAACGCGTTATTCGTGGAGGTATCCGTGCAACCTGTCTTTTCAGCCAACACAGGCTTTTTGTTCAAACAGTTGGACTTCCCCGACCGCCTAACCGCGGCTGCGCGTGCCGGGTATACAGCGGTGGAGTTCCACGACGAAGCGCAAACTGCTGACCTGGACCAGATTGGCGACCTGCTGTCCGAACACGAATTGTCGCTGGGCGGGCTGAACAGCCGCATGGGCGAGGGGCCGGGTTGCGCGGCCGAACCGGACGCGGCGGACAGGTGCCGTCGGGAGATTGATCAGGCCCTAGCGACGGCAGAGCGTCTCAATGCACCGGCCGTTCACGTCCTCGCAGGACGTGGGGAGGCCACGGATGCCGCCGCCCGCACCGCCTATGTCGCGGCGTTGCACTACGCATTGCAGGAAACCGATCGCATTGTTCTGATCGAGCCAATTTGTAGCGCGGCGATGCCCGCCTATTATCTCAATACACTGGCGCAGGCCGAAGATATCCTGTCCGAAATCGATCACCCCCGCCTGAAAATCATGTTCGACGTGTTTCACATTGCTATGGCAGACGGGCCGGACCAGGTATTGCGGTGCTTCGAACGCGCCCGAGCGGGAATTGGTCATGTTCAGATTGCGTCGGTTCCGGACCGGGCCGAGCCCGACCGGGGCGAGGTGGATGTCGTGTCCCTGATAAAGGGCATGCAAAGCGCGGGCTACTCCGGTCGGTTCGGCTGCGAGTACAAACCCACTGATGCACATGGCGGCGGGCTCGACTGGGCTCGTCGACTTAACCTTCTGGGTGAAACGGCCTAGGCGGATCGCCACAGCGTAGGCCGATTGTCTTTTCACGAAACCCTATAGATATGAGTGCCTTGTAAGATCTTCGCTGTAGCGAGGGATTGTCATACGATCTGTAGGACATCCTCCAGATCACCGAGCCTGAAGTCCTCAAGGATCAGGACGTCCTTGCCACTGAACTTCAGCCAGACGTCGCCGTCTTCGCGGCTGGCGAAGCGGTCGATCACCTGATCAACATCCAAATTCCCGCGCCACAATCCACTGTCGAGTTCAACAACGTCCTTCTTGCTGGCGTCCAGTATTCGATCCCGTCCGCTGCCGTCCAGAAAGACGAAGGTGTCGCTGCCTTTGCCACCTTCCATAATGTCGTTGCCGGTGCCGCCGTTCATCCGATCGTCACCAGCGTTGCCCTCAAGCACATCCTTGCCAGACCGCCCAGCCAGCACGTCCATGCCGCCGCGTCCGACCAGGATGTTTGCGCCAGAGTCGCCGACAAACCGGTCATCAAATCGCGATCCAACCGCCCCGTCGATCCCTGTGATATCGTCTCCGTTCAGCAACTTGGAATTGGCTTTTGCAGGTCCGACCTCAAACTCGACGCCGCGATTGGCTGCACCGAAATCCACCAGATCACGGTCAGACTCCGACCCGTCAAAGGACTCAAAGCCCGCTGTCAGGATGATATCTGTCCGTATGGTCCCACCCACAAACTTTTCGATACCGGTGAAGGTACCGCTGTGCTCTGCAGCGATGACCGAAGGCGTAATGGCTAATTTTTGCAAAGCCGCTGTGTCATCCTCGCCCGGCAGTTCCCGGGTAAGGTCGGAGAGGTCATTGGCATATGTCAGGTCCGCCTCCAGGACATCCGATGGTGTATAGAGATTGCCGCGGAAGTCTCGCGCCTCGTCCGTACCGGTGTCTTCCCAAACCGGAACATCCAGTTCAAAGGTCGCCGTAAAGCTACCGCCTGTCATGTCCAGCCGGATAACACCGGCCGCATTGCCCATTTCCAGAGTATCGATGCCGTCGCCACCATCAATCGTCGCATCGCCAACGTCGAGAACGATGGTATCACGCCCATCGCCGCCCAAAGCGGTGTCGTTTCCAGCACCCAGAAGCAGGAAATCCTTGCCAATGCCGCCCTCCAAACGGTCATTTCCCGCGCCGCCGGACAGGGAGTTGTCCATGGTGTCACCGATCAGAAGGTCATTGCCCACGCCGCCGATCACATTCTCGATCCTGTTGAGGGTATCGAAGCCAAACGCACCGCTGGCAAATCCGCTGAGCAGGTTCACCGTGACGTTGCCAAAGCCACCGGCCACCGGTTCACCCCGCTCGCCTCCCGCAAACACATTCGCGTAGGAGGCGGTGTCCCGGCCCTCGCCGCCGTCCAGGCTGTCATTGCCAAGCCCACCGTGGAGCAGATCGTCGCCGGTTCCGCCCACCAGAAAGTCGGACCCGTCTCCCCCAAAGAGTTCATCGTTGTCGCCACGACCATCAAGAAAATCATTGCCGCCGCGACCCAACAGTTTTTCGGCGGTGTTATCCCGCCCCGTAATCACGTCGCGCTTGGTGTCCGATCCGATGATCTGTTCGAAAGCGAAAACGCCGGTGGCCTCGATGCCGTTGGTGTCCCCCGGGGTCAGAATGGTGCCGGCCTCCAGGTTGATCTGGATTTCGGGGGCGGTGGTCCGGTTGTAGTCGATCAGCAGCGTATCATAACCCTTACCGCCGCGAACCGTACCCTCCATTCGGCTGACTTCGATGAAATCATCGCCGCTTTGACCGTCGATCTTGTGGTCCTGTCCAGACGCGCGAACGAAGATTTCATCGTCATCGCGGCCGCCGTAGGCCTCGCCTTCAACCACCAGACGCAGTGTATCATTCCCACCCTCACCGTAGAGGTAGCCGCGCCCGCTGCCGTCATTGGGTTGGTTGCGGCTGAGAATGTCCGCGCCATCACCTCCGAATACCGTCATGTCGCCGCTGCCATTCAAGGCAATCTCATCGTCGAACTGCGAGAACTTCACGATCTCAATGTTCCGCATGTTTCCGGAGAAGCGGGTTGTCACGCGCTCATCGCTGTCCAGCTCTGAGTCCAGGGATGTGGTATCTTCTGCGATCCGCGCCTCGATCCGGCTGCCGATGGCCCCATCCAGCCGGATATACCAGCGCGTGTCTTTCATCTGGCTGAGGTCAAGCGTATCGATCCCGCCACCGCCATCAAAGCTCTGTGCACCGGTCTCGCCGCGGTTCAGGGTCGCGATAAGAAGGTCATTGTCACGCCCGCCCGAGGTGTTTCTAGCGCCGCGGGAATAGAGCGTATCCTCGCCGTTTCCGCCATCGATGCTGATCCGCTCGCGGTCGTCGTCTCCCAGCGCGCCATAGAGGATATCGGCCTTGTCAGACCCAATGAAATTCTCCACGCCCACGGACTGATCGCGCGCGATCACCCGTTTGCCATCATCGCTCAGCAGCTCAATCACACCGGTCTTGGCCACGATCCGGACCGGCCCCGAAACATCCTGCTCCGAGATCTGACCATCCCATTCGGGCTCGATGTTGTAGTCATTGTACTGGCGCGAGTAGATCAGCGTATCGAACCCCTCACCCCCGTCATAGAAATCGCCGACACCCGCACGCGCGATACCGCCCGCGACCATCACATCGGAGCTTTCGCCGCCATAAACACTGTCGAAGCCACGGCCACCGATCAGAAGATCCGTGCCGCCACCACCGTTCAGGATGTCATTGCCACCACGCCCGTCGATCCAGTCATCGGAACCCGCGCCGCTCAGCTTGTTGGCCTTTCCGTTGCCGAACAACTCGCTGTCGCGGTCATCCTGCATCACCACGTTTTCGATACCGCGCAGGCTGTCACTGGACTCACCATCCCAGGACCGACCTGCGGCCAGGTCCACCTCCACCCGGCTGTTGCCGCTGCCATCGTCGAAGGGAAAGACCCATGTGTCAGAACCCGCACCGCCGATGACCGTGTCGGCCCCACGCTTGGAAACAAAGGTGTCGTCGCCTTTGCCGCCATCCAGCACATCGGCCAAATTGCTGCCGGTGATACGGTCGTTCCCGCCCTTGCCGCGAATTGTGATCGCGCTGGTTCCGGCAAACAGAACATCCACATCGGATGTCCCTTCAAGAAGAACCTGACCGGGGTCTGCGTTGCGGACGTTGTTGAGGAGTTGTTCGACCGTCAGCTCCAAATCCTTGAAATTCAACAGTTCAATGTTCTGCAGGGTCTCGTACCCGTCGTTCTGCTCGCCACGACGCGGGGCGGCGTGGAAGAACTGCAGATCGCCGCTCAACTCATCTTGCGTGAAATTGTACTCATCAAAGTTACCAGAGAACACAACCCGATCCTGGCCCTTGCCACCGTTGATCAGGTCGTCACCTTCGCTTGAGAAAATAACATCGTTGCCCTTGCGCGCCCGGACCGTGTCATTGCCGGCCAACGGGTCGATTATGTCGGCCTGCTGCTTGCCGATGATGGTGTCATCATCATCTGTCGCAATGGTGGAGGCACCATCCGACGGGAAACCAAGCGGGCCAAGAATATCGTTCAGGATATCGCCCAGCCAGCCTCCGGGCAGTTCAACATCGATGTCGGGCGCCGATATGCCGAAACCGTCCGCATTGAACGGGTTAATGTCATTCAGAAGCGCGTTGAACCGTGCCTCGAACTCGCCGAACACATTCACATCCGGAAGAAAGCTGAGTATCTGGTCTGCAATCCGCTCCATCAGAGCTGAGATTCCCAACTTGTCGAGGATGAAATCCAGCACCGGTTCCACGGTGAACTTGAAGATCAATCCGGCCAGATGCAGCACCGGTTCAATAGGCTTGAGTGCTGAATAGGCCACATTGAGCGGCGCTTCGACTTTGCAAATCGCGTCTTTCACATCCGAGATCGCATCGGCCGCGCTGATGATCGGACTGAAGTCGATCTTACCCAGCAATCCGTTCAGATCGTCCAGGCGGTCGCGTATGCCACCATCATCGGTGTAGACGCCCATGATCTCGTCGAAAACGTCGTTCGGAGGCTCGGCAACGACATCTACGGCATCAGCAAGCGGTTGGCCAAATTCTCCTGTAATCTCAAAGACATCGATATAATCTTGGGTGGTTTCACGATAATCCTCGATCCGGACCGCCGTAAAAAACATGTCCGTCTCGATATCGGCAAGACGCTCCTCTGTGTCTTCGAGCTTTTCGATGAAGCCCGATTTCTCGATCCTTTTTCGCAGATCCCGGGCCGTACTTTCGAACTTGTCGGCGGCGTCCTTGGCCTTGTCCAATGCAAAGTTCAGCGCCTTGGCGACCACCTTTAGGGGACCGACCTTGTCGATCACCTTCAGTGTCAGTTTCATCTTCGCGATTTTGTCACCGATCGTGTCGGCGTCTTTTTCAACGCGTTCAACCGACTCGAGCGCCTGCCGCGCTTCACGCACTTTGTCCCGAACATTCTCAACATCGCCCTGAAGTTCTCGGACCGTGTTCCGAGCAGTTTCCAGGTTACTCTCGAAATCAATAAGTTCGGGACCAGCAGGCATACTCGTTATACTCCATTTTTACTATGTGAAACCTGTTTGACTACTTGAGCCGGCTTCAACAAGGTGACGTTACGGCAGCTTTATGAATTCACAAACAGCTTTCTGATCGACCTGTGCGGATAATCATAGTTGCGGCGACCCTGAAATTTGCGTCACAGTCGGGCGGAAACCAAAAGACGAGCAGCACTGCCGATGACCGAAGAAACCGCACTGCGCGAGGCGATCTGCCAATTCGCACGATCCATGTTCGATCGGGGGCTGACGGGCGGCTCGACCGGTAACATCTCGGCGCGGCTTAGCGACGGGCGCCTGCTGGTGACACCCACGGGTACATCCTTCGGGACGCTCGACCCCGCGCGCCTGTCCCTTTTTGATGTTGAAGGCCGACATGTCGCCGGTGATTTGCCAACGAAGGAGATGGCGCTTCACTCCGCCTTTTATGACACACGCAATTGCGGTGCGGTGGTGCATCTTCATGGGACCCACTCAACCGCATTGTCGGTCCTGCCGGACACCGACCCGGACAACGTGCTGCCGCCGATCACCGCCTATTCGATCATGAAGCTGGGACGGGTCAAACTTCTCCCCTATTTCAGACCCGGCGATCCGGCTATGGGACAGGCGGTACGCGGCCTTGCAGGGAAACGGAGTGCGGTTCTTCTGGCCAACCATGGACCCGTGGTCAGCGCAAAGGATCTGGCAGCGGCGGTCTATGCAACCGAGGAATTGGAGGAGACGGCCAAACTGACCCTGCTGACACGGGGCCTCTCGCCCGTACTCCTTGACACCGCGCAGATCCGCGATCTTGTCACCACGTATAATATAGAGTGGGAAGATTAGGCACCGGCCCCTTGCACGCCGTTCTCCCGCGTGAAAACAAGGGGGATACCAAAAGGACCCCGGATGTTCGCCAATACATTCCCAGACCGTTCCGAGATTGCCAGCCTGACCGCGCGGATGTTGTGGGAGGTTGAAGCGGTGCACTTCCGCCCCGATGAACCCTATATTTTCACCTCCGGCCTCGCCAGTCCGGTCTATATTGACTGCCGCCGGCTTATTTCGTTTCCGCGGATCCGTTCGGCGCTGATGGACTTCATGGTGGCAACACTTGCGCGAAATGCGGGGTTCGAACAGTTCGACGCAATCGCCGGGGGCGAGACGGCGGGCATCCCCTTTGCCGCCTGGATCGCCGATCGACTGGGCCTGCCGATGCAATATGTCCGCAAAAAGCCCAAGGGCTTTGGACGCGACGCGCAGATCGAAGGGCTGATCCACAGCGGCCAAAGGGTGCTACTGGTTGAGGATCTGGCAACCGACGGTGGATCGAAGCTGACGTTTGCCGAGGCGATCCGACGCAGTGGCGCCACGTGTAGCCACACGTCGGTGCTTTTCTACTATGACATATTCGAAGGGGGCGTCGAAAAGCTCTCGCAGAATGGCCTTGAGTTGCACTACCTGGCAACGTGGTGGGACGTCCTTGAGGCAGCGCGAGAGAAAAACCACTTCGATGCGTCCACCATAGCGGCGGTCGAGGCGTTCTTGCACGCGCCACTCGACTGGTCCGCAGCCCATGGCGGTGCAAGCAACCTGGCGTACTCATCATGACCCGAGATCAAATCCGAGCGTTGCTGCTCAAAAGTCATCTGTTCGAGGGCTTGGACCTGCCGATCATTGATACCCTAACCGATGCCGCACGCTTTTCCGTTGCGGGCAAGGGCGATGTGCTGTTCCAGCAGGGCGACGCCTCGGACAGGCTTTACATACTGGCCGAGGGTTCGGCCACAATGTCGATCCTGTCCGAAGACGGCCGCGAAATCATCGTAGCGATTGCGAAACCCGGACAAAGCTTTGGAGAGATTGCGCTTTTAGATGACCTAAGCCGCACCGCGACCTGTACTATGCGGCAACACGGATCCTATATCTCGATCGACAAGCCGACGTTTCTGAGCCTGATTGACGATCCCAAGGGCGCGCGCCGGATCATTGCCATCCTGTGTTCTATGATGCGCAACGCGACCGGCAAGGTTGAGCAGCTGGCACTTTATCCGCTGCGCGCCCGCGTCGCGCATGCACTGATCGAACAAGCATTGCCTGGCGATCCGCCAAGGTTGAAAATTACCCAGAATGAACTGGCGCAGGTATGCAGTGCCGCCCGGCCCCGCGTAAATCAGATGCTCAAGCGCCTTGAACGCGACGGGCTGATCGAGAAGGACGGCCGGGTGATCAATTTGATTGATATGGACGGTCTGCGGGAGGTCTCGGAAGACCCGCTCACGGATTGATCCGCCGTGCTGCGGTCCACCGTAGCAGGTCCGGGCGCAGCGACCTCAAGGCAGCACGACGCCTGCTTTCTTTGCAATCGTTTTGGCGACGGCCGCGTCAGCCTCGGCCCCCAGACCGGCCTCCGATGTTTCGGTGAAAAGCGATAGCGCTGCCTGAGCCAACGGAAGATCCAGGCCCGCGGCTGTTTGGTCGACGATCCCGAGGTCCTTTACCAGGACATCGACCCCGGATGTTGGCATATAGTCCCCGCTGATGACCTGCCTTCCGCGGCTTTCAAACATCCAACTCACGCCAGTACCGGTCTTGATCACGTCATAGACCTGGTCAAGATCCAAACCCTCGCGCTGTGCAAGGACCATCGCCTCGCCCATCGCTGCGATGTGCACACCGGCCAGTAGCTGGTTGATCATCTTCATCTTTGACCCGGTCCCCGGTTGACCCCCAAGGCGATGTATCTTGGACGCCACCGCGTCAAGTGCGGGCCCGGCCGTTTGAAAGGCCTTGTCGGCACCCGAGGCGATCATCATCAAATCTCCGGACTCGGCCGTTGCGGCACCGCCGGACACCGGGGCGTCGAGTACCCCCATTCCGGCGGCGGTCAAATCAGCGGCAAGACGCTGTGCCTCGGCTGGTGCAACCGTCGTACAGAGGACAAAAACGGTCCCAAGGGGGGCCGCGCTGACGGCACCGCGGGTGCCAAACAGAACGCTTTGCGCCTGCTGCGCATTCACCACAAAAACGAACACCACATCGGCCTGTGCGGCGGCCTCTGCAGGTGAGTGTGCAGACTGGCCCCCTGCTGCTTCAAACCGGTGCAAGGTATCTTCCACAACATCATAGCCTGTGGTCACGATACCACCCCGGACAAGAGAGACCGCCGCCCCCCAACCAATTGATCCCAAGCCAATAACTGTAGCTTTCATTGATCCGTTCCTATGTGGTCAGCGTCCGCCGGACGGCATCTTTCCAGCCTGCATAACGCCGATTGCGCGTCTCGGCAGACATCACCGGTTCAAACCGGCGCTCAAGCGCCCAGCTTTCAGCAAACCCGGCCTGATCGGGATAGAGCCCGGCGCGCTGACCGGCCAGCCATGCGGCGCCCAGCGCCGTGGTTTCCAGCACTTGCGGCCGGTCCACCGGTGCGCCGAGCATATCGGACAGAAACTGCATCGACCAGTCCGATGCAGACATTCCACCGTCGACCCGAAGCACGGCCTGGCTCTGGTCAGCGCCCCAATCGCCTTGCATCGCCTCCCATAAATCGCGGGTCTGGAATGCGACCGATTCAAGCGCTGCACGCGCAAATTCCGCCGGGCCTGAATTCCGCGTAAGTCCATAGATCGCGCCCCGACAGTCCGCATCCCAATAGGGCGCGCCAAGCCCGGTGAAGGCCGGAACAAGGACCAGTTCCTGAGTGGTATCGGCCGCCTCGGCAAGGGGTTGGGTCTCTTGCGCATCACGGATGATTTTCAGGCCGTCACGCAACCATTGCACCACGGCGCCCGCGATAAAAATTGATCCCTCCAGAGCATAAACCGGTTTGTTATCAAGTTGATACGCGATCGTCGTCAGCAACCTGTTCTTGCTACCGACAGCGTGATCCCCGGTGTTCAAGAGGGCAAAACACCCGGTACCATAGGTGGATTTGAGCATTCCCGGTTTGAAACAGGCCTGCCCCACCGTCGCCGCCTGCTGATCGCCTGCGACACCGAGTATCGGTATCTCGCGTCCAAACAGATCCGGCCGGGTCATGCCAAAATCGCTGGCGCAATCCAGGACCTCGGGCAACATAGATTTGGGAATGTTCAGAAGCTCGCAGATCTCGGTGTCCCAAGCACCGTCATGAATGTTGTACAGCATCGTTCGTGCAGCATTTGTTGCGTCGGTCACATGACGTTTTCCACCTGTCAGGCGCCAGATCAGAAAACTGTCCACGGTCCCAAACGCAAGCTTTCCAGCCTCGGCCTCGGCGCGGGCGCCGTCGACCGTTTCCAAAATCCATGCGAGTTTTGTCGCGGAAAAATACGGATCCAACAACAATCCCGTCCGTGCCGTGACCATGGCTTCATGACCCTGGGCTTTCAGCCGCGCGCACAGTTCCGACGTTCGCCGATCCTGCCAGACGATCGCGTTATATATGGGCTTGCCGGTGTCACGGTTCCACACCACCACGGTTTCCCGCTGATTGGTTATGCCGATTGCCGAGATCCGATTTGGGTCTATTCCGGCCCGCTCAATTGCACCGCGACAGGTTCCCGCCGTCGTTGACCACAGATCTGCCGGATCATGTTCAACCCAGCCAGACGACGGGAAATGCTGCGTGAACTCTTCCTGCGCCGAGGCCACGACGGACATCGCCTCATCAAATACGATAGCCCGACTGGAGGTTGTTCCCTGGTCGATGGCCAGAATGTAGTTCACGGCGTCCCCTCCGCAGGAATGGTCTTTTGCGCCCACAGTGCCCGCGTTGCTGAACTCCTGCAAGCGTGAACCCCGTATCGCCGGGGGTACTGGTTGAGCTCTCGACAGAATGAAGAACTTTATCCACAGTATTACCCACTGAAATTTTTATTTCAGCACTTGATGACCTTTGACATATCCACAGGTTGTTGATTTCAATGTGGAAAAATAATTTCGTCTCTTAGTTGTATGTGGTTTGGGATTAAATTTTTTGATCAAAGATATAAGGAAAATAGCAGCCATGACCGACAGATAGCTACAACCCTCGGTTTAGCTTATAAACATTTCATTGGTTGAATATATTCTAACCCTCCACAGCCCGGTTGCGATTGTGGATGGAAAAAAGCTGATCCAACTTGGAACGGATCGTCGCGAATGAAATCTGGCAGGCTCTAGGACGAACTTACAGAATTTGAACGGGCAATAACCCTTTTGTCCGAGGTCGGCCGATCGATCCAATGCGCTCACTTCGCATGACATCAGCAAATTGGGGCCTGATTGTGGCGTCCAATCCCGCTGTCAACCGGACCAGACACCAAGTGCCGGCCAGGCCCAAAAAAAGCGGGCTCTACGGCCCGCTTGGTAATGCTGTATTGAAAAAGGAGCTTAGGCCGCTGCGCGACGCTCGCTCTCTTCCCGGCTCAGCGCGACCGATGTCCGGACCCCCTGAGACACGAAGCTCATCAAGCCACTGATCGCACGCTCATTCGGATCAATTCCGGCGCAACTCAGCACCTCGCGACCGTCTCGTGAGCGCGCCCAACGTGCAATGACCTCCTGGCCATTACCGTATTTCTTGTCATCCGCGATTGCATCATCAAGTGCAGCCAGAACGACTGCCGCAAACAGTTTCTGAGCACGTTTGCCCTGATCGTTGGCGAAAGCGGTTGCATCAACGTAATCGAACATCACGTTCCCCTTAAGATTCCCTAAACTCGGCTTGCGACTCAATATGACGTTTTTTTAACGCCGAACCATTGCAGTTTCAACATAGTTCAGTTGCAAAAAGCGCATATCTATCTACCTTAAGCCGATTTTGGTAGAGTGACCGCACCCTTTGAGGGTATTACGTGTCACAAAAAATGCTCAGAACTGAATTTATGCACGCAAATTGGGTTAACAACCCCATATCACCCCGAGTCGGTCCAATTTTGGCCATAAACCCCAAATCGGTTGACCCTGCGTCAGACAGACGCCTAAAGATGCGTCAACTTCGCATTCTGGCGCCGGTCGGATCGAACGGCGGATCCACCGCAATGCGTGCTGCACAGCGTTGCCCCAGAATCTCAACCTCGAACAGACCTTCCTGATCTTGCTCAGCCAAATCCGCCGGAATGTACCCTTGCGCCATCGACGCCCCAACCCCGTGGGCATAACCGCCCGAGGTTACCCAGCCGATCACGCGCCATTCCCCATCACTCTGACTTTGGGGTCGGGCCATCGCTTGACCACTCTGATCGTAGCGAACGGATCCGCCGCCGTGCGGGATAGAAATATGCGGCGTTGCGCGATCCCCCACATTTGCCCATATCGGTTCGTCCGCCATAACATCCGCTGTACGCGCATCGATCATCAAAGATACGCGTCGCAACTTCGGGCCAGCCGCGTGTTCCGCCGCCGCCGCCTCGCGCCCGACAAAATCGTTCTTGCTCAACTTAACGAAACGGTCCATCGCACCCTCAAACGGTCCGTAAATCGGGCGTAATTCGTGCCCCCATGTGGGAAAGTTCTTTTCCAGGCGCATCGACAGCAACGCCCGCATCCCAAAGTCGCGGATACCGAATGCGGCGCCGCTCTCTTTAAGCGCGAAGTAGATCGCCCGCTCATAGCAGGGCTCAGTCCAGATCTCGTATCCAAGATCACCGGTGTAGGAGATGCGGTTCACCCGGCAGGGGCAACCGGCCACGTCCATCTCGCGATAGTCCATGAATTTAAACGCGGTACGGCTGATGTCACCGGTTACCAGTGGCGCCAACACATCGCGTGCCTTCGGTCCCGCAACGGTCAAACCAACCAACCGCTGCCCCAGCCGGTCGATCCGCACAGTGCCATCGTTTGGCAAGTGCTGCTCGAACCAGCGCATGTGGTAAATCTGCGCTCCCGAAGATCCCCAAACCATAAACCGGTCCGCCGCGGCCTTGGCGATGGTGAAATCGCCGATCAGCTTGCCGCGCGCATTCAACATCGGGCTCAGCACAATACGGCCGGTCTTTGGCATCACATTTGTCATCAGGTGGCTTAAGAACGCCTCGGCCCCCGAACCCGTCACCTCATACTTTGCAAAATTCGCAATTTCAGAGATCCCGACGGACTCGCGGACCGCACGGACTTCTGCCGCCACATGTTCAAAGTCGTTCGAGCGGTGGAAGCTGAGCGCATCCTGCGCGGCCTCGGCCGTGGGGGCGAACCAAAGTGGCACTTCAAGACCCCAGGTATCCCCCATGACGGCATGGTTGTCGCGTAGCATAATGTCATACAGGGGAGTGGTCTGATGCGGACGCGCGGCCGGCAACTCTTCGTTTGGAAAGCGGATCGAAAAGCGCCGCGAGTAATTTTCGCGCACCTTTGCATTGGTATACTTCAGCGTCGTCCACTCGCCAAAACGGGCGACATCCATACCCCAGATGTCAAAGCCGGGGTCGCCCTCGGTCATCCAGTTGGCCAACGCCAGCCCGACACCGCCGCCCTGACTGAAGCCCGCCATGACCGCGCAGGCGGACCAGAAATTCGTCAGGCCCTGTACCGGACCAACCAGCGGATTTCCATCAGGCGCAAAGGTGAACGGGCCATTGATGATCTGCTTGATACCCGCGTTCTCCAATGCCGGAAAATGGCGGAATCCAACCTCCAGATTGGGCGAGATCCGATCGATATCGGGCTCCAGCAACTCATGGCCGAAACTCCACGGCGTCGACTCGGGTGACCATGGCTTGCACGCCTGTTCATAGGTTCCAACCAGAAGTCCGTTACGCTCCTGCCGGGTGTAGATCTCACCCTTGAAATCGATGATATGACACACTTCCCGTCCATATTCCTTATTGTATTCAATAATTTCCGGAATATCCTCGGTCAGCAGGTACATATGTTCCATCGCCAGAAGCGGCAACTCCAATCCGACCATTCGGCCGACTTCGCGCGCCCAAAGGCCGCCCGCGTTGATCACATGATCGCAGCGGATCGTCCCGTCCTGCGTGACCACATTCCAGGTGCCGTCAGGGTCTTGTGTCAGCTCCTTGACCGGATTACGCAAAACGATCTGGGCGCCAAGGTTGCGCGCCGCCCGGGCATAGGCATGCGTGGTGCCCGACGGGTCAAGATGGCCTTCAACCGGATCCCAGAGCCCACCCACGAAATGCTGGGTATCGAGCAAGGGGAACATCGCCTTCGCCTCCGAGGCCGATACAAGCTCGGTCTCCATACCCAAAGCGCGCCCCTTGGCATGCTGGTGGCGCAGGAAATCCATCCGCTCGGGGCTGTCGGCCATCATGAAGCCACCGGTAAGGTGCAACCCGCAGGACTGGCCGGTACTTTCTTCAAGTTCCTTATACAGTCCGACAGTATAGGCCTGAAGCTTTGCAACATTGGGATCGCCATTGAGCGTGTGAAATCCACCCGCGGCATGCCAGCTTGATCCACTGGTCAATTCCGACCGTTCGATCAGCATCACATCGGTCCAACCGGCCCGTGCCAAGTGATACAGAACAGAACATCCAACGACACCGCCGCCGATCACGACTGCCCTTGTGGTGGTTTTCATCCGTTGCCTCCGTCGCTTTTCGCTGACATCCAATCGGCCATGAGCAGGCACGTCACGCTACCAGCATTCGACGGTCCAGGGTCTATTTGCGACCGCATCGGCCAGTTCTTGCAACTTGGACCGTTAAGTCTATCGCTGCTTGTGAGGAATCATTGTGCCTTCTAATGTACGCGTGTGGGGGCCTAAGGACCGGGGAGAGAATGGCGGTTCAGGGTCAAATGGGATTGAGGCGCGTAATCGAACGGATTGGGCACTTCACGAGACCGCGGCGGGGGCTCGCCGACGGTCTTAGTGGGCTGAAAAAACCACAGATTCCACAACAAACACATCGCCATTTCGCGAAAGTCGTGCGGGTAGTCCGCGCCACCGACGAGTATATTCGCACTTTCGCTGCCCCGGCCCTATGGGCTGATTTGAAGTGGGTGACACGAAGCTTCTTTGCGCTTCCTGCACGCGCCAAATTGCGGGTAACCGGAACAGCGGTCGCGGGATGCATTGTGGCCCTGAGCGCCATGGCGATGCTCTATGACGGGGAGGCGCCGGAGTACCGATTTACAGCCCTGGCCGCTGCACCCGCGGGTCCGATCGCACCTGCACAAACCACAGGTGTAAAAACCGGCGCATCCGATCCCGCCGCCACGCAGGCCGCAGCGATTCCCGAAAAGAAACGCGTCCCATCCGGACTGGCGACCTATCCATCGCTCAACACATGGTCGGAAACCAGGATCGATGAAACAGAGAAAAGTAGAGCGGCGCTGTCGGCGGTGGAGTTCGCGATCGCCGCGCGGGCCGACGGGCAATATGTGAACCTGATGACAGTTAACCCCGAGCTTATGAAAATTCAGGCCCGCGCCCTGCAGGACAAACCGTTGCACGCCTCGGTTTTTCAAAAGGGCACTGAGTATCTGGGATTGGCGCTTGCCCGGATTGACCGATTGGATGCATCCGTGCTGATCGATGCCTGCGGTGATGAGGAACGGATCCGGATCGCAGGACTGGATTTCGTCCGTATGTCGACCGGTGAGATGCCGGGGTTTTCCGCCATGTTGCCGCGCGCGAATGGAGAGTACATCATGATCCGCTCGACCTTGCCTGCGGATGAGGTGCAAAAACTGGTCACGCGCGAGCGGCTGAAGTCACTGGGCTACGGGGCCTAGCTTAACAGGCTGTATGTCAGGTCGGACCCACCCTCCAGAAGTCCGTCGATGACATCGAAATGGTGCCGACCGGGCTCCTTCACTTGGGTCATATCCGCACCGAGTCCCGTCCAGATGTTGGCCAGCAACGTAGATTGCCGAACAAACTCGGGCCGTTCGTCGCCTCCGACCCATACCGTCACCCTGGCCCCGTCAATCGGAACAAGCAATGCAGGGCTTTCGGCGGCCGCGGAAATGACATCCAAACGCAGATCGTCGTTCATGGTCGTCATCAGGAGCGGTCGCAGATCATGTACGCCGCTGATCGATACGACATGCTGGATCCGCTGCAACACCGCAGGCGATAGCGCAGTGTCCGCGCAAACCTGGCGCGTGACAAGATGTCCACCGGCAGAATGACCAGCGAGCCGGATGGGTCCGGGGATCTGCGCCGCTGCCTCTTCGATCGCCGCCCCTATTTCGTCGGTGATCGTATCTATCGGCACCTCTGGCGCCAGCGTGTAACTGGGCATCGCAACCGCCCACCCCTGGTTCAGCGGACCGGCGGCAAACCGTGACCAGACATTCTTGTCGAATGTGCGCCAGTATCCGCCATGTACGAAGACCACCAATCCCTCGGGGATCTTTTCCGGTCTGAACAGATCAAACCGGTTTCGTGTACCGGCGCCGTACGCCAGATCCAGTTCCGCCCTCCCCTGCCCCAGCAAATCTGCCCGAAAGGCCGCCGCGTCTTGCGGCCAGCGCGTAACGTAAGTCTCCGCATCCTCAATGTGGTCGCGGTTCGCGTACGCGTCGTCCCAGTCCGTTATTCGCATACCTTGTTCCCTTGAATCGCAGTGATCAGAGTTTACTTTGAACCCGAGGCCGCGCTATGGGTCTCCACAATATGATATGTATCTAGCCCAACATGATACCACCTGTTGTGCGACAACCTAGGATCTACCAAATGCATTTTCGCGCCTTGGCCACATTCATTGCCTTGATCTTCGCAGCCCCCCTTGCTGCCCAACAGCCGACCGGGCTTACGGCGGGCCTGGGCATCGGATTTGGGAATGACCCCTACATTGGCGATAATACCGCAATTTTACCGGTGCCGCTGATAAGATATCAGGGGGAGCGGTTTTCAGTCGGCCTCGACGGGGTAAGCTACCGGGCACTGCGGCGCGGGCCCTTTAGCGTTTCCGCATTGGCCGCACCGCGTATCAGCGGGCTTGTGTTCGCCGATGCTGACGAGCTTGATGGCATCGACAGGGACATCACCCTCGATCTGGGCATTGCGGCCGAGTATGACACCGGGCGGGTCTTTGGCTCGGCGAAGTTTCTGCAAGAAGTCACCGGAGAACATGACGGGCAGGAACTATCGCTGGCGCTGGGAACGCGCCTGCCACTTGGACCGGTTCCGTTATCGCTGAGCGCCGGTGTGGACTTTCAGACCGATGCCCTTGCGGGTTACCTGTGGGGGGTTCGGGGCTCCGAAGCGTTGGCGGGGCGGCCCGCTTATGACCCGGACGGCGTGTTGATCCCCTTCGTCGCCGCGACCGCCTTCTACCCTGTTTCGGATCGGATCAGTGTGACGCTTGGCGCACGTGCTCAGTTTCTACCGGATGAAGTGACGGACAGCCCGATCGTCGACGAGGATCAGGTGTACTCGGGCTTTTTGGGTATCGGATACCGGTTCTAGGGAAAGCACAGCTGCGGTTTGACTTCGACCCCAGCGGCGCGTGCTGTCCCAGGGTCCAGGTAGCGCGGACACCCGCATGCCAACCTTGACCAGCGCGCGCGATTATCCGGGCTTTTGCCATTCCATCACCACGAACATCGGCGCGCGGCGGAAGGTGGCGACCTTGTCCGGCGGACCTTCGCTTGGCACCGGTTCTTCAAAATGCGTCAAGGTCAGGCCACGCTGAAGCAAGGGCGCCATGTAACCCTGCATCGGACGGTGAAAATTCCGTACCCGAATACCACGCCACCCGATCCAATAGGACCGCACTTGATTGTAATTGTCGCAGCCAAAAGGTTGGTTCGCGTTGCGATCACCGCGAAGCCAGCCGCCGGTCAAATCCCCTTCGGGAACTGCGGTGGCAAAACTTGAGAGATTGGCGATCAGAAACCGACCACCGGGGCGCAGGACACGTATAACCTCGTCATACACCGTCTCAAGGTCTTCCATATCGATCAGGCTCAGGTAACTGACAACCAGATCAACAGACCCCGAAATCATCGGCACTGCCTCGGCACGGCCACGAACATAAGCGCTTTTGGTGTCTCGGGCTGCGGCCACATCCAACAGCGCTGGCGTCGGATCCACTCCGGTCACCTTTAGGCCGTGACACTGCATGATCCGGCTGAATCGCCCCTCTCCACAGCCCAGGTCCAGGGCCGTCTCAGCCCCAGAGGCTCGCACCCTGGCGATCATCGGATCGTCAAGTACATACGCACGCGGAAAGTCTCCCTGATCGCCCATATCGGCGACCCATGCCGCGGCAGATGAGTCCCAGCCGTTGTTCATGAAGTCAAGATAACCAAAGCGCTTTCGGCGCTAAACGCCGAATGCCGATCAACTGTGATATATGACAATTTACTAAGGCAATTGGAACCACCGCAACTCATGCCGAAAGTAGAGTCTCCAGGCGGCTGGCATCCCTCAAACGGCCGTGATCCCGGATGCATCTTGCAAGCGCGCCCCGATAACAATTGCGGTTGGCACAAGTTTTGGGCACAACCGGGAAAACAAAATAAAGGGGAGCGTATGCAGGCGACCTTATTTCGCGAGATGTCCTGCCATTTGGGCGAGGGACCATTATGGGACGGCACCCACCTTTGGTTTTTCGACATCCTGGGCCGGACGATGTACCGCCTGAACGACCTTGGCGACACTTTGGAAAGCTGGGAAGGCGAGCGTATGGCCTCGGCCGCGGCCCGAACGTCCGGCGCGGGCATGCTTGTCGCGACGGAAACTGATATCATGGTGTTCGACCGAGAGTCGCAGAGCGGCGACACGATCTGCGATCTTGAGGCCGATCAACCCGACACCCGGTCGAATGATGGCAGGGCGGACAGGCAGGGCGGATTTTGGATCGGAACGATGGGCAAATCGGCCGCCCCCGGCGCCGGTGCGCTTTATCGGTTTTACAAAGGCGAGTTGCGGTGCCTGCGGCGCGGCATCACCATTCCCAACAGCATCTGCTTCTCACCCGAGGGCAAGACCGCCTATTTCTCGGACAGTGCCTTGGGTATCATTTATCGCTGGATGCTGGGTCCGGACGGCTGGCCGGTCGGTGCGCCGGTCCCGCACTACCAGTTTTCCAGTCCCGACGAACTGCCCGACGGCGCCGTGGTAGACAGCAGCGGCGCACTCTGGGTCGCGGTTTGGGGCGGCGCACGGGTCCAACGGATTACCGAACAGGGCGAGGCGCGCGAAGCGGTCGAGGTACCGGTCCCGCAACCCTCCTGCCCCGCGCTGACGCCTGACGGCCGGCTGTTCATCACCACCGCACGCGAGGGGATGGGCCCGGCGGATCTGGAGGCCGCACCGCTTTCGGGTTCGATTTTCCTGGCACAAGTTCCTGTGCGCGCCCTATCCGAACCAAAAGTGCTTCTGCAGTGACACCCGAAGAGGTTTTGCGCTCGGTTTTCGATTGTGCCGTACAAGCGGCGCTGCCGTCCAAAATAGTACCTCAATACTTGCCCAAGACTGACGCACCGCTGGTTGTGATCGGAGCGGGCAAAGCCTCAGCCGCGATGGCAGCAGCCGTTGAGGCAAACGCACATGGGCCTTTGTCGGGTCTGGTGATCACCCGCTATGATCACGCTGTTCCGTGCAAACACATTGAAATCGTTGAGGCAGCGCATCCGGTGCCGGACGCAGCGGGGGCAATGGCTGCCACGCGCATGCTGGGACTGCTCGAAGCACTCGGACCGGATCAGCACGTTCTGGCGTTGATATCGGGAGGCGGATCCGCCTTGCTGACCCTGCCGCCGAAGGGTGTTTCCGGGGCGGCTGCCGAGGATATGAACCGCGCGCTCCTGGCTTCAGGCGCGTCGATTGACGAGATAAACTGCCTGCGCCGCCACCTCTCACAAACGGCCGGGGGGCGCCTGGCCGCGGCCGCCCATCCGGCGCCGGTCACGACACTGATGATCTCGGACGTGCCGGGGGATAACCCAGTCCACATCGCATCCGGGCCAACAGTGGCTGACCCCACCACGCTTGAAGATGCGCGGGCCGTGGTGGCCAAGTACTCCCTGGACCTGCCGCCGGACATCACGGATGCCTTGAACGACCCCGCGCAGGAAAGTGTGAAACCTGGCGATCCGCGCCTCGCGGGCGGACGCGTTCACATGATTGCCACACCTCGGGCGGCGTTGACGGCGGCGGCGGCGCGCGCGGGCGCGCTTGGACTGGATCCCATTCTGCAAGGTGACGCGCTCGAGGGCGAAGCGCGCGTCCTTGGTGCTGAACTCGCAACCAAAGCACTTGCGCATCAGGCTCAGTTGGCGCCCCATGACCGGCCCGCGATCATGCTTTCCGGTGGCGAGACGACTGTCACTCTGCCCCGTGACGGGCGCGCCCTGGGTCGCGGGGGACGCAATGTCGACTTTCTGTTGGGGCTTGCCGGTGCACTCAACGGAGCACCGGGTATATGGGCGTGCGCAGCAGATACCGATGGCGTCGACGGACTTGAGGAGGTTGCCGGCGCTATTGTCACGCCGGATACGCTGGCCCGAGCCTCCCGGCAACTCCATCACGCAGCCCTGGACAGATATGACGGGCATGGCTTCTTCGAAACGCTGGGGGACCAGATCATCACGGGCCCGACCCTGACCAATGTGAACGACTTCCGGGCAATTCTTATTCACCCAAGGCCGCTGTAACCCTCGCCAAATCAGCCCGCCCGCCCCAACAGAACGACGACCAAGGCCCCGGTACTGGACCTATATTTGCAATCGATCTGGTCCTAATTTGGCAGCGGAGCCCCCTCGACGCGCGGCGTCTGATGGCTAAGGTTGATCGGGGGAGGATCACATGACAAAACACCGCCAGCCAAAAATCGACCTGTCCCCGGACGTGGCTGACGAGATCCGCCAAACCACCTGCTACATGTGCGCCTGCCGCTGCGGCATCAACGTGCATCTCAAGGATGGCGCCGTCAAATATATCGAAGGTAACCGCGATCACCCGGTCAATCGTGGCGTGCTCTGCGCGAAGGGTTCGGCCGGTATTATGCAGCACAATGCACCGGCCCGGTTGCGCGCACCACTGCGCCGCGTCGGCGAGCGCGGCTCGGG